>CADDYW010000053.1 GCA_902810745.1 Chloroflexota bacterium | reverse complement strand
GCGCGGCGACGTCATCGGCGCCCGCGACTGCGGCCCTCGGGCGGAACGCGCGCGCCGCCGGCTGGGCAGCCTGGATTCGCTCCCGTCGGGAGATACCTACCGCTTCCCCTTCTCGGTCTACCGCATGGGCGATGCGGTCTGGATCGCGGTCGGGGCCGAGCCGTACAACGTTCTCCAGACCGAGCTACGTCGACGCTTTCCCGCTCGCACGCTCCTCGTGTCGCCCCTCGCGGGAGGTCAGGCCGCCGGCTATCTGCTTCCCCGAGACCGCTACGGCAAGGGCCTCTACCAGGAAGAGCCGTCGAGCCTCGCGCCCGGGTGTCTGGAAACGTTGATCGAGGCGGTGGCCGGACGTATCGCCGAGCTCATCTGATCATTCTTTAGGAGGACAAGGAGTGAGGCCAGAGACGGGCAATGGCAAACTGATTCGCGTGGGCGTGGTCGGGGTTGGTCGGGGCCAGACCTTTATGCGCCAGGCGGCGAGCGCCGGCATGGAACTGGTAGCCATCTGCGACACCTGGGAGGAACGCCTCGCCGAGGTCGGCCGCACCCACGACGTCGCCACCTACACCGACTACGACCGCTTTCTCGCGCACGACCTGGACGCCGTTGTGCTGGCCAACTACTTCCACGAGCACGCGCCCTTCGCGATCAAGGCGCTGCGGGCCGGCAAGCACGTCATGAGCGAGTGCGCAGCGTGCAGTACCCTCGCCGAGGGCGTCGCGTTGTGTCGCGCGGTCGAGGAGACCGGTAAGATTTACATGCTCGCCGAGAATTATCCGTTTACGGCCTTCAACCAGGAGATGGCTCGGCTGTATCGGGCAGGAGAGATCGGTCGCGTCCTCTACGCCGAGGGGGAGTACAACCACCCCGGCAGCTTCGACTGGCACATGGGCATCGCCCCGGGCCTCCGGCACTGGCGCAACAACCTCCCCACCACCTATTACTGCACTCACGCGATGGCACCCTTGATGACGATCACCGATACGATGCCGGTGCGCGTCAACGGCTTCACCTCCCACTTGCCCGAGGACAGCCCTCGACAACGCCTGTGGCGCCAGACAGACGTTGGTGGTCTGATCATCGCGCAGATGGACAACGGCGCTATCTTCAAGCTACTCCAGGGTGGGCTACCCGGACACAGCATCTTCTACCGCCTGCACGGCGAGTGGGGGATGATGGAGACTGGGCGTGGACCGGGCTACTGGGGACCGGGCAGCATCCGCATCGTCCACGACGAGTGGGACCTCAAGCCCGGCCAGGTACCGGAGAAAGTCTACCATCCGCGCTTCCCCGATTGGGCGAAGGAGGCGGCGAGCGCCGGCCACGGCGGAGGCGACTTCTTCACGAACCACTACTTTGCCCAAGCGATTCGCAGTGGCGAGCAGCCCTACCTGAACGTGTACCGCGGCGTCGCGATGTCGGTGATCGGCATCCTCGCCTGGAAGAGCGTGCTCGACAACGGCAACAGCTTCGCGGTCCCCGACTTCAGGCGCGAGGAATCGCGCAAACCCTACGAGAACGACCACTGGCGCCCGATGGACCTGGACGATCCGAATGCTCCACCCGTCTGCTCGTCTGGGAAGGTCCGAGACGTCATCCCGGAGAACTTCGAGCGCGCCCGCGAGATCTGGCGGCGAATGGGCTACCGAGGCGATGATCTGTAGAGCGGGCGTCAGAAGCAGTGGATTTGACGCGTGATCGTCGACGGGAAGGCTCTCCATGCGTGTCCCGCTTCAGGTGCGCTAGCCAGTCTGGCTCCGGCAGTCGCAGCCGCCGCGCAGCCCAGGCGAGGCAGACGCGGAATTGGTCGCGTTGAAAGCGACGCAAGCGCGGCAGCCCGGGAATCTCCGGCTGTCAAAAGCGATGGGCAAAGAAACCAGCGAGCGATGCGACCGCGGCCTCGAGCGCCCGGTCACGCGGAGAGAGATGCTCGGCGTACCAGGCGACGACCTGCTCTGGCGACGGTCCACACTCGACGGTAATGCTCTGAGCGAACTCGGCGAGATCGTGCTCTGGTGGGCCGACAGCCACGTTCGGCAGGTCGAACAGGTAGAGACGGCCGTTGACCAGCCGCAGGTTGTCCGAGCGCGCGTCGAGGTGGACCATGGCCTGCGGCGCACCGACGATCGTCCCAGCGGCTTAAAATAGAACCGGCGACATGTCGCGCAGCCAGCGCTGTGCATCGCTAGCCGACGCGCCGGCTGCCGCGGCGATGCGCGCGAAGCCATCAGACTCTTCCGCGATCTCCTTCCAAACGGGGCCGTACGGCGTGGACACACGCCGCAGCCAGTCCGGAAGTGTCACGCCCAGCGTGCTCAGAAGAATGCCGACGAAGGATCACACGATCGCACGAGTGATAACGGGAGTCCACGGGGGCACGGTCTTCGGACCGAGGTCTTCGAGCAGAAGCACGTGCCAGTCTCCGTGGTGAAAGGAGCCACTCGCCGATTAGCGATCCGCCGCCGCGGACGTGGACGACGCATCAGGTAGGGCCGAACGACTGACAGCGCCCCGCTCGGCACTTCCATGACGACGGGGACTTGGGAAGTGATGCGGTGCCAGCTCGCCCCCAGGATCCATGTCGGATCGCGCTCGCTACGACCAGGGAAAGGCGAATGTGGGCTGGTTGGCGTAGCGCTTGGTTCGGATCCGCAGCCGGCTTCCCGCGCCGGGGGCAAGCTGGACCCGAAAGTGACTGTGGCCGACCGGCGTTGTCTCCTCGCCCTGCTGGACGTCCACGATCTCGTGCTCGGCGTAGGCGCCGCCCTGGACGATCACCTCACGCGCAGCCAGGGGGCTCGTGTTCACCAGCGTGACGACGACCTCGTCGGCGCTCAGCTTCTCCACCAGCGCGGCCACGTCCTCGGGAATCCCCGGCCGTCGGCGCGCCGGGTCGAAGTAGCGCAACCGACAGTGCAGGGGATAGCCGACGCGGCCCGTCGGCAGGCCACCGAGCATGAGCTGCGTGAGCGTCTCGGTCGTCGCCGGGTTCAGGTGATTGGGGTCATCGGAGAGCCGCGTGTCCGGGGTCGTCGGATCGCGGCGCATCTCGTCGACCCGTTTGCCCACGGCGCTGAGGTCCGCCTGCAGCGCCTCGACCGGGTAGGTGGCATCCTCACCGTCGAGGTAAGCGATCCACCGCGGTTTCTCGGGGAGCAGCGCCAGGACGTCGCGATCCATCGTCCAGTAGTACAGCTCGAGCGCGGCCGGTGCGAACTTGCGTGGACGGTACTCGTACCATCCCTGATCGCCGTGCATGTGTGGGTACATCGTCTGGCCGTCGACGACCTTCGCGTGGGCATTGACCCGCTCGATCATCTCGCGCCAGGGATTGACGTAGCCGAGATTTCCGGTGAGAAGCAGGGCATTGGCAAAGCCGTGGAGGATGCGTGGACCCAGGTAGTTGCGGTGGGCCAGCTCGTTGCTGCCCGGGACGTGAACGGTGAAGCCCCAGCCGTACACGCCACCGTACCACCTCCCACCGGCCGCGCCGCCGATCGTCCCGTCGAGGCCTATGTTCGTGGGGATGATACCGTCGTTCGCGGCCATTCGCTCGATCCAGGCGTCGACGTAGCCGAGGAGCCAGTCGCGGTATCTGGCCTCACCGGTCAGGGCGTAGGCGTTGAAACCGAGAGTCGTCGCCGCGAGATTGAGCGGATTATCGCCCACGACGTCGGTATACTCTTCGAAATGCTCCAGCATCTCGGCGTAGCTACGCTCGCGATGGAGCGGCTGGAATCGCCCTTCCACCTCGATCGGATCGCCCGCCCAGTCCAGCGCAGTAGCCTTGCGCAGCAGCGGCCCTCGGCTACCGTTGAACATGCTGCGGATCAGGCGGTGCTCCGGGTCGTAGTTGGGCGCCTGCGGATCCTCGCCCATGTAGAAGCCGGCGAAGCGACGAGTCCGCTGCTGGAACTTCTGGTCGAAGGGATTGGCCAGTCCTTCGAGGAAGAAGGCGGAGAGCCCCTCGCCGTGGTGGAACCAGTCGAAGCAGACCGGAAACTCTTTGTAGTACATCCCTTCGCGCGCCAGGGGAACCTCGACCGTTTTCGCCTCGGTGTACTGGCGGAGGTGGCCCTCCCAGCCGCGATGGTAGCGCTCCAGCACGTTCTCTGGCCCACCCAGCGCGTAGAGCATGGTCCAGTTCAGCAGGTTCTCGGCCGCGTCGTCCGGGCCGTCGTCGCCACCCCAGCGCGGAACGCAGAGCAGGTAGCCGCGCGAATCGAAATAATGGTCGTAGTACTCCTCGATCGCCTCGGACTGGACCCGGATGAGCTGGCGCTCCAGGAGGGCCCAGTAGGGCGGGGCAACCGGCGTCTTGATCGAGATGACAGCTTCGTGACTCGTCGTCCTCATTCATCGCTCCATTGGCCCGGCGAAGCCAGTGACTACGCCCGCGGCCTGCTTTTCGTGCGTGCTCCAAACGCCGCCACGGTATCATTCCTCCGAACGCAGGTCAATGCGCGGACGCGCCCGAGCCGGACTCGCTGCAGGCCATCCAGCGGAGCCGTCCCTTCGCACGGGCGCGCACGGTGGGGCGGGGTGAGATCGCAATGCGCGCCCGCGTCGCCCCGTCATCCTCCGCCACCCGATCTGGCGGACCAGCGGGCGCCGTCTCCCCGCACCGGGCACATCTTGAGACTACTGGCCGAATGGAGAGGCAAACCCTTTCGGAGCACGAGCGCTCGCCCTATACTGTGCACCACGGAGTGAATCAGACAAAGGAGAGCACGATGCGCACGATCGCCGTCGAAGAGCACATCCTGATCGAGCCGCTGCGGACCGCGATGCGCTCTGCGCCAGGATACCAGCCACCGCCGTACAGTGCTGCCTCGGTCGACGCGCTGGCCGACGTCGGCGCCCAACGGCTCGCGGAGATGGACGCGGCAGGGATCGACGTCCAGGTCCTGTCGTGGTCGGTCACCTCGGGGTTTACGCTCGAGCAACTGGACGCGGCGACGGGCACGGCTCTGGCTCGCGAGTGCAACGACGCCATGGCCGAGGTCGTGCGCGCGCACCCGGACCGGTTTGCCGGCTTCGCCCTGCTCGCGTGGCAGGATCCGGAGGCAGCGGCGGCCGAGCTCGAGCGGGCAGTGAAAACGCTCGGCATGAAAGGCGTGATGGTCAGTGGCATCACCAACGGCCACTTCCTGGATCACCCCGGTTTTCGGCTGATCCTGGCCGCGGCAGAATCCCTCGACGTCCCGATCTATCTCCATCCCGCCCCACCGCCGCCAGAAGTTTACCAGGCCTATTTCGGGGGACTGCCGGCTCCCGTCGCCGGAGCGCTGTCGCGCGGTGGCTGGGGCTGGCACTGCGAGACCGGCCTTCACTGCCTCCGGATGGTCGTCGCCGGTGTGTTCGACCGTTTTCCGAAGCTGCAGGTCATCATCGGTCACATGGGAGAAAATCTCCCCTTTTCCCTGGCGCGCGCTGACGAGCGGCTGACGCCAGTCGCGACACACCTCGAGCGAAGCGTGGCGGAGTACCTCCAGACCAACGTTCTTCTGACGACGAGCGGCTACTTTACCACGCCACCGCTCCTCTGCGCGCTGCTCGTCTTCGGCGCCGACCGGATCATGTTCGCGGTCGATTACCCGTACAGTGCCAACGCGCTGGGCCGAGCGTTCCTGGACAGTGCGCCGATCAGCGACGCCGATCGCGAGAAGATCGCACACGGCAACGCCGAGCGTATTCTGCGTCTGTAGCGTCAGGTGCATGTGGTTCGCACGCGACTAGCGGCACGCCAGCGACCCTCGGTCGCCGATCGCTGGCGACGGTGGATTCGTCCACCCCAGGCGAACCAGACGATCTCGCCGTCCGGCCCGCGCAGGAACTCGCCCTTGTTGCCCTTGAACGGCGGATCGACGGCCACGACCTTGTCCTCGCCGTGAAAGGCCAGGCGGACGGGCGAGGGCAGCGGAGCTTCGGGAATGGATCCCAGCGCGTTCGCGCGGCGCACGGTCGTGAGTGTCAGGGAACCATCGTTCACGGTAAGCTCGACGTCGTCCAGCAGCGCCTGATAGCGGCCTTCGTAGACGTGCAGGTCGGCTTCTGAGAGGGTGAGATACCGCGGCTCCGCGGGCTGCGCGCCGAGGTATGCCCGCAACGCCGACTGGACGATCTCCCCGTGCACCTCCGCGCCACGATGGCCGTTGGTCAGCACGACGATGGCAAAGCGGTGCTCCGGCGCGAGACGAAACGCCGACATCTGATTGCACCAGGAGCCGCCGTGTCCGATCGTCCGAATGCCAGCGATGTCCACGGTCTGAAAGGTGATGCCAATCGCCTCGGCCTGCGCGCCGGCCGGCGCGAGCGGCGCGTGCATGTAGGCGAGGGTCTCGGGACGGAGCAGACGATGCTCCGGGGATCCCGCGCCGGGAGCAGTGCCGTCGCCGAGGTGGAAGCGGGCCCACTGGAGCAGGTCGCGAAGGCAGGAAGCGAGACCGGCGAATGGATGGGTCGAACGGCCCAACGTCCATGGCCGCGACACCTTCGGCCCATCGTCGAAGCACACGTGTCCGACGGCGCAGCGGTAGGTAATCGCATCCGAGGCGTCGTAAAACGTGCGCTCCATCCCGAGCGGATCGAGCAGCAGTTCTTTGATCGCCCGCTCGAACGTAAGGCCAGTCACGAGCTCGATCGCTCGGCCGGCGAGGCAGTAGGCGACGTTGTTGTAGGACCAGACCT
This sequence comes from Chloroflexota bacterium, assembly GCA_902810745.1. Taxonomy (GTDB): domain Bacteria; phylum Chloroflexota; class UBA6077; order FW602-bin22; family CADDYW01; genus CADDYW01. The sequence continues at coordinate 21,795 of CADDYW010000053.1, read as the reverse complement.
CGCCCAGGGGCGTCAGCTGAGGGAGGCTGGCAAGGCGGTCGACCATCTTCGCCAGCGCATCATCGCCCGGTCCGCAATCGTCGAAGATGTCCCCGGGCCAGCCGCTGGTGTGGCACAGGGCGTGGCGCAGCGTCACCCGCCGAGCGACGTCCTCGTCCGCCAGGCGCAGGTCCGGCAGGTACGTACGGACCGGCACGTCCAGGTCGAGCTTGCCCTGCTCGACCAGCCGCATGACCGCCGTCGCGGTGAAGGTCTTGGTAATCGAGCCAATTTGAAAGAGCGTGGTCGCATCGACTGGCAACGGATTCTCGACGCTGGCAACGCCAAAGCCCTCGGTGATCTCCTCGCCGTCGACGAGAAGTCCGATGGCAACGCCCGGTACGCGTACTCGTTCCATCGCCGCGAGCGCCGTTTCGCGCACGGCCGGATGAAGTGACATGCTATCCCCTCCGCGATGATGTCGACTCGTCGGTTGTGGCATTGCGCCCGGTCGGCCCGGTGATGAAGGCCCGCGACACGGCGGTCAGTCCTCCGTTCATGAGACGTACGAGAATACTACACCACGCGCTGGGCAGGGCCCCCCGTGCTCCGGTGGGGTGCCCTTCTCCTCGGCGCTCCGCTCATGGGTCATCGCGCGGTTAGGGTCGCGACAAGTCATCAGTATGGCATAATCGTGCGCAGGCCGGCGACGCGATGACACGCCCGATGGTGAGTCCGCGGTGGAAACGATCTGGGATGAGGCAGATCTGCCGCACGCATCACCCTCACTCAAGTGCGCATCACCTTGGAACGCGCGTAAGGCGGAGGATGGCGATGTCCACCAGCAAGCAGCCGCTCTTCTACCGGCGCTTCGGGACAGGGCCGCCCCTGGTCCTGCTGCACGGCCTCGCGACCCCTGGCGAGATGTTCCAGCCGATCTGGGATACACTCGCGGCACACCACGAGCTACTGATCCCCGACCTGCGGGGCACCGGCCAGAGCGCACACCTACCGGGCCCCTACACGGTCGAGCAGCTCGCCGCGGACGTCGCCCGTCTGATCGAGGAGCAGGGGCTCGCGCCGTCGGATGTCCTGGGAGTCTCCCAGGGCGGTGCCGTCGCCCAGCAGCTCGCCTGGCAGTACCCGGCGCGGGTTCGCCGGCTGGTGCTCGTCTGCACGTTTGCCTACAACCTGGCATCGCCACGAGAGCGATTCGAAGCCTGGCTGACTCCCTGGCTGATCCGCCTGATCGGTCCGTCTGGTCTGGCCCGCTTCGTCGTTCAGCCCGGTTCGTTTGGAGGCACCCCCATGGCGCCGGCTCAGGTGGACCTGCTCCGGCGCCTGCTGGCAGCAAATCGAAAGGAGCAGATGCTCGCGGCATACCGGGCGATGGCCGCCTTCGATAGTCGATCCTGGCTCGACCGGATCCGGCAGCCGACGCTGATCGTGTCTGGCGCGCAGGACCGAGCCGTGCCCGGTCGGCACGCGCAGGAGCTGGCGCAGGGCATCAGGGGCGCGGAGATCCACGAGCTTCCAAACGCGGGACATGCCCTCATCTACACCCACGCCCAGGAGTTCCTTGACCTGCTGGAGGCGTGGCTGGCAGATGAATTCTTCCCGACCTGAAGTGGCGCTCTTCTCGCCGTAATTCCTTGCGCGCTCACGCCGTCGTCTCCTATGATTGCCCATGACGATCACATCGAAGGCGTGAGTCGAAGGGCAGAATCCCGTAGCGATGAAGCGATCGGGCTGCCGCGGTTAGGAACACTCCTCGGATGGACGTGCTGATGGGAGATCCAGCGGCGCAGTTCGAGCAGCACCATGTCGAGCTGACCGCCTACTGCTACCGCATGCTCGGATCGGCATTCGAGGCAGAGGACGCGGTCCAGGAGACCATGCTACGCGCCTGGCGAAACGTCGCGTCCTTCGAGGGTCGGGCCTCCCTGCGGACCTGGCTCTATCGCATCGCCAGCAACGTCTGCCTGGATATGCTGGACGGCGCCCAGCGGCGGGCTCGACCGATGGATCTGACCTCCCCGGGAACCGCTGATAGCCCTCTTGGCGATATGCTCCCGGAGGCGACCTGGATCCTGCCGATTCCGGATGGCAGGATCCTGCCCGATCACGGCGACCCAGCCGACGTCACGGTCGCCCGCGAGACGATCCGCCTGGCCTTCATCGCGGCGCTGCAGTTTCTGCCGCCCCGTCAACGCGCGGTGCTCATCCTGTGCGAGGTCCTGGACTGGAAGGCGAGCGAGGTAGCGGAGCTACTGGACACGAGTGTCGCCTCGGTCAACAGCGCCCTCCAACGGGCTCGGTCGACTCTTGCCGCGAGGAACGCCACGGTGAACCTTCGCCCACAACCGCTGGACGACCGGCAGCAGACGCTCCTCGCCCGCTACGTCGCGGCGTTCGAGCAGTACGATATGGATGCGCTGACCGCGCTCCTCCACGAAGACGCCACCTGGTCGATGCCGCCGTTCCCCCTGTGGCTGCGGGGCCATCCCGATATCCGCCGCTTCTGCCTGGGGCCGGGCATCGCCTGTCGCGGCTCCGTCCTGGTTCCCACCCGGGCGAACGGATCGCCCGCGTACGGTCAGTACAAGCCCGATGGTCGGGGCGGTTACGAGCCGTGGTCGCTGCAGGTCCTCGATCTCTCAGACGGCCGAATTGCCGGGGTCTGCTTCTTCCTCGACACCGCGAATCTTTTCCCACTCTTCGGCCTGCCCCTGAGCTTGGAGCGCTAACGACGGCTCGAGCGGCACGACCTCGGACAACCCTACCAGCGCGAGCAGATCCGCGAGCTCCGCGCTCGCGTGCCGCACCCTCATCCGACGGCGGTATCGCCGAGCCGTGAGCTGGAGACGGACCAGCACCTCCACCGTGGTGAGGTCCACCCGAGCGAGCTTCCCCATGTCGCAGATGACCTCGTCGTCCAGGTAGCTCTCCAGCAAGACTCGGAACCGCTCGCACCAGACCCGAACGTCCTGTCGATCGATCCTGCCATCGACGGCGAAGAGGATCACTCCCGGTTCCCGAGGCTGTTGCAATGCATCACCTCCGACCCGCTTGCCCCCTGCATAGAAAAGACGGCTTCCGCGCGTGAAACTCATCGCAACAGCCCCTCCACGACCGCGACGCATCCGCTGGGAGGTCGTCTGGAATCCCCAGCTCGTACCGCCCGCGTAAGAAAGCCACGGCCCATCGGACGCTGCCCATCGGCCGTCGCGCCGAGGTGGAAACTTACCGGGTCACCGTCGAGGGCGATCAGCTGCCGTCGCTCGCGCTGCCGCTCCCGCTGATCTCCTGAACGCGCACCGAGCGTCCCTCGGCCGCCGAGCGCTCGATCGCCGCGATCAGCGTGTGCCGCTTCACGGCATGGGCGAAGTCCGGCTCGAAGGGCTTCCCCTCCGCGATCGCCGTCGCGAGACGCGCGTACGCCTGGGCGACGTTCCGTGGCGGGCCCGACGGGACGCTGTCCGACACCAGCGTGAAGCGCGCTGGCACCTCGAGCGGCGTCAGTGGCTCCTTGCCACGCGCCCCGAGCAGCTGACTGGGCCCACTGTTGAGCGAACCGCCGGTGATCACGAGCGTCCCGTCCCGCCCGTAGATCTCGAAGCGATTGCCGCTCGGGTTCGATGGCACGGTCGCGACGACGATCGAAACCTCGGCGCCGCCTTCCAGTCGGCCGGAAAGACTGACCCAATCGGGCGAGTCGACAGCGACCGATTCTCCCGTATCGGTGTTGTGCCACTCGCGGATGCGAGTGGCCAGGCGTGCCGACACCTCGTCGATCTCGCCAACCACGAAGCAGAGCGCGTCGATCGCGTGTCCGGCGGCGATCGTCAGCGTGTTTGCGCCATTCTTCCGGTCACTCTGCCAGATGCGCCCGTTGCCCCGCCGGGTCACCGCCTCGCTGATTCCGCTGAAGTTCACCGACAGTATCTCGCCGATGAACCCCTGCTGCACCAGCTCACGCGCGTACATGAGCGTTGGATCGCTCCGCGCCTGCAGTCCGACCGCCGTCCGCAACCGTCGCGCGCTGGCCAGAGTCGCCATGGACTCGGCTTCGGCGAGGGTCGCGCCAAGCGGCCATTCGCAGAATACCGCCTTTCCCCCCTCGAGCGCCCGGACGACCAGATCGCGGTGCCACGGAACGCGAACCACGACGGCGATCAGGTCGATCTCTGGATGGGCAGCCATCTCTTCGAAACGGTGAAACGCGAGCTCGGCACCGAAGGCCGCTGCCGACGCGCTCGCCGTCTCCCGGTGGGCGGTACAGACGGCTTTGAGCTCGCAGGCAGAGAGGGCTTTCAACGCTGGAACGTGGGCGTTGGCACCCCAGCCGCTTCCGCCCGGTGTGACGGTTGCTCCCACGATGCCAACGCGAATCTTCGCTGCCATGCTTTCTCCCTCCATCGTTTGCCCTGGCAGAGTGCCGGTGGTGCATCCACAGCAGGTTACGCAGAGCGTCCGGCCGTGCTCGGGCGAAGCCCCTCGCCCTCATCGAGCCGCGAGGAGTCCAGGAAGCCGATCGAGGCTTGGGACGATCAGATCCGGCTGCGGACCAAGCTCCTCGAGCGGCGTGCCGGATCGGTTCACCCAGCAGGTGGCGAAGCCGAACGCGGCCGCGCCCGCGACGTCCCAACCATTCGACGACACGAAGAGGATACGTTCGCGGGAGATGCCGGTGACACGCACGCCCAACGCGTAGGCCGCTGGCGCGGGCTTATAGGCGCGGACCGCGTCGACACTCACGACCCACGCGAAGCGGCCGGTCAGATTGGTGTGATCGAGAACGGTCGCGAGCATCGACGGACTGCCGTTCGAAAGGATTCCTAGTGGCCAGGACTCGAGTAGGGCGAGCGCCACGGGAACCTCCGGAAACGGCGAGGGACGCAGCCAAGCCGCGAGGAGTCGGGCCCGGTCCGTGTCGTCGAGCGCGATTCCCGCGGCGGCAGCGGTCGCGTTCAATGCATCGGTGCTGATCTGCGCAAAATCTACGTAGCGATCCATCAAAGTCCGCAACCAGGAGTACGCGAGCTGTCGCTGGCGCCAGCCAGCAACAAACTCCTCGGGTCGCGGGACGACTGTGGCCACCGCGCTTTGGACGCTCTGCACGTCGAAGAGCGTGCCGTAGGCGTCAAAGAGAATGCCATCAATCACGATTGGTGCTGAAGTCACCGATCAGTCTCCCGCTCGCGGCGTGGCTTTCTCGGGGGCACCCCCGGGAAACGGTCAGCCATCCGGATCACAGATGCAGGCGGCGATCTCGTCCGCGGGCTGCCGCGCCAGCTGCTCCTTCTGCCAGGCCCATTCTAAAGCAGTCGTAGAACGCGCACAATTCTACAACCACGTCTCAACCTTTCCTCACCCCAACTGCCAGATAATGTATCCAGACACGTCTCGGAAGACTCGGGACTGCCAAGGAGACGGGTGGTCAGTATGGCTGGAAGGAACGTAACTGCGCTGCAGGAGTTCCAGCTCGAGCGTCTTCGCTATGCACTGCACCAACGCCCGATGGTGACGTCGCCCCTTGCCATCCGCCTGATCGACACCGCGATTGCCAGTCTGTACCTGAGCTGTATCGACGCGGGGGTTGGGGAACAGGCGCGGTCGATGATTGATGCATATCGACGCCGATCCGCCACGCGCGCGTGAGCGACCACCCTGGGCCGCCAGGCCAGAGAGAAAGTCGACCCTGGGTTGGCATGAGGCTGCTGAATGGAAGAAGCTCCAGATAAAACACCGTTCTCCTCGACGTGCAGCCTCGCGCCGCCCCCGGATCAACCGTCAAGGCCCCGCGGGTGAATACCCAACAGGCGCTTGCGGCGCTCCGGGGCTTGCTCCAGAATCTCCTCCGGCGGGTGGTAGTGGACCACCTCATCAACGTGGCAGCTATCGACGCCCTGGCCGGGTCGGGTGTAGAGGGCATTCTCCGGGATGAGGCGGCAGGTATCGCCGAGGATCGCTTCGACGAAGTCGATGACCGGCGAACGATCGATCAAAGCCGCGAACATTCTGCCTTTCAGGAACATCTGGTGACGAATGATCTGGCCGTTGCTGCCAGCCGGATCCGGCTGGTCGAACGCCTGGCCCACCTGGTCCCGCATCTCGACAATCTCATCGGGTGAGAATAAGCCACGGAGGACGACGAGCTCATCTCCCTCGACGTCCGTCATCCGTTGGCAGAGACGGTAATCTATCAGCCAGAGCTGATCGTCCGAGAGGCCCGCGCGGATGATTCCGCCGGTGCCAATCTCGGTCTTCACGAGATGCGCTGGTCAGAGATCCAGACCGGTCTCAGGCGAGGTCGAACCGATCCAGGTTCATCACCTTGTTCCACGCGGCCACGAAGTCCTGCACGAACTTTGGCCCCGAGTCAGCACACGCGTAAACTTCCGCGATCGCCCGAAGCTGCGCATTCGATCCGAAGATGAGATCCACCCGGGTGCCAGTCCATTTCAGCTCGCCCGTCACCCGATCGCGCCCTTCGAACACGTCGCGCGCTTCCGATACCGGCCTCCACTCCGTGCGCATATCGAGCAGATTCACGAAGAAGTCGTTCGTCAGCGTTCCAGGACGCCTGGTGAAGACACCGTGCTGGCTCCGACCGAAGTTGGCGTCGAGGACACGCAGGCCACCGATGAGAACCGTCATCTCCGGCGCCGTCAGCGTCAGCAACTGGGCTCGATCGACCAGCAGCTCCTCCGCCGACACCGCGAACGTGGTCTTGAGGTAGTTGCGGAACCCATCCGCGACCGGCTCGAGCACCGCGAAGGACTCCACGTCGGTCTGCTCCTGCGACGCATCCATGCGCCCAGGCGTGAAAGGAACCGTCACGTTGTATCCGGCCTTCTTCGCCGCCGCTTCGACGGCCGCGCACCCTCCCAGAACGATCAGGTCGGCAAGCGAGACCTTCTTCCCACCGCGCTGCGAACGGTTGAACGCGTCCTGGATCGCCTCGAGCGCCAGCAAAACCTTCTGAAGCTGAGCGGGCTGGTTGACCTCCCAATCCTTTTGCGGCGCCAGGCGAATGCGTGCGCCATTCGCGCCGCCTCGCTTGTCCGAGCCTCGGAACGTGGACGCGGACGCCCACGCGGTATAGACCAGCTCCGAGATCGACAGACCCGACGCGAGGATCTTCGCCTTGAGGTCCGCGATGTCCTGCGCATCGATCAGCTCGTGATCGACCGCGGGGATGGGGTCCTGCCAGATCAGATCCTCCGACGGGACCTCCGGACCGAGGTAGCGCGTGCGGGGTCCCATATCGCGGTGGGTCAGCTTGAACCAGGCACGGGCGAAGGCATCGGCGAACTGATCGGGATTCTCGTAGAAGCGCCGCGAGATCTTCTCATAAACTGGATCGAACCGCAGCGCGAGATCGGTAGTCAGCATACCCGGCGCGTGGCGCTTCGACGGATCATGCGCGTCCGGCACCGTGTCCGCGCCCGCTCCGTGCTTCGGCATCCACTGGTACGCACCGGCCGGGCTCTTGGTCAGCTCCCAGTCGTACTCGAACAGGTTGCGGAAGTACTCGTTGCTCCACTTCGTCGGCGTGGAGGTCCAGGTGACTTCCAGACCGCTGGTGATCGTGTCCGCTCCCTTGCCCGTGCCAAATCGGCTCTTCCAGCCGAGGCCCTGCTCCTCGATCGGGGCGGCTTCGGGCTCGGGGCCGACCAGCGAGGCATCGCCGGCGCCGTGGGTCTTGCCGAACGTATGACCGCCAGCAATCAGCGCGACGGTCTCCTCGTCGTTCATCCCCATGCGACGGAAGGTCTCGCGAATATCCCGGGCAGCAGCAAGCGGGTCCGGCTTGCCGTTCGGCCCTTCCGGGTTCACATAGATCAGGCCCATCTGCACGGCGGCAAGAGGATTCTCGAGCTCCCGGTCACCGGAGTAGCGCTTGTCGTCGAGCCACTTTGTTTCGGAGCCCCAGTAGGTTTCCTCGTCGGGCTCCCAGACGTCCTCGCGCCCGCCCCCGAAGCCAAAGGTCTTGAGGCCCATGGACTCCAGTGCGCAGTTTCCGGCGAGGATCATGAGGTCGGCCCAGGAGATCTTTCTGCCGTACTTCTGCTTGATCGGCCAGAGCAGCCGGCGCGCCTTGTCGAGGTTTGCGTTGTCGGGCCAGCTGTTGAGTGGCGCAAAGCGCTGGGATCCGGACGATGCGCCACCTCGGCCATCGCCAATGCGGTAGGTACCGGCGCTATGCCACGCCATCCGGATAAGGAGCGGGCCATAGTGACCGAAATCGGCTGGCCACCAGTCCTGCGAGTCGGTCATTAGCTCGTAGAGGTCCTTCTTCACGGCCTTCAGGTCGAGCGTCTTGAACTCCGCGGCGTAGTTGAAATCCTCGCCCATCGGATTGCTTTTGGCGGAGTGCTGGTGGAGTACCTTGAGGTTCAGCTGGTTCGGCCACCAATCCCGGTTCGATGGACCTCGGCCAGCGACGTGTTCGTGAGTTTTGCCTGCGACCGGGCCCTTGCTATCGTTGTCCACGTGCTTCCTCCTATCGCAGATTGCTGTTCTTCGCGCCAGGCTGACACTTCCCGCAGCGCCCCCGCAGCTCGACGTAGACCGAGTCCACGGTACCCAGCTCGGCCACTTCACCCGGTACCGGGAAGCGATCCAGGACCTCGCTGGAGACGTCGATGATCGTGCCGCACTCGCAGCAGACAAAGTGATGGTGGTGATCCGTCTTTGCATCGAACCGAGCTCGGTACCGCATCGAGCCCAGGCGAGTGACAATTCCCAGATCTTCCAGCGTTCTCAGCGTGCGGTAGACTGTGTCCCGCGATATCGTGGGGATGCGCTGACGAACTCGCGCGTAGATGGTCTCGGCATCGGGGTGCTCCGCGGAGGCAACCAGCTCGCGCAGGATCTCGGTTCGCTGGTAGGTTGCCTTGATTCCGCGCTGGCGGCACGTATCGACGAACTCGGCGACGCGGCGCTCGATCTGCGAGCTGTCCAGGGCGGCCTCTCGAAGCAATCGTAATGATTACTACGTAGGAAATGTACTACGCGTGACGCGATCGATGCAAGCCCTTCGCGCCGATGGGGTGCGCGATCCCTGGTCGCGGATACGCGCCGTCGTCACGCCCGCCGGAGCGAGATAGACGCGAAGCGTGACCGCCGCCTAATATTTCTCAACCGGCCGGGACGAGGACCGTCACGACCAGGATCCGCACACGCTGGTGTGGTAAACGATCTGGTGCTGGAGGAGACACCCTCGGCCCGTTTGACGAGGAAAAACCCGGTGAGCCCCTGCTCGAGCCTTTCGGTCTCTAGTTCCGTCGTCACTCCTTGTTTTCGCGTGACCTGGAGGAGGCTCAGAGACCGAGGAACGAAAAAACCCGCGTCCCCATTGCCTCGATAGCCCAATGGGACAGCGGGTAGATGGTGACCGGCTCCCCGACGAGGATTCGAACCTCGAACCTAGCGGTTAACAGCCGCCCGCTCTACCGTTGAGCTATCGGGGAATGCACAAACCATTCTACCGAAGATCCCTGGTGGAGTCAAGCTCAGCCCGATGGCACCGCGCCCACGGTCAGGAGCACGTGCTCAACCCCCGCCGTGCGATCCATCTCGTACACCACGGCAAACTGTCCGCGCGGCACACCACTGGCCGGCGGCGGGACCTTCTCTCCCAGCCTCTTGCTGCGATAGACGTCGGCAATTCGCGATGGTCCAGCACTGAGCGTGCCGACAAAGACGCTATCGCTGGGGATGAGTGCCTTCGTGCCGGCTCGAGCGGTAGATAGCTTTGACGGAGCGCTGCCATAGCTGACCAGAATCGCCGTTGCCCGTCCGTTAACGTAGGTCGCCGCGAATCGTCCGTCGTGATAGGCGATCATTGTACCCTGCAGGCCTGTCGGCACACCGTAGATCTGCTCGAGATCATCGCGGGTGTTTCCAAGTCCCCCTGGCGGAGATGGCTCGTCTGCACCAGCAGCAGTGCTCGTCGCAGAGGGTCGAGGTCCAGCCATCGAAGAGATCGAAAGCGCATCTGTCGGGCTGACGCGACCGACACGGGCGGATCCGGCGATTGCAGCCAAGAGTAGCGCGAGCGCAGCGAAGATCGTAGCTCGTCGCAGCATCGATCAGTTCCTGGTAGCAACGATCGGCTACCACGGGGAGACATGTCTGACGTCAACCGGGGTGACGGTAGCGTCAGGCGAGAGCGAAGTGACGACACCACTCACTAACGCAAACGGTGTGCCAATCCTGGGCGGGGTGCTGAGCTTGGTGCAAACGGGGCTTATTTCCTCGCGAACTGGGTCAGTGCGTCGCGGGATGCAGCGGCTCGACGGCGTCGTGAACAGGGGAGAGGGCGCACTCCAGGAGGCGGTATCCGGACGTCTCCGTCGCTCGCAGCAAGCCACGGCCCGGCGTATTGCCCGACCTACGGAGCTAGAAGTACCGTGGAGAAGGGGGATTCGGGTGGCCGGGCCATAAGCAGCCCGGCCACCCTTTCAAACTGGAATGGCGACACTTTCGGCAGTCGCCCAACGTTCCGGACCGGCCGCGGAACCAGCCTCAAGCGGTCGAAAGCCGGCTTCACGCCCGGCGGCCGGTACCGGATGACGACCGAGGGTTAGTCCTGCCGCTTCTTGGCAGACCCACCCTTGCGACCGATGCGCGCGTAGTAGTCTGGGCCATGCTTAGCCTTGACTGACTGGCCGCCCTTCTTGCCGATCTCCGAGTAGAACTCGGGACCGTGCCGGCGCATCACGGCCTCGCCGCCCTTCTTGCCGATCTCGGCATAGAACTCGCGGCCACGCTCCTCAGCCACGGCCTCGCCGCCCTTCTTGCCGATCTCGGCATAGTAGCCAGGACCATACTTACGCTTGACCGTCTCTCCGCCCTTCTTTCCGGCTTCGCGCACGGTCATTTCACGGCGCTCTTCCATGTCATCCACCCCCTTCCCATTAAGGATAGCGCTCCAGCGCGCCAATAGGCGGACCTGCCCCCGGCAGCAACTGCCTCACAGAGCCAACGTTCGCCTATCTGCCGTCAAGTCTATCAACCGAGGAGCCTTATGTCAAGTATTTTGGGACAGGTGAGCAAGGCAGCGTCGGTCCACTTCCTCTGGAGGCTGCATTCGCTGTCCCCCCAGGCCTTCAGCTGGCCTGGCCCCGCGTTGTCCCGGCGTGCAGACCTGGCACGACCGCAGGGCAGTCCAACTTTCTAACGAAACGCTAACGTTCGCACGCGTGGGATGCGAACCTGCCGCGTTGACGAGGCCCGGGAGCGATGGTAGGCTGGTTCGCGATGATCTACGGTGATCAGGGATCGGGCAGGCTAACTCGTCGGTCTCTGCTCCGGGCAGCCGGTCTCGCCGGAGCAGCGGGGATGGCGATGCTCCCGATCGCGGCCAGCGGTTCCCTCGCGCCGGCTTCGGGCACGGGCTTTGTCGGTTACGCGATCGATCTTGCCACGCTGCAGCCCGTCGCGGGCGCCGTCGTCCGGGTCGATCCCATCGGGGCAACGACGACGACCGACGGACGCGGGGCGTATGTCGTCGCGGTCCCGCCGGGAACGTACACCGTTCGCGTCCTCCACCCCGACTTCGTCGGCGTCATCCGGTTGAAGCAGGTCGTCGGGTCTGCTGGCTACACCTCGCTTGATCTCGACCTCGTTCCCCGATCGCCGTCCCTCGAGCAGCAGAAGCTGCTGTATCAGCGGATGGTCTCTCAGACCGCGGCGCCGCTGCCCGAACCAGACGCACTGACGGCGCGCGCGCTCACCACCGCCGCGACGAGCCTCCCATCGCAGATCAAGGTCGTCTATCCGGACGGTAGCTCACAGTGGGTGCCGCTGGAAGACTACGTCAAAGGCGTCGTCCCCAATGAGGTCCCGCCAAGCTGGCCGGCCGCGGCGCTCCAGGCGCAGGCCGTCGCCGCGCGTACCTACGGCGTCGCACGTTTCCTGGCCTACGGCTATATTTGCACGACCTCCGCGTGCCAGGTCTACGATCCGACGAACCGCTGGCCGAGCACCGACGCGGCAGTCGACGCGACCGCTGGTCAGGTTCTGACCGCCAACGGCTCGATCATCTGGGCGTTCTTCTTCTCGCGCTGCAACGGCGTCTCGACGCGCAACAGCGAAGACGCGATCGCCTACAGCGGGATCACCGCGCAGGGACAGTACATTTGCACCACCGCGGGGTGGAACTATGTCAGCTACTGTCGCGCGCGAAGCTGCTCCTGGAATGCCGCCTCGACGCTCAGCACCTGCGGGTACTACGGTCACGGCGTGGGGATGTGCCAGTGGGGAGCCTACGGGCAGAGCCAGAACGGTCGAGCGTACGCGAACATCCTGAGCAGCTATTATACTGGCGTCACACTCACCGGCGCGGTGCTCCGCCTGCTGGGGCCGTTCGTCGTTCAAGCCGGGCAGCCGTTCACCCTTTCGTGGACAAGCGTGGGCTCGGGCGTCACCTATACCTCCACGATCAGCGGGAGCGGATTCACCGAGACCTTCCAAACCTCGGGCACCACCTGGACAATCGACGGCTACACCTACCCGCTTCCGCCTATCGGCGTCTACACGTGGACGGTGGCAGCTCAGACCGGGGCAACGGCGTCCGCGACCCTCGCCGTGGCAGAAAAGGTCTTTACCCAGGATCTGCCCCTCGTTGGAGGGTGAAACAAATTGCTTTCGATTCTCGTCTCTCTAGTGCAGGGCCAGGGGAGTAACCAGGGTTTGGCTTTTGGGAAGATGACCCGACGGGCCAGTCTCTCAGAAGCTATGCGCAGTTACCCCCTTGCGAAGACATCAGACGGCAGCTTTCGCCGGATTCCCCGGCGAGGGAGACAGGGCATCAGCGCGGCGCTACAGTGCGCCAAGCCTGATTGGCCCGGTGTGCACGATCACACGGTACTGCTGATCTGCTGACGAAGGAAGGAGCTCACCATGTACCTGGTCATCGCCGTCCTCATCGTGGCGATTCTGTTCGTGATCTATTTTCTGATCGCGCTGGGTACCGTTCTCGCCTTCCTCCCGTGGATCATCGTTGGACTCATTGCCGGCTGGGCAGGCAGCGTGATCACCGAAAGTCCGCACGGTATCCTCGGCGACATCGTCATCGGCCTGGCTGGCTCATTTATCGGAAGTATCCTTTACACCGCGGTGACACATCGCCACGTGGGAGCCACGTTCAGCCTGACCAATATCGCCGTTGCAATCATCGGTTCGGTGATCCTGCTGGCGTTCGTGAAGGTGGTGGCAGGACCCAAGACGTAGGCGGTACGCGAGATCGGGGATCGTGTAGCCGCGAACCTCGTCTCGCCGCTTTGGGATCCCTCCGGCCCAAGCGAGGAAACGGCAGGCGCGATTGCGACCGGCCGCCCGGTTAGCCCTTGGGGCTCGGACTCTCTCGAATCCGGTCGAGACTCTGCTGGAAGAGTGCCGTCAGGCGATCGAGCCGGGCGAGCGTTTCGCGGCTCGCGCGGATCCGGTGATCAAGATCCTGGATCTGCACCTTCAGACGGTCGGCCTCGGCAGTCTCTCCGTGATCTAGCAGCACCTCGCGAGCCAGCTCCAGCTTTGCTCGACGCAGGCAGTAATCGTCCAGCCGTGATGCTTCGACTGCCCGCTCGTTCTGATACTCGCCAATAAGCTCTTCAAGCGCCGTTGCCCGGTCGATCATCGTCTCGCGCTCCTTACTGATACGGCACACTTCCATCATACGGACGCGTCGCGCGGCCGGTCAAGGCCGGGCGGACACGGCCCTTGGGCGAGACGGTGATGGGTACAGTCACCTGAATGTCTCACATTCGACATTCAATACATGTTGACATCGAGAGGCAACTTTGGCACTCTTTGCACCGGAGCAGCGGCCGCCGACCGGATCGGATGCATCTTATCGTTGAAGCTCGACGGTGTCGAGAACCGAGGTGCCGAACCGAGGTGCCAAAGGAGGGCCAGGCGCACGTAGGAAATTACGCTCCTTAGCCGCTGACGCGGCAGCAAACGCCCGACTGGTCTCGCGACCCAGGGATTTTAGCACACGTGGGTTGGTCAGCCAAAAATAACCTGAACGGAGGGTCCAGATATGTCTGCTCGGACACAACCGATCACCCGACTTTCCCGGCGAAAGGTTCTGCGTGGACTGACTGGCGTGGTTGGGGGGTTATCCATCGCCCAGCTCCTCCAGGCGTGCTCTCAACCGGCCACGCCGAGCCCGGCCGCCACACCAGCTCAATCGACGGCCCCCGCCCAGTCCGCTGCACCTACTGCCAACACGTCTGCCAGTGTCGCGACGCCAACAGCCGCCACTCAGCCACAGGCTGGCCCGACGACGGCACCGGCTAAGACCGCGACGGGCCAGACCCACATCACGTCGGGGTCATTTGCCGATGCCCAGATCCTCAATCCGATCCTCTCCAAGGACACCGCCTCGGGCGAGATCATCGATCTCTTATTCAGCTCACTGGTCGTGCCGGTGCCGCCAAATGGCAAGATCGAGGGAAGGCTCGCCCGAGAATGGAAAGTCTCCGAGGATGGACTGACCTATACCTTCTCGCTGCGCCAGGGCGTCAAATTCCACGATGGGCAGGAGCTGACTGCCGACGACGTCAAGTTCACCTTCGATTCGATCTTCGATCCGGAGATCGATAGTCCGCGACGCTCGACAGTGAGCCTGGCACTGGCCGGTCCGGACTCGATCACGGTCAAAGATCCCTATACCGTCGAGTTCAAGCTCAAGCAGCCCTACGCTCCGTTCCTGGTCAACATCGCCAATCGCGGCATCCTGCCCAAGCACATTCTGGGCAACCTCAAGGGGAAGGACTTCAACAGCGCGGACTTCAACACGAAGAGCCCGATCGGCTCTGGTCCCTACAAGTTCAAGGAATGGGTCAAGGACGATCACATCACGCTCCAGGCGAACCCGGACTACTTCCTCGGCAAGCCGCAGATCGACCAGTACATCTACAAGGTCGTGAAGGATGCGACGGTCGTCGCCGCCCAGCTCAAGACCGGCGAGATCGACTTCGCGGGCTTCGAGCCTGCCCTCCTCGAGGAAATGCAGAAGGTCGAGCACTTGGTCGTCAAGAAGTACGACACCTTCACCTTCACCTTCTACTCCTACCAGCTCGATAAGAGCAAGACCGATCTCTTCCAGGACAAGGCGGTCCGGCAGGCGCTACTCTACGCGCTGGATCGGAAAGCCATGGTCGATTCGATCGAGTTTGGCCAGGGCGCCGTTGCCGACTCGATCTTTCCGCTGATCTCCTGGGCACGTGATCCGAACGGAAATCCGCAGTACAACTTCGATCCAGACAAGGCCAAAAAGCTGCTGGACGAGGCTGGCTGGAAGCCCGGATCCGACGGTATCCGTGAGAAGAACGGGAAGAAGCTGGCCTTCACGATCTACACCAACGCGGGCAACAAGGTCCGCGAGGCCTTCGTCACCGCGATGCAGCAGCAATGGAAGGATATCGGCGTTCAAGCCACGCCAAAGACCGAGGAGTGGAACGCCTTCCTGAATCGTATCACCAAGTCGAAGGACTTCGACGTCTTCCTCGTCGGTTTCGCCTGGGGGCCAGACCCGGATGAATCGACGATGTGGACGACCGAGGGCCAGAACGGCGGCTTCAACATGAACAAGTATTCCAACGAGAAGGTAGATAAGCTGCTGCTGGACGCGGTCAAGGAGGTCGACCAGGATAAGCGCAAGGCACTCTATCACCAGGTCGATCAGATCGTCCTCGAGGATCTGCCCAGCCCGATTCTGGTGTTCGACAAGGCGCTCGTCGGCGTGAACAAGCGGGTTCAGAACCTCGATCCGAATGCGTTCAATACTCGCTACAATGTTCAAACCTGGACGGTGACCGACGGGAAGTAACTAACGGGACCAGGGGACGAGAGCCGCGAGACAGCAGCTCGCTGCGACGCTGCCTGACGTGGAGTCACCGCTCGTCCCCTGACTCTGTACAAACGTAACGCCGGAGACTTCGGTGAGACAGTACGTCGTTCAGCGCGTTCTGCAGATGATCCCGCTCATCCTCGGGATTACGATCCTCACCTTCCTGCTCATCCACGCGGTACCAGGTGGCCCGCTGAGTGCCTTTGAGCTCGACCCCAATATCAAACCCGAGGACGTCGAGCGGATCAAACGCAACCTGGGGCTGGATAAGCCATTGTGGCAGCAGTACTTCATCTGGCTGTTCGGTCTGCTCCACGGCGACCTCGGGCGCTCGCTCATCGACGGGCGAAGCGTTGCCGACGCTATCGTCAGTCGTCTTCCGAACACACTGCTCCTGAGTGTGCTTGCGATCGTCGTCGAACACGCCGTCGCATTACCGGTGGGCGTCTACGCCGCGTTGCGGCACCGTCGCCTCTTCGATCAGCTCGCCAACCTGTACGCCTCGATCGTGATCGCGGTGCCCGGCTTCTGGCTGGCGATCGTCCTCATCCTGATCTTCTCGGTCCAGTTTCAGGCCTGGGGCCTTCCCTGGCTCCCCTCGGGGGGAATGTACACGATTGTCGGCGGTGGCGACATCGGGGATCGGCTGAAACATCTGATCCTCCCGGTCGCCGCGCTCGCCATCCCCGGGACTGCCAGCGTGATCCGTTACGTGCGCTCGTCGATGCTCGAGCAGCTCGGACAGGATTACGTCCGGACCGCGCACGCCAAGGGACTCGCGTATTACCACGCGGCGTATCACGCCTTTCGTAACTCGCTGCTGCCGGTCGCGACGCTCCTCGGGCTGCGGCTGCCAACGCTGTTCAGCGGCGCACTCCTCGTCGAGGTAATCTTCTCCTGGCCTGGGATGGGGCAGCTTGCCTACACGGCATCGACTCAGCGCGACTACACGCTGCTGATGTCACTTGTCGTCGTGGCCTCCGCTCTCGTGATTCTCGGTAACCTGCTCGCCGATGTGCTCTACGGCGTGCTCGACCCGCGCGTGAGGTATTAGAGTGGAATCCAGGATTGAGAACCCGGATCTGGGTCGTGCGAGCGAACGTTCGCGTCGATACGACGGTGGCGAGGCGCCGACACCACTTCAGGGGGCGGGCACGAACGTGAGCATCGCCTCCGCGTCGTCGGTGCCTCTCCGCGCTGACACGGGCCTGGGATGGCTCGACGACACCGAGGTTACTACGCCGCGGACTGCCGGTGTGGTCTGGCGCCGGTTTCGTCAAGATTTCGTTGCCCTCGCAGCACTGGTGGTTCTAGCGCTGCTGATCGTGCTCGCGCTGGCTGCGCCACTGATCTCCACCTATGTCACCCACGTGACACCGGATCGGCAGGATCTTCTCCACATTCTGCGTCCACCCGCCGCGCCGCATTATCTCGGCACCGACGAGCTCGGCCGCGACGTCCTGACCCGCCTGATCTACGGTGCACGCGTATCACTTGGCGTGGCCGGCCTCACCATCGCAATCGCGTTGACCCTCGGGGCCCTGCTGGGCTCGCTGGCCGGCTATTACGGCGGCGCCGTCGACGCCGTGATCATGCGCGCCGTCGACGTCCTTCAGTCGATTCCATCGCTCTTTATTCTGATTCTGATCTCGGTGATCTTCAACGTCGGGCCGGTCAGCCTGGCAGTGCTGATCGCCTCGCTGAGCTGGACCGGCATCTCGAGACTGGTCCGCGCCGAGGTGCTCTCCCTGCGCGAGCGCGACTTCGTCGTGGCCGCGCGCGCACTCGGCGCCGATGGCCTGCGCACGATCTTCTGGCACATCCTCCCCAACGTCGTTCCGACGATGATCGTCTGGGCGACACTCGGGGTCGGCAACGTGATTCTCGTCGAGGCGTCGCTGAGCTACCTCGGGCTCGGCGTTCAGCCCCCGGCACCGAGCTGGGGCAATATGCTCACGAACGCGCAGCAGTACTTCTTCCACTCGGTCACGCTGGTGATCGCGCCAGGAATGGCTATCTTTCTGACAGTCCTCGCGATCAACCTCGTCGGCAATGCTCTGCGTGACGCGCTGGATCCACGATTGGCGAGACGGTGAAAGCTCGGCAAGGAGGGGAGCACCGGAGCTATCGCGCGTCACAGCATCGATCGTCGAAAACCCAGCCGCGAGCAGAGATCGGGAGAAGCCCTGGCACGTATGCAGTCGACTTGCCATATGCTAGCAAGTCTTTCTCCTACTTGCACAGGGCAGGCACCTGGCGGTACTCTTTCTCTCAGCAAACGATTGGCCGACCCGGAGGGTACACCATGCGCTACGCCAACGCCCTGACTACCGCCATCGCCGCCGCGCGCGAGGCAGGAGCGATTCTGCGCGAGGAGTTCCACCGCGCGGGCGGTCCGCGTGGCGCGCACGGCCACACCCCGGCTGAGGTCGAGGCGGAGAACATCATCGACAATCGCCTAACGGCGGTGTTTCCGCATTGGGGATTTCGTGGCGAGGAGCGACATCCAGACTTCCGTCCTCCACGGGATGACGCCGCGCACGTCTGGCTGGTGGACCCGAACGACGGCACCGATGCCTTTCTTGCTGGCTATCGCGGCAGCGCGGTATCGATCGCGCTCCTTCGCGCAGGCGTGCCGGTGCTGGGAGTCGTCTACGCGTTCGTAGCGCCCGACGACCAGGGCGACCTCTTCGCCTGGGCCGAAGGATGCGGACCGCTGACCCGGAACGGCGTTCCGATTCACCGCGAAGCCTGGGCCACGTCGCTTTCGTCCCAGCAGGTCGTGCTCGTCTCGCACCACGCCGATCGAAACGCGGCCGCGAGCCTGCGCTGCGTCGCGCCCGGCCGCGTCCGCGCCCTCCCAAGCATCGCCTATCGGCTGGCGCTGGTTGCCGCCGGCGTGGGCGACGCCGCCGTCTCGCTGAACGGTCCGGTCGGCTGGGACTACGCCGCGGGCCACGCCCTGATCCTGGGCGCGGGCGGCGCTTTCGTCGACCAGAACGGGCGCGCCCCCACCTACACGCGCGACGGAAGCGGTCACGTCGAGTACTGCTTCGGCGGGTCACCGGCCGTCGTCGAAGAGTTGCGAAAGCGTCCATGGCACGCGTTGCTCGGGCACTCGGCAGATGATACGACGACCAGCCCGGTCGCGTTCGACCTCGTTCGGCTCGAGGCAGGGAGGGCTATCGCCGACGTCGGAGTGCTTCAGCGGTCGCAGGGTTGCCTGCTCGGACAGCTCGCCGGTGACTCGCTGGGTAGCCTGGTCGAATTTCAGTCGGCTCGGCAGATCCAACGGTCGTATCCCAGCGGAGTACGACACCTGGCGAACGGTGGCACCTGGAACACCCTGGCCGGGCAGCCAACCGACGACTCCGAGCTCGCCCTGATGCTGGCGCGGTCGCTCGTGGCCAACGGTACCTACGACGTCGAATCGGTTGCCCAGGCGTACGTCGGCTGGTACAACTCGAAGCCTTTCGACGTCGGCGGCACGATCGGGCAGGCTCTCGGCTCGGTGCGCCCTGACGACGTCGCCAATCGGCGCGCTGCCGTGACCGCCGCCTCCCACGCATTCCAGGCCAGGCAGTCGAACGGCTCGCTCATGCGGATCAGTCCGCTGGGAATCGCCGGCTATCGCCTCCCGCTCGACAGCCTCGCCGATCTGGCGCGGACCGACAGCCGGATCACCCATCCGAATCCAGCGTGCGCCGAGGCATGCGCTATCTTTGTCGTCGCCCTGGCGCTGGCAATCGCCAAGGGGCTGGATCCCGAGGCACTCTACCGGCGAACGCTCGACTGGGCCGAATCGAACTGCCGGGAGCCTGCCGTCCTCGACGCGCTCCGCCGCGCGGAGGCCGAACCTCCGGCGGAGTATCACCACCAGCAGGGATGGGTGCTCATTGCCTTCCAGAACGCGTTCTACCAGCTGCTCCACGCCCCGAACCTGGAGGAAGGAATCGTCCAGACCGTCATGGCGGGCGGAGACACCGACACGAACGGCGCCATCGTCGGCGCGCTTCTTGGGGCGGTGTACGGGCGGGATGCCATTCCGGCGCAATGGCGCCAGATGGTGCTGAGCTGCCGGCCCATGAAAGATGCCCACGGCGTGGTTCGTCCGCGGCCTCGCGCTTTCTGGCCGGACGACGCGCTCGAGCTCGCCGAGCGGCTGCTGCTGGTGGGGCTCGATGGTTCTTTAGACGCCTCGGGACGAAGCAGAGCTCGACGCGCAGACTGCTAGCACCCCGAAATCCGAGGCGTACGGGGGAACGACCACCGGCCGCTCGGAGGTCGAGCCCGCCCCAACCACGCCGAAGGACGCATCCGTTGACGCCGTGCGCGATCGTTTCCGCGGCTGCCTTCTCTGGGGAGCCGTGGGCGATGCGCTCGGCCGGGCCGTCGAGGGATGGTCTCCAGCGCGAATTCGCGAACAGTACGGACCGGACGGCATCCGACATTTCGTTCCCGCGCACGGCTCGGGTGCCGGCCCCACCGGCACCATCACCGACGATACCCAGCTCACCATGGAAGTAGCTCGCAGCCTGCTGGCGAGTGATGGCCGCTTCAGCCCCGACGATTTCGTGGCGCGCCTGATCGCGTGGCTGCCCTACGGTCGTGGAAAGGGCGAAGCCACCACGAGGGCGGTGCAAGCACTGGAGCGCGGCGTCCGCTGGCGGCAGATCGGTGGGGTTGTCGACTCGGCGGGAAACGGCGCGGCGATGCCGGCGGCGCCGAAGCAAGTGAATTCGCGAGCTACCTGGACTGCTGAGCGAGACCGAGCTGGCCAGGGTATTCGCCTACACCTATAACAGCGCCTTTGCGCTGGAGTCGGTCCCCGCGGTGCTCTTCTGCTTCCTGCGATCCCCCGACAATCCGCGCCAGGTGATCCTAACGGCCGTGAACGCCGGCCACGACGCCGACTCGGTCGCCAGCATGGTCGGGAATCTGGTCGGCGCGCGGTGTGGAGCGGAGCGGCTGCGGCGCGAGACGCCAGAGTGGTGGGACGACCTGGAATATCGCGACGATCTCATTCGCCTCGCCGACGGGCTGGCGGATCTCGCCCTGGAGAGCCGATGATCCTGGGCGAGGATCATCGCTTCTTGCTGTCCTCGGCCACCACGCGATTCAGCCAATCCAGGTACGCCTTGCTGCCGCCGACGACGGGAATCGCCAGGATCTCCGGCACCGCGTAGGGATGGACCTCCCGAATCGCCTGCTCGAGCGTCGGATACACGTCTCGGCGGCTCTTGATCAGGCAAAGCCACTCCTCGGCGGTTTCGACCCGTCCTTCCCACCAGTAGGTGCTCTCGATCGGCCCGATCACCTGCGCGCAGGCGGCCAGCCGCTTCTCGACGACGGCCCGCGCGATCTGCCGGGCGTTCTCACGCGTCCCGGTCGTCGTCATCACCTGAATGAACTCGTCCACGTCTCTCCTCCTCGATCCGGGGTCTCGTGGTGAGACGATTCGCCCGGACGATACATCACCCCACTTCTCCGTGCCGGGCAGCAGCAATGGCCGCTTGCAGGTACCTGAGCCCGCGCTCGGTGCAACCTCCGGACCGGAGCCCTCGCCCCGACGATATAATTGAAGCGTGATGAGGGGTGAAAGGTTTCGATCGGCTACGCTGCTCGGCCCGCTCCTGATCGTCCTCCTCGTCGCCGGCTGCGCAAACCTGCCCACGGTGTCCGCCCCGGCCACCAGGTCACCCCCCGCGAGCGACGTGCCCGGAGCAATCATTCCACCGCCGAGTCCCACGAGTCCCACCCCGCGCGCCGCGCCCACCACGCCGCCAACCGCGACGGCCACCGCATCGCCGGTTCCAGCGACCCCGACCATTGCTCCGCCGACGCCAACCAGTCCACCGCCGACGGTCGTCGCGCCGCCAACCGCCAGCCCCGATCGGATTGTCGCGACCATCCGCGTTGGGTCGACGCCCACGGGTATCGCGGTG
>CADDYW010000052.1 GCA_902810745.1 Chloroflexota bacterium | reverse complement strand
GTATCGGTCACGACCGGCGGTAATGGGGTTTCGGTATTTGTAGGCGTGGCAGTCTCGGTGATGGTGGGAGTGGGAGTATCCGAAGCGGTCGGCGTCGGCGTTGGCGTCTCGCTGGGTATGGCGGTCGGCGTGTCCGTGCTGGTCGGTGAGCTGGTGGCCGATGAGGTAACGGTGGGCGTCTGGGTCGGCGTATCCGTCGGGGGCTGGGTTGGCGTGGGCGGGTCTGTCGCCGTGCCCGTCCAGGTCGGGGTAACGGTTGCCAGAGGTGTCGGCGTGCTGGTTGTGGTCGTGCTTGGTGTGACAGTCGGCGTTGCCGCGGTCGAAGGCGTCGGAGACGCCGTGGCTGATGGCGTGGGCGACGGCGTATCGGTGGGTCGAGCGGTGGACGTGCTGGTCCAGGACGGAGTGATAGTCGGAGACAAAGTCGGCGTGGAGGTTCCCGTTGGGAGCTGAGTCGGCGTTTGCGTGGAGGTGCTGGTGGCCGAGCTCGACGGCGTCGGCGTACTCGCGGGCTCAAGCGTTGCGGTCGGATTCAGCGTCGGGACCGGGGTCGCGGTAGCTCGGCTCGACGCCGAGGCACCCTCGACGACCACCGGGAGATAGACGTTATAGACTGCTGTTGCCCCGGCCGTGGACGCGAGATTGCTCGCCCGAAGATCCGGGGACGCGGCCGCGTCCGGGGTGGTAAAGCTCGCAACGGCCTTCTGGGCCACGATGCCGAGAAGGACCGCTCCGATTGCGAATGGAGCCAGATGGCGCACGTAGATTTCCCACCGCGGGGCCAGGCGTGCATGGAGTGACTCGTCGGGATGGCGGTGTACGATCAGTGTGCGTTGCCTCAGGTGAGATTGAGATCACATCCCGAGGCCCTATGATAGAGGACCGCGCATGCGAGAATTCCAGCCAGTCCTGGCTACCGCGGATGGGTATTTCGGGTCCCCTGCTCACTCCTCGGCGTGGTTGGCGCTCTCGGCGTCGTTTGGCGTGTCAGGACGTTCCTGGTCTTCTGCCGGGTCCGGGGCGCCGAGAATTTCCCGCAACGTCGCCAGTGCCTGCTGGTGGAACTGGCTGACGGTGTTAGGTCGCACGCCCAGCTCCTCGGCGACGGCTTCGCGGCTCTTCTCGGCGAAGTAGAGACCGGCAATCACCGCGCGCTGCCGCGGTGACAGACGTTGCAGCGCGCGAGCGATCCTGCGACCCGGTGGACCTCCAGGGTGAACCGTCGTGCGTCCGCGTTGCAGCGCGCGTTCGATCTGGGGCTCGTCGACGAGGATCTGTCGGCCGAGTCGTCGCCGTTCGGCTCGAAGGTAGCTCGAGAGATGCACTGGAAGTCGCCGCGTGAGGTGCTGGATCAGCGCTGTACCATCCGGACAGTCGTCGCGGTGGAGTGTCTCCAGAAAGAAGCACGCCGCCTCCTGGGCAAGGTCGTCAAGGCCGAGCGATGAATCGGAAGGCGGTCGAAAACGACGGAGCGTGGTCCCGACGATGGGCGCGCACTGGTCCCAGAGCGTCGTCAGAGCGGCGGAGTCGCCGTCCCGCGCGTGGAGAAAGAGCTCGTCGGGGATGAGGATAGATTCGGTTCGCACCGAAGGGCACCTCCTGATCGGAATCGAGTCAGTGCTACTCGTAGCGTCGGATGACGGCGACGACCTTACCCTGAATCGTAACATCCGAGACGATCAACGGCTCGAGGAACGGATTGGCCGGCTGGAGACGCACGTGACCTTTCTCGCGATAGAAGCGCTTCAAGGTCACGCCGTTGCCACCGAGCAGCGCCACGACCGTTTCACCATTCTCGGCCGTCGTCTGCGGCTGAATGACGACGAAGTCTCCGTCGTTGATTCCGTCGCCGATCATGCTGTGTCCGCGCACTCTCAAGACGAAGTTGCTGGGGCTGCGTGCGAGACCCGCCTCGACCCAAAGGAACTCGCTGTGGTCCTCGAACGCTTCGATCGGCTGGCCCGCGGCGATGGTGCCGACGACCGGCAGACGAAAGACTTTCGGGCGATCCGTCGCGGACTCGGTCTGGATAAGCTCGAGGCTGCGCCACTCGTGAGGGTTGCGGTGAATGTATCCCTTCTTTTCCAGGGCGACGACGTGAGCAAGGGCGGCCGTCGCCGATGTACCGATGGCCTGGCCAATTTCCTGAATCGACGGCGAGACGTCGTTTTCTGCAATGAAGCGTGCAATGAAGTCCAGCACTTCGCGCTGGCGTTTAGTCAGTCGGCGGTCCATGCGTTCCTCCCACGTGCTGCTTATTATATAGAATAGTAATATGTGAATTCAAGTGTTTCGGCGATATTTCTTAACAAATATTAATGTGGGCGAGGCCGCGCGCTATTGGTTGCGCCCTGTCCGGCCGCTATGCTAGAATCCTGCCTGAGGATCTCTCTGAGAGGACGTGCGCGACGGTGAACTGCCCCACGCTTTCGTTCCAGCGTCTCGATTCATTCTCCGCGATCGTGGATGATTGGAAGATTCTGCTTTCACGGTATTCCGGCGACACGATCTTCCTCACGCCGGACTGGCAGCGGCTCTGGTGGAGGATGTGCGGTGAAGGTGAGCTGCACCTTCTCGCGATTCAGTCCGACGACGAGCTGGTCGGAGTTGCGCCGCTCATGCGCGTGGATGACTGCTGGGGCTTCGCGGGCGGCGTGGAGGTCGCGGATTTCCTGGATGTTGTCGCGCCGGCCGAGCACGCGTCTGGTGTTGTCGCGGCGGTCCTCGATTACCTCCAGACCTTCGGTGGAGACGTCGAGCTCCGCAATCTGCGACCGGATTCGCTGGGAGTGACCCTGCTGGCCGATGAGGCGCGCCGACGAGCCATTCCGGTCGCGATCGATCAGGAAGATGTGTCGCCGCGGGTCGAGCTTCCGTCCGATTGGGACGAGTACCTCCAATCGCTCACCAAGAAGGATCGGCACGAGCTCCGGCGCAAGATGCGACGATTATTTGCCAGTGGCGACGTCCGCTACGTCGTTGCGAACGATCCGGAGACCCGGGACCGCGACGTGGACGATTTTATCCGCCTCCATCGGCTGAGCGCTCCAGAGAAAGCGTCGTTCATGACCGACCAAATGGCGAGATTTTTCCATGCCCTCGTCGCGGAGTTCGCGCCGCGAGGCTGGCTGCGGCTCTACTTCCTCGAGATTGATGGTGTGCGCGTTGCCTCGGTCGTCCTGTTCGATTACGGCGGCGAGTTCCTTCTCTATAACAGTGGCTACGATCCCGAGTACGCGCATCTCAGCACCGGCCTCCTTTTGAAGGCGTTCTGCCTGCGCGATGCCATTTCCGAAGGACGCCGGGTCTTCGACTTTCTGCAAGGAAACGAGCCGTACAAGTATGACCTGGGTGCCAGGGACGTACCAATCTACCGACTACGTCTGTCCCTAGGCGGTGCCAGGTCCACTGGAGTGCCGCGTGGCTGCGCTTAGAGTCGCCATGCTGAGCGTCCACGGGTGTCCGCTCGCCCGGCCGGGGACGCCTCAGGCAGGTGGGATGCAGATGTACGTCAAGGCGCTCAGCCGCGAGCTTGGTCGGCGTGGACTGATCGTCGACGTCTTCACGCGACGGACCGATGAGACCCTGCCGACGATCGTCCCGTTTGGGGTCAATGCGCGGGTGATTCACCTCGACGCGGGCGAGGCGGCCCTGATCGACAAGAATGCCGTCGCCGACGCCCTGCCGGAGTTCGTGTGCAATCTCCAGCGCTTCCGTCGGATCGAAGGCGTCGAGTACGACGTGATCCACAGCCATTACTGGCTTAGCGGCCGGGTCGGGAGCCTCCTGGCGCCGCGCTGGGGTGTTCCGCACGTGACCATGTTCCACACGCTCGGCCGGCTGAAGAACAATGCATTGTCGGAGCAAGAGGAGAGCGAGAGTCGCATCGCGGTCGAGGAGTACGTCGTCGCCTCGGCCGATCGGGTGATTGCCTCGAGCGAGCACGAGCGTCAATCGCTGGTAGACCTCTATCGAGCCCGTCGAGAGCGCGTATCGGTGATCAATGGAGGGGTGGACCTGCACCTCTTCCGACCGCTCGATCGGACGCTGGCCCGCGCACGGCTGGGACTGACCGGGGAGGTCGTGCTCTTCGTCGGGCGGATGGATCGGGTGAAGGGGCTCGACATTCTGCTGCGAGCGATCGCACTCCTCCGGTCTCGCCCATCGCTGAAGCTGGTCGTGATCGGCGGATCGGGCCAGGAAGATGAGTTCCGTCGCTGCCAGGCGCTCGCGAATCACCTGGAGCTCGACGTATTGTTCCGGGGGGCCATTCCGCAGGAGGAGCTTCCAACCTACTACAACGCCGCCGACGTTCTGGTCGTACCGTCGCATTACGAAAGCTTTGGGCTCGTCGCGGTGGAAGCACTGGCCTGTGGCACACCAGTCATCGGTTCGATGGTCGGCGGGCTGCCAACCGTCATCCACGATGGCGAGAACGGGCTGCTCGTTCCCTGGAGGCGACCAGAGGCCTTTGCCGAGGGGATCGCCCGCGTTCTCGACGACCCGACATTACGAGCGACACTCTCGGCCAACGCCCGTCCTTCTGTAGTCTGCTATAGCTGGGAAACGGTGGCGGCGCGGGTAACCACCCTCTATCAGGAGGTCGTGGCGGCGCAGCCAGTCGAAACATGCGCGAAGGGAAGCTGTCATCATTGAGCACATTCACCCACCTCGATCCAAGCGGTCGGCCTCACATGGTCGACGTTTCCGAGAAGGCCGAGACGCGTCGAGAAGCGACCGCCCGAGGACGGGTGATCATGGCGCCCGGCACTCTTGCCGCGATCGAAGCTGGGACTGTTGCCAAGGGTGATGTGCTCGCGACAGCCCAGGTTGCCGCGGTGATGGCGGCGAAGCGCACCTGGGAGATTATTCCACTGTGCCATCCCTTACTCCTCACCGGTGTCTCGGTGTCGTTTCGCATTGATCGCGACGACAGTGCGGTCGAGGTTGCCGCGACGGTGAAGACGACGGGCAAGACCGGCGTCGAGATGGAAGCGCTCACCGCGGTGAGCGCCGCGGCGCTAACGATTTACGACATGTGCAAAGCGCTGGATCCGGCGATGCGTATCGCGGACATCCGACTGACGCGCAAGAGCGGGGGAAAGAGCGGTGAGGTCGTCCTCGAGGACTGATTGAAGCGCTTCTGGGGGCGCCAGGACGTTCCGGCCTTCGCGTTCCTGGCGGCCTTGTCCATCCTGATCTACAGCCCGCTGACTCTCCAGGGGCGGGTGCTGTCGAGCTTCGACTCGCTGGTCTACTTCTACCCGAATGCAATCTACCTCGCCGAGCGGCTGCGTCTCGGGCAGATCCCGCTCTGGGATCCCTACCTGTTCGCCGGTGTGCCATTTCTCGCCAATAGCCAGGTCGGTGCTCTCTATCCCCCAAACTGGCTCTATTTGCTCGGTTCGGTGAGCCGCATCTACGCAGTCCTCGTCGTCCTGCACGTCTGGTGGCTCGGCAGTGGAACCTACCTCGTCGGCCGCGCGAGCCTCCAACTCGGTCGCCTGGCGTCGACCTTTGCCGCGACGGCAGTCGCCTTTGGCGGCTTTGTCGGGGGAATGAATGGACATCTGAACCAGCTCGAGGCGCTAGCCTGGGCGCCATTTGCGGTTCTGGCGGTGGAGCGCGCGGTCGTCCGAGAGAGCTGGCGCGTCGCGATTCTCGCGGCAGCTCCGTTTGCGCTGGCAGCGCTGGCCGGCCACAGCCAGGAGCTATACATGACCGGTATCCTTGCCGGACTGGCGGGGCTGGCGCGCGCAATCCAGCGCTGGCTCGGCCGGGCGCCCGGTGCACCACCGGCGGGACGTTCTCGGTCCTCGATCTTTGTCGCCGACCTGCTACGGCTTGGAGTCGGGCCAGCTCTCGCTACGCTGATCGCCGCGGCACAGCTCGTTCCGACGCTCGAGCTCGCCCGCCTGTCGATCCGCGCGTCAGGTCTCGATTTCGCGGATGCCTCTGCCTTCTCCCTGCCTCCACCGCTCGCTCTGATCAGTCTTCTCCCGACAATCCGTCAGGCGCCGCCGTCGACCGAGTGGCTGGGGTACGTCGGCGTGACGACGCTGGTTCTCGCGCTGGTCGGTCTCTGGCGGCGGCCGGCGCCGGAAGCGTGGTGTCTGGCCGGCCTCGCGGCGTTTGGCCTGATCCTGGCGTTTGGTCGATATACGCCACTCTACTATCTCTTGTTCGAGGTCGGGCCCGGTGTTCGTCTCTTTCGCGTTCCCGCGCGCTGGCTGACACTCTGGACGTTTGGCGCGGGCCTTCTCGCCGGATGGGGGGTCGATGCTCTCTTCGCGCCATCGAGACGGAGGGATGAGCCCTTGCCCGAACCTCCACGAGGGGCAGTACCGGTGATCCCCCCGGACCCGGTGCCCGCTCCGCCGCCGCCACGACCCCGCGTAGCCAGCGAGATGGACGAAACGATTGCCGTGCCGCTGACTCCCGCGTTCCTTCTCGCTCATGGCGAGACGCAGGATCTCGCGTCGATTCGCGCCGGACGCGCCCAGCGCGCGGTGCCGCCACCCACGTCGCACGAGGGGGCGACCACGGGGTACGGGTGGCGCAGACCAGGCTGGCGGCTCGATCGCGCACGCGGCACGATTCTCGTGCTCGGCCTCGTCGCGACTGCCGTGATCTCCATCGAGGCCGTCCGCCATCGTCGGGTGGTAAGCTGGCCTACCCTGGCGACTCTCGAGCTGTGGGGGGGAACGCTCCTGGGCCTGCTCGCGATCTGGCTGGTCGGGCGACGTCGTCCAGCCCTGGCGGCGCTGGCGTTGTTGATCCTGCTCGCCACCGAGCTCGTGGCGGGCTCCACGAGTCTGCCATTCCAGAACGCCGTCTGGATCGACGCGATTGAGACGACCCGTCTCTCGGTCGATCACCTCATCGCAACGCATAGCCCGGATCGCGTGCTCGCGCTCGGGGATAACTCCTTCGACCCGGGGGATCTTCCACAGCTACGGAAGATGCTCGCGGGAACGTTGCCACCAGCAGCACAGGCCGAGTACATTACTGCCGTCAAGCACGTCGAGGGACTGACCCCCAATCTACCACTGCGCTTCGGACTCCGCACCATCGACGGATACGATGGGGGAGTGCTGCCGCTGGATCGTTTCGAGGATCTGAAGCGGCTGTTTCCGGTGCAGGGCCCATCGGTCGCGGATGGACGCTTGCGTCTCCAGCTAACGTCGGCGCCGGATCCCCGTCTTCTTGGCTGGCTGAACGTCCGGTACCTGATGATGAACCGCCTGCGCGACCGGTGGATTGATGGAGTGTACTACGACCTGGCGGTGACACAGGATCTGCAGCCCGGCGCCGGGCTGAGACTGTCGACCGAGCCGGCTGTTCCGGCCACGACGATCGGCGTTATGTTCCGCGCCGCCGACGGCTCGGCTCCCGCGGGCACCCTGACAGTCGACGTCGGTAGTGAAACCTCATCGCTCGTGGTCGGCCCCGGCGCGGTGCCGGGCCGACCGGTCGCGACCGACGTCGATCCGCACGGGGTCTGGCTGTGGACGTTCGACCTGAGGAGACCGTCGGTGGTCTCGTCGATGACCGTGACCTGGCGCGGGGCCGAGGCGATTGCGCTGCGCTCGCTGAGCCTGATCGACCGCAGGACCGGAGCCAATCAGCCGGTGGTCGTCTCGCCCGCGTATCGCCTCGATTTCCTTGGCGACATGAAGATCTACGAAGACCGTGATGTACTGCCGCGGGCGTTCCTGGCGAACGGATTGGAGATCACACCGAACCTCGCGGCGATGATCGTTGCCATGCGAAGCCCGACCTGGCGGGCACAGGAGACCGCGGTCGCGTCGGCGGGCGAGGTCGACGCGAAGCTGGCGTTTCGCGAGACCGGAGATCCTGGCCAGGCGCAGATCGTTGTCGATCAGCCCGAGCGCGTCGTGGTCGACACCAGCGCGCCCGGGCGACGGGTGCTGGTGCTGACCGACTCGTTCTATCCCGGCTGGGAAGTGACGGTCGACGGCGTTGCCCAGCCAATCCTACCGGTGAACATCCTCTTTCGTGGCGTGGTCGTCGGACCGGGGACGCACCAGATCGTCTTCAGCTACCGGCCCGCCTCGTGGTCCCTTGGCGCTGTCCTGAGCGTCGTCGGGCTGCTGGCCACGCTCGCCGGCCTGGTCCTCGCGCGTCGTTGACGGTCGGTGCCAGGCTGGCTATACTACGGCCGCCCGTGGGATGGGGTCGAGACATGGTGCGGCTGGCAGCTACGTCTTGGCAGCGGTTCGCTCTGCCCGGCATTCTCGCCGCCGTGGTGGCGTTCGTTCCCGCTCTGGGCTCTACCAGTGCTGCTCCCCTGGCCGTGACGATTCGTAGCGTGACGGTGACGAACGTCACCGATTCCAGCTTCACCGTGAACTGGGTTACGGATCAGCTGCTGACCGGGGGTGGTGCCATCGTATACGGCACGACCTCGGCAAATCTCAGCACGAAGGTGCTCGAACCCGTCAGCAGCGGCCAGCGTGGCGACGTCCACAGTATCACCGTGAGGTCGCTCAGCCCGAGCACCGCCTATTATTTTTCGATCGCCGACGCGGACGCCACCGAGCCCGACAGCGGCTACGTCTTCAAGGTCTCGACCGGGCCGTCGCTTCCTCCAATTGCGACGAATCGCCGCGCGACGGGCGTCGTCGAGCAATCGGATGGGCGGACGCCCGCGGCAGGTGTTCTGGTTACGGTGCGCGTGCTGGACAACCGAAGCTTGAATGGGCCCAGTCCGACGACCTCGGCACCTCTCTCGACGTTTACCGACTCCAGCGGTACCTGGTCGATTGGTCTGATACCGAGGACCGCCGATAACACGAACTTCTTCAACTACACGACGGACGGCAGCGATCTGCTGATGGTGACAGTCGAAGGAGGAGCACTTGGCGTCGTTTACCCGGCGCAGAACGTCCCGATCCAGTTCGACAGTAGTGGACGGCTCGTGGTGCCCACGTCCATCCTCGGCGGGGGCGCGATCCCCGCGGAGACGCCGGTCGCGGTTGAGGCGACCGCGACGCCAACACCCAGCCCGACGATGACGATCCAGGCGAGCCCGACGGCATTGGAAACGCCGAGGGCGGCGGCGAGCGTCACCCCGACGCTTCTCCCGGCGTCGCCCAGCGCGACTCCGACGAGGCAGGTCGTCATTCCCACCGTCGCCCCGGTCCCGACCGAGATCGTCCCCCCTCCGGAGATCACCTTTCTGCCCTCGCCGATGCCGACGAGCGCCGTTGACCGCCCACCCGCGGCGCCGATTCCGACGACGATGACGCTGGTGACACCGGTATCCGCTCTACCGCCCGCGTCGCCGTCGGTAGTGGGGACTGCACTCCCATTCCCACCGGCGGCCCTGCCTCGAGAGACGCCCGCGCGCACAGTCGCGGCCTCTCCCACGGCACCGGCTCACACGCCCGGCACGAGCGGATCGGCCAGTGCGGGTGGAGCAGCCAGTCCACTCCAGTCGCTGACGCTGCTCCTGGCTACAGCGCTAGGGCTGATTGGGCTCGGGATTGCGCTGTCGGTCGCTGGCTTCGTTGATCAGCGACGGGGTGGGTAGGCAGTCAGCTTGTTCCAGAGAGTCTCGGGTATGCTCCCCTTGCGCACGAGGCAACCGTCCTCGGGAATGAGCTGGCCCTCCTGCCCGACGAAAGCGCCCACCTCGGGATGGGAGATATCGAAGTAGGTTTCGCCGGGAACCATCTCCGATCCAGTCTCACAGAAGGAGATCTGCTGCAGCTCCTCGTCGGTGAACTGGTTGAGCCAGGCGAAGCGATCACGAAGCCGCCGGGCCTCCTGGGCTCGCTGGGCCTGCGACATCACCGGATCATTGTGGCGCTGTGGATGCATGATAACCTCCCAACCGTCGGCACGCGTCGCCTTCGAAGGGCAACGTTCCGCATTATGTGGGCCAGAAGCGCAGGTCTGGCACTACTCCCACTTGAAGGTGCGCGTTGCGACCGAGAGCGCGACGATGGTCCAGGCGAGCAGCGCGACCACGCTGAACGTTGGGAAGCCGGGGGCACTGGTGAAGGCGAAGCGCAATGTGTCGCTGAGGGCGGTTGCCGGCAGGATCTGGCTCAGTGGACGCAGCAGGGGTGGCAGGTGATCGGTTGGCATGAGGACGTCGCCAAGCAGCAGGAACAGAAGATAGAGTCCGTTCGCGATCGCGAGAGTCGCCTCGGCGCGCAGCGCACCGGCCATCGTCAGTCCGATCGCGCTGAAGGCGAGTGTGCCCAGAATCAGGCCGGCCAGCGCGAGGAAAGTTTGCCCGCCGTGGGGATACCACCCGAAGCCGATGATCGCCACGGCCAGCAGCAGGAGAACCTGGATCACCTCGAGTACCAGAACCGACATCGCCTTGGCAAGCAGGAGTCCCCAGCGTGGCAACGGAGAGCCGCCGAGCCGCTTCAGGACGCCGTAATAGCGCTCGTAGGCGGTGGCGATGCCAAGATTCACCATGCCCGTCGAGATGATCGCAAGGGCGAGAATTCCGGGTACGAGGAAGTCCAGCGGGCTGCCGCTCGTCGCCGGGATGAGGCCCAGCGACGCGAAGAAGACGAGCAGAACGATTGGAACGACGATCGTGATCAACACGTTTTCGCCACGCCGCGCGGTGAGCACGAGCTCCATGCGCGTCTGCGCCAGGATGGCTCGCCCGATCGAGGACCTCATTCCCGGAGCTCCTTGCCGGTCAGTCGCAGGAATACGTCTTCCAGCGATCCATGTCCCACGCGCAGCTCGCGAGGGACGATCCCCTGCGCGCGTAGCCAGCCGGCCAGCTCGACAAGCAGGTCGAGCGCTGCGTCGGTCTGCACGACGTACTGGCCGGGACGCTGCGCGCGGACGCTCTTTGCCGATGGAAGGCCCGCCAGCGCGGAGCTGTCCAGCGCCTCCGACACGGTGAGCCAGACATCGCTGGTTGCATCGCCGCCGGTCAGCTCCCCTGGTGTTCCGAGCGCGATCAGCTGCCCGGCGTCGATAATCGCGACGCGGTCTGCCAGGCGCTCGGCCTCGTCGATCAGGTGGGTCGTCAGGATGACGGTGACGCCGTGCTCTTTCAGCGAGCGGACGATATCCCAGGTCGCGTGCCGTGCCTGGGGATCCATGCCGGCCGTGGGCTCGTCGAGAAAGACGAGCTCAGGCTGTCCGACGAGCGCGACCGCCAGCGACAGGCGCTGCTTCTGTCCACCAGATAAGCGTCGGTAGCGCGTCCTCGCGGCGTCTCGCAGCCCCACCAGATCGAGAAGGGCGTCTGGATCGGCCGGCTTTTCGTAGAAGCTGGCAAAGAGGCGCAGCACTTCGAGGGACGTGATCGTCGGATAGAATCCGCCCTGCTGAAGCATCAGACCGATACGGCGGTGGAGCTCGTCGCCCTGGCGCCGGGGATCGAGGCCGAGAACCCGCACCGTACCGCTATCGGGCGCGCGGTAACCTTCGAGGATCTCGATGGTCGTCGTCTTACCGGCACCGTTTGGTCCAAGTAGGGCGAAGATTTCGCCGACGCCGACCTCGAAGCTAAGGTCGCGAACGACCTCACGCCCGGAGTAGCTCTTGGTCAGATGCTGGACGGAGATTGCCGGAGAGGTGATCGTCGGAGCAGTCGTCGTCGCCGGTAGCGCCAATTGTTTCGCCTCGCTGTCGCGACATGATCATACGCCACGTGCCGGATAGTGTCAAAACGCGGACCTGGCTGGCCGGCGGGCTCGGGGCAGGCGTCGATCTCGACCGAGCTTTGTCGCCGTGCACCGTTTCAGCGGCGGGGCCATATCGTCGGGTGGGACACCGCGCGGTGAGACCACCGAGTCGAAGGGGGCGTCCGGGAGTGGCGCGACCGTTACCGTCGGGCAGGCTCGGTGGTCGCGTGATCAGGCAGCCTCGGGACTCCGGCAAGCTGGTAGAGCTGGCGCAGGTCGAGATTCTCTCGCAGCCAGTCGGCCAGGCGGTCGTAGTCGCGGGTGCGGCCGACGCCCGGGTCCGCGCGCAGGCGCAGTCCCTTGCGCTCGCCCAGCCATTGAATCAGCGCATCGCGGACGATCGCGCCTTCGAAAATGCCGTGGAGGTAGGTGCCGACGACGAGGCCATCCGACGACTGACAGCCATCGGTGCGCCGCGCGTCGCCGTCGACGATCTCCAGAGCCGGTAGTCCGTCCGCGATGGATTGCCCCTGGTGAATCTCGTAGCCAGAGAACTCCTGCTCTACCAGGCGCCCGAACCAGCCGGGGCCCGGGAGGCCTCGTGCGCGAACGGAGCGGGTGCGCTTCTCGGCCTGGAAGCAGGTCGTGACGGGAAGGAGACCAAGGCCCGGCGCCTCGGGTGCGCCGGACTCGACGCGATCTGGATCCAGGATGCGCTGCCCCAGCATCTGGTAGCCACCGCAGATGCCGAGGATCGGCGTTTTGAGCGCGGCCAGGTAACGAATGCCGTCGGCGAAGCCCGTCTTCCGTAGATAGGCAAGATCCGCGACGGTCGACTTGCTGCCGGGGAGGATCAGCAGGTCCGGCCTTCCGAGGTCGTCGAGCCGCTCGACGTAACGGAGCGAAACGGCCGGCTCCGCGGCCAGGAGGTCGAAATCGTCGAAGTTAGAGATACGCGGCAGGCGAACTACCGCGATGTCGAGAGGGCCGGCATCGGCCGGTCGGCGGTCGGCGCGCTCGTCCAGCGCGACCGCGTCCTCATCGGCGATTCGAAGACCTTCGAGAAACGGCAGGACGCCTAGAACTGGCTTACCGGTCCTGTTCTCGAGGAAGGACAGGCCGGGGCGCAGGAGGTCCAGTTTTCCGCGAAACCGGTTGATGATCAAGCCTCGGACCAGGTCGCGCTCCTCCGGGAGCAGCAGGTCGAGCGTTCCGATCAGCGCGGCGAAGACGCCACCGCGATCGATGTCGCCGACGAGCAGCACCGGCGCGCTGGCGTGACGGGCAACCCGCATATTCACGACGTCGCCGTCGCGCAGGTTCACCTCGGCCGGGCTCCCGGCCCCCTCGATCACGACGAGGTCGTAGTGCGAGCGAAGCTGTGCGAGCGCGCCCGCGACCACCTCCCAGAGAGCCGCCTTGCGGGACAGGTAGTCAGCAGTCTCCAGGCTCCCGAGTGGCTTGCCGAGGACGACGATCTGCGCCCGTGCGCCAGCCTCGGGCTTGATCAGAATCGGGTTCATCTCCACGCTCGGAGCGATGCCAGCTGCCGCGGCCTGAACGGCGGTCGATCGACCAATCTCGAGACCATCCGGTGTTACCGCCGCGTTGAGCGCCATGTTCTGCGCCTTGAACGGCGCGACGCTCAGACCTTCCTGCCGAAACAGCCGACACAGGCCGGCGACGACGATCGACTTCCCGACAGATGACGCGGTGCCCTGCACCATTAAGACGCTGGCTGTCATTGGACGAGTGACGTACCGGATCCGGTGCGAAGATACCCGACAAACCGCTCGGCGAGTCCTGGTCGTGCTGCCAGGTGCAGGTGGACGTACGAGGCGAAGACCGAGCCGCGGGCGTAGCCCTCCAAACGCGATTCGTCGCCATCGACGATATAGGCAGCGTTCACGGGGTCCAGCGGCGTCTCGAGCTGCGAGCGATGGAACTCGTGGCCGCGAAGGCTCTCTCCCGCGCGGAGCACCGGGCCATCCACGCGGGCGGTGACCGTGCGGTACCCGATCGTCAGCCGCTGGCTCATAGCCGACCACGAAGGGATCAGCCCGACCATCGGAAAGCGTCGGCCGTCGAAGTCGGCAATGCCCTCGGACAGGTACATCAGCCCGCCACACTCGGCGTAGATCGGCAGACCCTCGTCGGCAGCTCGAGTGATTGCCTCGCGCATCGGCCGGTTCGTGCTCAGTCTCTCCGCGAAGACTTCCGGAAAGCCACCGCCAAGGTAGAGCCCATCTACCTTGGGCAGGGCGGGCGCATCGAGCGGGCTGAACGGAACGATCCGGGCTCCCCACGCTTCCAGAAGATCCAGTGAATCCTGGTAGTAGAAACTGAACGCCGCGTCGCGGGCGACGCCCAGTCGGACCACTGGAGGCCGTGGCCGCGATGGAAACAGGCGCGGCTCGCTCCGACGCAGCGGGCCGGCACGCCTGGCCTGGTCTAGAACGCCCGAGACGTCGACGGTTCGTTCGATCTGTTCGGCGAGGCGCTCCAGGAAGGCGGCGTCGGGGAGGGTCTCGGCGGCCGGTACGAGGCCGAGATGCCGCCCGGGAACGGCAAGGTCGGGCCGATCGGGCAGATAACCGAGAACGGGCAAACCGCCGAGCGATGCGATCGCCTCCGCGGTCCAGCGGTAATGCTTCTCGCCCGCGACGTGGTTCAGTACGACGCCGACGACGCTGACATCACGATCGAGCAGCCGGCAGCCGAGCGCGACAGCCGCGGCACTTCGCGAGGACGACGCGACGTCTACGACCAGCAGGACGGGCGCGTCCAGGAGCTTCGCCAGCCGCGCGGTCGATCCGTCCTCGGTTTCATCCCGCCCGTCGAAGAGACCCATCATTCCTTCCACCAGGGCCACGTCGCACGTGCTGGCCGCGCGGTGAAAGGTCTCGATTACCGCGGTATCAGAGAGGATCCAGGTATCGAGATTACGGCAGACCGTGCCCGCGCCCGCCGAAAGGTACCCGGGATCGATGTAGTCAGGTCCCGCCTTGAACGGCTGCACCCGCAGCCCGCGCCGCTGGAACGCCGCGCACAACCCGGCGGTCAGTGTCGTCTTGCCGACGCCGCTCGCGACCCCGGCGACGACCAGCCTCGGTATCGACTGTTCCATCGAGCAGCTCCCACCGTCCTCCGCGACCCTCAAATGAGGTTACATCGGCGCCTGACTATCCGTCCAGCGGATCGTCAACGTTCTGAGCCACTGACCGGGCGAATTCCGCCAACCATGCTTTGCTCCAGACTGGCAGTCCGAGCGACCACCACCAGCGAAAATGCACGGAAAGGACGCAGAGATTCCCGGCCGCGTCGCTCCTCGAATCGACACCGTCCGACGATAAGGCTAGAGGCGCGGCGTCTGGAGGGGAGGAAGCACCTGCTCGGCCCACCGCGCCACGCGCAGTAGATCGGCCTCGTGCCACGCGTCGGCGACGAGCTGAAGCCCGCAGGGGAGGCCATTGGCGAGGCCCGCGGGCAGTGTCACCGCGGGCAGGCCGATCAGCGACCACGGCGCCTGAAAGGTGCGGTCGCCGGTCGTCGTTCGATCCGGCGCCAGGTTCGAGACCGTCGGCATCACCAGGCAATCGACCCCGCGCAGCGCCGCGGAGATCTCCTCGCGAAAACGTCGCCGAATGCGCTGGGCGCGCAGGTAGAGCGTTGCCGGTACGAGCTGCCCGGTCTCGATTAGCGCTCGGATCCTCGGAGCATAATGCTCGGCCATCTCGCGGTGAAGCGTGGCGTGAACCTCGGCGGCCTCGACCTGCATGATCGTCTGCTGGGCGTCGGCGACGAGCTGAAGATTCGTCGCCAGGCGAATGGGCTGCAGCCGCGCGCCGGCCCGTTCGAGCGACGCGACAGCACCCAGGACGGCGTCACGCACGACCGCGTCGGCGGCCGCGGAAAAATCTTCGATGACGCCAAGGACGGGCGGCGGCCCCGGATGGCGTACTGCCGCGAGGTAGTCGCCAACGCGCGCGTTCAGCGTGGTCGGATCGCGCGGGTCCGGGCCGGCCAGAACGGCTAGTGCCAGCGCCAGGTCCTCGACCGACCGGGCAAGCGGTCCGGGATGATCGAGCGACCAGGCAAATGGAAAGATTCCGTGACGGCTGATCAGACCATACGTCGGCTTCAGGCCCAGGACGCCACAGTAGGCGGCCGGGCGAAGGATCGAGCCGGCGGTCTGCGAGCCGAGGCAGATCGGCGCCATCTGGCTGGCGACGGCAGCCGCCGAACCGGAGCTGGAGCCGCCCGGGGTTCGATCCGGGTTCCAGGGGTTTCGCGTTTTCGGAGGATCGGCGAAGGCGAACTGCGTCGTCACCGTCTTGCCAAGGACGATTGCGCCAGCAGCGCGCAGCCGTTCGACTGTCGTCGCGTCTCGCTCGGGAACGCGCTGGGCCCACGGCGGAAAGCCAGCCGACGTGGCCAGGCCCCGCGTGTCGTAGATATCCTTCAGGCCGATCGGGATGCCGAACAGCGGATGGTGCGCCAGCCGGTCGAAGCTCGCGTCACAGCTCTGCGCGGTGGCGAGTGCGCCCTCGCGGTCGATCAGCTCCCAGGCGTGAACGCTCCCCTCGATGCGCTCAATTCGATCGAGCAGGGACCTGACGAGCTCGACGACGCCAAGTCGGCGCTGTCGAATCTCCCGGAGCGCCTGGGTCGCGGTCAGCTCATACGGTTCGATCGCGGTCACCTCAACGAATGAAATCGGGTTCGGCGTCGTCGGGGGCGAGGTCGACCGCGCCGAGGTGAGCCAGAATCCTCGCCGTCGAGTCGACTGAATCGATCAGCTCTTGCAGGCGTTCAACACCCCACCACACCTCAGCCTGAGCAGACAGCTGGTGCTTCAGCCGCTGGCGAACCTCGGATTCTCGCTCGGCTCGTTCGGGGACCATCGAAGCTTCTCCTTCCGGACGCGGCTGGTGCGACGATACAGCGATGGTAGCACAGGATGCCAGCTCGGGGCAACGTGGGCGGGGCGTGGGAGCATAACGCGTCGCGAAGGGCTGGGCATTCCATTCGAGCCAGGAGCGGCTCGAAGTTCTCTGCTTCCCATGAAGAGCTGAAATGGCGGGAGCCCGCGTGAAGCTCCCGCCCGATGGAATCGTCTGGTGGAGCGCAGCCGACGGGGCGCGTCAGCGGCTGCCGTTCTGGCGGAGAAACTCCTCGGCAGCGCGGATCACCTCATCCGCTGACGGCAGCTCGCTCGCGTCGTCCGATGACGCGGGAGGCGATTCTGGCCTCTCACTGGCACCGGTCTGGCTTTCGTGCTGAGCCTCGAACAGAGCGATGCCCGGCATCGCGTGGACACGCTGGACCGCCTGATTGACGTTCTTCTCGAACTGCTCGCTGACTCGAGTCAGCTCATCCAGCTTCAAATTCAGGCCGAAGGCGCGGTCCAGGCATTTGACCAGCGCGAGAGCACCCTTGGGATTGGCAGTCGGGCCGAGGAAGCCGGGCAGTGCGGCCCACAACGAGGCGATCGGTATCCTGGCGTCCGCGAACGCGGCACCCAGGACGGAGACGATCCCGGTTGGACCTTCATACTGGACCGGACTGATCTGGATCTCCTTGAGCCGGTCGTGGAGCGCCGTTGGCCAGGCCCAGCCGGAGATGGGCACGGGATCCTTATGGGAGACCGGCGCGAGGTACGACCCGAGTGTCACGGCCATGCTAACGTTGAAGGACTGCGCAAGGTTCACGATCTCCCGCGTGAAGGCGCGCCAGTGCAAACCTGGCTCGGTGCCCAGGAGCAGGATAGCATCCAGGCCCTGATTGGGATCGTGATGCGCGTAGAGATGGTTGCGCGGCCAGGTCACCTGACTCTGGCCATCTTCGTCGAGCTTGATCCAGGGTCGCGACGCGGTGAAGTCGAAAAACAGGTCTGGATCGACTTCCCCGAACTGCGAGGCCGACCACGTCGCGATGAGATGTTGAACGGCAATCGTGGCGCTGCGACCGGCGTCGTTCCAGCCAGCGAAAGCCGCGACCAGGATTGGCCGCTTCAGCGAAGGGGTTTCGTGAAGAATAATCTGGCTCATCACTCACAACACCCACGACCTCAGCTACCGGGTGGATACTATCCACCCCGCCCTGATCTTACCGCCCGCGTCGTTGGAGATTTGTCTGAGCCGGGTTAGAATCGCGCAGGAATTGAAGCCGTCCGTCGCATCCACGCGGAGGGGGAATCAGACCTGCTGCGCCCGCCCCGTGCGCGCTGCCTCGTAGGCGGCGTCGATCAGCCGCAGGGTGATCACCGCGTCCTCCCAGTCAGGCTTGCAGGGCCGATTGGTGATGACCGCCGTGAGGAAGCTCCGAAGCTGAATCGCGAACGGATCGACCCACGGCAGCGGAATGTTCTGCCAGCCCTCGTCGAAGCCGGTCTGCTTGCGCGTCGGGTCGTAACGGAACTGGGCGGTCTGCTCCTGACCCTGGAACTTCAGCTCGTTGAAGCTGCAGATGATGCTGCCTTTCTCGCCGTCGATCTCGAAGAACGGAACCTCCTCGTGCTTGCGTCGAACCCAGCTCGCGAAGACGTCGGCAATCGCACCGGAGCGGAAGCGCAGCGTCATGGCGGTCGCGTCTTCGACGTCGGCCTTGAAGCGATTGCCCGCGGCATCGGCTCGCTCTGGAAACGCGGTGATGATCTCGCCGTAGACACGCTCGATGGGTCCGAGCATGTAGCGCAGCAGGTCGAAGAAGTGGGCCATCATATCGTGGACGATGCCGCCCCCGGCCTGCTCCTTCTGATAGAACCAGGCCGGACGATTGGTGATCTGCTGGGGCACGAAGTAGCCAAAGACGACGCGCGCGTGGAAGATGCGGCCGAGGTCGCCACGGTCGATCATCTCCTTCGCCCTGGCCGGTCCCGCCTGAAAGCGCATGTTCTGGACGATGCCGTGGTGGACACCGGCCGCGCGCGCTGCCTCGAGGAGGACCTCGGCTTCGTGCAGCTCGGTCGTCAGCGGCTTATCGGTAAAGCAGTGCTTGCCGTTGCGAACGGCTCGGAGCAGCGGCTCGTAGTGGAGCGCGTTGACCAGACAGTTGTCGACCACCGCGACGTCGGGTCGGTCGATCAGGTCGTTGAGGTCGGTCGTCGCGATCGTCGTCTGATACTGCCGGGCACACTCGGCAACCTTCGTGGCGTCGCGGCCGTAGACGGCGAGCGAGATCGGCCAGGTCACGCCGTCGACCACCAGGCCCTCGCGGCGAATCGTGTCGAGAGCGTGGAGGTGCAGGTGTGCCATACGTCCAGTCCCCAGGACGCCGACGGTTATCCCCTTCGCGGGATCGAGGGACGTGCTCATACGATCTCTCCCAATGCGTGGATCGTCCCGCATTATAGCGAACTGGGATCGCCGCGGCAGCACGATCCAATCGACGATCCACCGCCGAGCGACCGGGGCTGCTCGGTAGTCTGGCCGAAGAAGACGCCCTGCCGCCACGGTTTAATGGATTGTCGCCCAGGTGATTTCTTTCGCGGCGCGGCGAGTGATATCATCATCTTCCACGACGGCAGGTGATTGACGCCGGTTCCGAGACAGACGCCGACGCGCGCGCCGCGTCGAGCCAAGCGGCAGATGTAGTGACGCGAGGGTACATGCCGAGCAGCAGCGGGAGAGCTACTCAGAGAGCCAGCAAGGCGAGGTCGCTGGAGGCGGGTCGGCGCGCTCCTGCCGCCACGGTCGAGAGGGCGCCGGCAAGTCCCGCGCAGGTGATGCTTCATCTGCAGCGGACCATCGGAAATCAGGCGGTGCTACGGCTGCTGCGCGAAGGCTCACCGATCCTGCAGCGCAGCGGATCAGCGCCGTACCTCCAGCGCCAGCCGCCGTCGTCGCCAACTGCGCCCGCGCCAGCGCCCATGGCCGACGAACGTACCGATCATCCTGACGAGCAAAAAGGCGCCGACCAGCACGATTCGGACACGGATCAGCAGACCGACGCCGCGTCGATCCAGGCTGCGCTTGGATCGGTCAAGGTCGTCGAGCGTAGCGAGACGGAGCTATTGCTGCGGCCCGATCTGATGTTCAAGCTGGTACCGGCCAACACGCCCGCGAAGGCCGAAGCCTTCCGGGGCATCGCCGCGGCGCGTAAGCGGCTGCGTCGCGCGGAGGCGGCGGCGAACGCGGCCAAGGAACACCCCAAGAATGCCGAGAAGCTGAAGAAGGCGATCGCGGAGTACGAGGCAGCGCAGCACGCATTGACGGCCGCGATCGAGAAAGCGCGTTCCTTTGTCCTCTCGAGTGCCCTGCGGACGGACAAGCAGCTCAAGGAGCTCCAGCGCGAGCGCGCGCGGATCAAGAAGCAACTCGCGCGACTGGAGAAGCACGGCAAGCAAGCCGATTCCAGGCAGGTGGACGACCTGAAGGCGCGGCTGGGCGAGATCGATCAGGAGGAGAGCAAGCGCACAGCGGATCTTAAGACGCAGGTCGACCAGACGAGCTTCGATCCCGTCCCGACCGAGCGACACTATTACCAGATCACGATCGACGGCGAAGCGATCAGTATGTTCGACCACGTCGAGGCGTACATGACGGTCGTCGAAAATGGCCTGGAGGTCCGGGCGAAGGGCGAGAAGAAGGAGACGGTCAACGACGTGCTGGAAAAGTCGGACCTGAGCGAGTCGCGTAAGAAGATTCTCCGGACGATCTCGGCGCAGGAGGGCCACTTCACCTCGCTCAATACCTACGACCGCGCCGTTCTGACCTGGGGCATGGTCCAGTGGACCGGCGGCGACCACTCCGACCTGACCGCCGCGCTCACCGTGATCAAGGAGGCAGAGCCGGACGCTTTCAAGGCTCGATTCGAGAAGTATGGGATCGACGTCGTCGGCAATCAGCTGATCGTGAAGGGCGCTGACGGATCGGTGGTGAAGGGCGACGCGGCCGCGAAAGCTGTCCAGGGAAGCCCGATTCTCACCGCCGTGATGGCGCGAGCCGGTCTCGACCCGGCGATCCAGCTTGGGGAGATCAAGGCGGCGAACGAGACCGAGGTCGAGCGGCCGCTGAACGCCCATCTCA
Source organism: Chloroflexota bacterium (assembly GCA_902810745.1). Lineage (GTDB taxonomy): Bacteria > Chloroflexota > UBA6077 > FW602-bin22 > CADDYW01 > CADDYW01. Next base: position 7,910 of record CADDYW010000052.1, on the reverse strand, counting down.
CCGTTCAGGTGCCGCCGAAGGAGCCGGGCAAGGGGAAGCCTCGGAAGGTCAGCATTCGCGCCCGCGACATCTTCACGTCCGAGTATGGCGTGGGCGTGCTGGTCGATCAGACGATTCACGGGGGCTTTCCGAGGAAGGCGCTGGAGCGCGCGCTGAGCACGTTCCTTCAGGACAGGCAGGCCGACCCATCCGACGTGCAGAGCTGGTCGGCGGACGCCGAAAAGGCGCTGATCCCGGTCGTCGCGAAGTGGCCGAAGCGCGCCCAGGCATTGAAGGATGCCGGGTGCAGCACCGATCCGGGCAGCTTCAAGCCGTAGGCATTAGACGGATCGAAACATCAGTCTGAACCAGCCCGCACGCGGGAGTTGGCACCTCGGCCACGCAGTCTGAACCGCTTCCCGGCACCCTGAAGTGCGTCCACGGTAAGGGCCACGCCGACACCGTCGCACCCGGGCGCGATGTCTCCTGGTGGCAGGGATTCACCGGTCTCACCGCGCGGTCAGGCCTCCGTCGATCGTGAATACGCCGCCGGTCGCGTAGCTGGCGTCTTTCGACGCGAGCAGGACGATGAAGGGCGCGATCTCGTCGAAGCGCCCGAGCCGACCGAGCGGAATCTGCGCCGACATGCGGCGCTGGCGGCCCTCCGGGTCCGGGTGCTCCTCGAAATCCGGCGTCGCCTCCAGTGCGCCCGGGCAGACGACGTTGCAGCGGATATTGCTGGGGCCGTACTGGACCGCCAGGGCGCGTCCGAGCGCGATCAGTCCGCCCTTGCTGGCAGTGTAGGCTGGATTCTGCGGCGCGATGCCGGCCAGCGCGGTGACCGAGCTGACGATCACGATCGAGCCGCCGTCGTTCTGCTTCAGCATCTGTCGCAGCGCGGCGCGACAGGTCAGGAAGACGCCGCGCAGGTTGATGGCGTGCGTCTCGTCCCAGGCGTCCTCGGGCAGATCGTGCAGGGGGACGTCGCGCCGGTGAAGCTGGATTCCAGCGTTCGCCACTGTGCTGTCCAGCCTTCCAAAAGCTTCGACGGTCGCGGCAAAGGCAGCGTCGATCTGCTCGGGGCGCGCCACGTCGGCCGGCAGCGCGAGGGCGCGTCCTCCGCGCCGCGCGATCTCGCTGGCGAGGCGGTACAGCGGTTCGGGCGTTCGTCCGACCAGCGCGACCGCCGCTCCAGCCTCGGCCATTCTGCGTGCCGTCGCCGCGCCGATGCCGCTACCGGCGCCGGTGATCAGGGAAACGTGTCCGTCCAGTCGCGTCACTCCTCCTCCAGATCCCCGCGATGAGTCGAGCGTGGAAAAAACGTGAAGTATCTCCAGCTTTGGAGCGGGGCTTCGCGGGCCGTTCACCACGGGGGCGCAATGTCGAAATGGGGAGCACAGGGCCGAGAGCAACCTTCTTTCTGTGCTCTCCACGTCTTCTCTGTATCTCGGTGGTGAGCCGTCTCCCGACCTGAATTATAGAAAGGACTCGCGGTCAGTGTCAGCGGGGCTGACCAAGCTGCTCGAGCTGCGTCGCGTGCTCCTCGAGGTGACCGACGACGAACTCGTCCACGATCTGTCGGAGATCCATGATGCCGAGCGTGGAATGCTCACCCCGCGCGGCCCAATCCGGCCGATCCAGCGCAGCCAGGAACGCGCGCGACTGGGCGATGCCCGCCCGAACGCGTACGAGGAGAACACTCGCAGGTTCGGTACGCCAGCGCTCGATTGCGGCGAGGCGGCCGGGGTCGGACTTTACCCGCCCGAACGGAACCGGATCGGACGACCGACTCGCCACGACGAGCCGCGCCTGGGCGAGCCAGTACGACGGAAACTCCGCCAGGTGGGCCCAGACCTGGCCCGCGTCCCACCGCTCGCCGGTCTTCGGATCCGGCTCGGTCAGACCGCTCGGCCGCGGTTGGTCGGCGAGCCTCACGAGCCGTCGCTCGACGGCGTCCAGACGGTCGAGAAAGTCACGAGCGAGATCCGCGTCACGATGAGCAGTCTCGGCGCTCACGATTCGTTCCTCACGGGACGCAGAGCCGATCCTTCGACGACTCGATTCTTAAGGGTGCCAAGGCGATCGACGGAGAGCTGGACCTCGTCTCCAGGCTTCAGCCAGGGATACGCCTCGGCGCCGTGGACGAGCGAGAGCTCGAGGATGCAGCCGGTCCCGCAGGTGCCCGAGCCGACGACGTCGCCCGGCTCGATGCGGGTCCCGCGAGAGGCGTAGGCGAGCATCTCGCCGAAGCTCCAGTAGATGTCGGCCAGCGAAGCACGCGAATACTCAACGCCATTCACCCGGGCCGTCATCGTGAGGTCGTAGGCGCGATCCTTTCGGTACGGCTCGAGCTCATCCGTCGTCACCAGAAACGGTCCGAGGCTCGTGGCGAAATCCTTTCCCTTCACCGGGCCCAGACTGAGACGCATCTCCCGCCGCTGGAGGTCACGCGCGCTCCAATCGTTGAGGATCGTGAAGCCCGCGATGCATCTTTCAGCCTGGGCCGGATCGAGGTCCGAGCCCCCGCGTCCCACGATCGCTGCCACCTCGAGCTCGAAGTCCAGCTCCTGACAGCCCGGTGGTACCGGTACGTCATCGTCCGGACCGATCGTCGCGTAAGGATTCGAGAAATAGAAGACCGGAAGCCGGTACCAGTCCGGATCCATGTCGAGACCCCGTCGTTGCCGAGCGGCGCGGACGTGCTGCTCGAACGCGTAGAAATCCCGAACTGTTGGCGGTCGCGGGATCGGGGGCCGCAGGCGGACGTCCCGCAGTGGAAAGACCTCGACTGGATTCCGCATCACCTGCTCTCCGACCCGTCTCAGACGCTCGCCGTCGTCGCCGAGGAGATCGAGCAGCGCGAGGCCGGCTTCGAGCGCGTGGATCTGGTCTCCGACGACCAACCCGACCCGGTCGACGTCACTATTCAGGAGCCGGAACGTTGTCCATCTCACTGGCCAAACCCTCAGGCGACGTCCCAGCTTCGCAGGTAGCCAGGATCGTCGATCTCGCGTGCAGCTTCGGTCAGTCGCAGCGGCCGGAAGGTGTCGACCATCACCGCGAGCTCGTTCGTTTCACGCTCCCGACCGAGACTCGCCTCGACGGCGCCCGCGGATGGCCCGTGCGCCCATCCACGCGGATGGAGGGTGATACTCCCGACCTCGACCTTGCGCGCAGTGTAGTCGCCGTCGACGTAATAGAGTACCTCGTCCGAGTCGAGATTCGAGTGGAAGTACGGAACCGGAATCGCGTCTGGATCCCAGTCGAGCTTGCGCGGGACGAAGCTGCAGACGACAAAGCCCGGCCCTTCGAAGGTCTGGTGCGTCGGCGGTGGAACGTGAAGCCGCCCGGCGCGCGGCTCGAAGTCGTGGATGCTGAACGCGTACGGGTAGAGGTAGCCGTCCCAGCCGATCACGTCGAAGGGATGATGGTCGACGTGGTAGGCGTAGACCTCGTCGAGGATCTTCAGGCGAATCTCGAACCGTCCTGCGCCGTGCTCGTCGTGAGCTTCCAGGCGCTCCGGCTTGCGAAAATCGCGCTCCCAGTACGGCGCGTGCTCCAGGAGCTGGCCGTGCTCGTTGCGATAGCGCGCTGGAGTGTCGATCTGGCCATCTGCCTCGACGACCAGCAGGCGGCCCCGGTCGCCGTCGAGGCGAAGCAGCTGGATGGTTCCGCGCGGAATGTAGAGGTAGTCTCCCGCTCGGAAGGGAAGCTCGCCGAACTGCGTGGCGAGTACGCCTTCGCCTTCGTGGATGAAGAGCAGCTCGTCGTGCGTGCCATTGCGATAGAAGTACGGCTGTGGCTCGACCGGCGTCGCGAGACTGATCTTGACCTGATCGTTGAACAGCAATGGGACGCGGCCGTCGACGGGATTCCCGGCTGGCTTGAGCTCACGCGTGCGCAGGTGGTGGTGGCGATGGGCCCGCTCCTGCCACGGCCGAGGCGCGACCGAGCCGAGCGGCTCGACGCGGCGAGTCTGGGCCGGGAGTGAGAGATGGTAGAGGATCGAGTAGTTGCCACTGAAGCCCTCGGTCCCGAAAACCTCCTCGGCGTACAGCTTTCCGTCAGGCGCGCGAAACTGGACGTGCCGTTTGGCAGGAATCTGTCCCAGTCGATGATACGCTGGCACCGCGACCTCCCGGACCAGTGCTAAGTTCTGAGTTCCGGGTGCTGGGGCCACTCGCGGCGTGCGTCCGGTGTCCTGGTTTCTCCAGGTCACGGGTGGCGCGCGCCCGTTCTACTTAGAGCAATGTGCGCCGCGGCTTGACCGGATAGAACGCGGGCGGCCACGGGGCGCCGCGCCTACACGTAGGGGCAGACCGAAACAGTGGCAGCGAGCGGCGACCGCGCTGCCGGGCCGCCCCTACACGTAGGGACAGACCCCTGTGTCTGCCCGAATCTGGCCGAACCATTCTGCCAGTTGCTCTCGCACTCCGCACTCGGTACACCGCACTCAGTACTCAGCACTCAGAACTCTCAAAGGTTTCCGCGCTTGGCCTGCTCGAGCTCGATCGCTTCGAACAGCGCCTTGAAGTTGCCCTCGCCGAATCCGCGGGCACCGCGACGCTGGATGATCTCATAGAACACGGTCGGGCGGTCCTGGACGGGTTTGGAGAAGATCTGGAGGAGGTATCCCTCGTCGTCGCGATCGACCAGGATACCCAGCTCCTGGATCGCCTCGAGATCCTCGGAGATCGGCCCGATACGCGCGTGCAACGACTGGTAGTAGGCAGGCGGGACACGCAAGAACTCGATTCCACGCGAGCGGAGCTGCCGAACGGTGTGGACGATGTCGTCCGTCAGCAAGGCAAGATGCTGGACGCCGGGGCAGCCGTAGAAGTCGAGGAACTCCTGGATCTGGCTCTTCTTCTTCCCGGGAGCCGGCTCGTTGATCGGGAACTTCACGCGCCCGGTCCCGTTTTGCATGACCTTCGACATGAGGGCACTGTACTCGGTCCGGATCGCTTCGTCGGAGAAGTGGACGAGCTGGCTGAAGCCCATCACGTCACGGTAGAAAGCCACCCAGCGGTCCATCTGGCCAAGCTCGACGTTCCCGACGATGTGGTCCAGGGAGTAGACACCGGTGGGCGTACCCCGGCCGTTTAGGACACGGTGGTAGCCCGGGAGAAACGTGCCGTGATAGTCGTCTCGATTGACGAAAGAATGAATCGTCTCGCCGTAAATGGCGATGGCCGCGCGTCGGATGGTACCTTTCTGCCCCTCGATCGTCGTCGGCTCGAGCACGGGCTGGGCTCCGCGGCGGGTCGTCTCGGCAAAGGCCCGATCCACGTTCTCCACGGAAAGGGCGATATCGCGAACACCGTCACCGTGCGCGGCAACGTGGCGGACGATTGGACTGTCCGGATGAAGGCCGGCGGTGACGACCAGCGTGATCTCGCCCTGGCGAAGCGCGTAGCTGGCGCGATCTCGGACGCCTGTCTCCGGGCCGGCGTAGGCAATCACGTCGAATCCGAGCACGCTCTGGTAGAAGTGCGCTGCCTGGAAGGCATTGCCAACCCAGAACTCGACGTGGTCGATGCCGAGAATCGGCAGGAAGTCCTCGGCACCATTCGGGGATGAGGAAGTCGTCGGAACGGTCACACTCGGTCTCCTCGTGCGAATGAGGGAACGTCTGAGTGACCGCGTGCATAAAACGTACCAGGGTCAGGGGCTAGCCGTCGTGGGATGACTGGCCTGCGAGCGGGAGGCTGAAGCCGAACGTCGAGCCGCTGCCCGGGGTGCTGGTGAGCCAGATCTGGCCACCGTGGGCTTCGACGATGTGCTTCGCCAGGTAGAGCCCCAGACTGACTATGCCGACGTAGCCCGGCTCGCCCGGCGGTATGGGCTCGTAGAAAGGCTCGAAGACGTGAGGCTGACGCTCCGGAGCGATGCCGATACCGTGATCGGTGACGGTCACGATCGCTTGTTCACCCTGTCGACGAACTCGGACCTCAATCGGCTCGGTGTTGGGCGAGAAGCGGCGAGCATTTTCCAGGAGACGATTGATGACCTCTTTGATGAGCTGATGGTCGGCGTAGACCACGAGTGCCCCCGGAGCGGTGACCTGGTAAGGGTGGGTCGGATCTGCTCGAGAGCTGGTGGCGACAGTTTCACGAACGAGGGTGCTGAGGTCGAAGCGAGCGCGGCTGAGTGTCACCTTGCCGGGGCGGAGCCGTGCCACCGTCAGGAGATCCTCGATGAGGTTGACCAGCCGATCGGTCTGGTGAAGAACCGCGTCCAGCCCCTGTCGAAGCTGAGGCGATGGCAGATCCTGCTGGAGGATGTGCTGAACGCGTCCTTTGATGACCGTGACCGGCGATCGCATCTCGTGCGCCGCCGCCGCCATGAACTCCTCGCGCAGTCGCAACGTGGTCTGGAGCTGGCCATAGAGCTGGGCATTTTCGACCGCGACGGCGAAGAGATCGGCGATGGTGCGAAGGAACTCTTGCTCGGGTGGCGCGAAGCGATGCCGCGTTCGGCTTCCATAGCCAATGATCCCGACGAGCCGCTTCCGTGCGCACATCGGCATCGCTATCAGGCATACCAGGCCTTCGTGCCGGTAGAATCGGCGAGCTTCTGGCGACACGCTTGGAGCATCCACGTCCTCGATGGCCAGTGTCTGCTCGGTTCGAGCGGCTCGGGAAGCAAGGTACGGAGCGTCAAAGGACAGATGCTGCTTGAGCTCGAAGAAATCTGGACGAAAACCGTGGGCAGCGTGAAGGGTGAGGGCGCGACGCTCTGGATCCGCGAGCCAGACGGCAACTCCATCGACACCAAGCGTGCGCAGGCTTTGTTCGACCACCGTGTCGAGGACGCTCGACAGCTCGACGTCATGAACGAGGGCCGCGGCGATCGTCGCAATTGCCTGTTCGCGATACAGGAGCCAATCACGCTCTTTCTGGACCTTCTTCCGATCGGTGATATCGCGCAGGTAGATCAAGAGCCCATCGGGACACGGATAAAGTCGAACCTCCATCCAGAGATTCGCGGGTGCATAGAAGTGCTCGCAGGAGAGGCTGATGCGCTGCTCCAGCGCACGATGAAGGGCACGGTCGAGCGCGGTGCCTCGGATGTCCGGGAACAGAGACCAGATGCTCTGCCCGAGAATGGTGTCGGTGATCCCGGGGAACACGTGCCGGAGGAGCTGGGATGCTGCGGCGTTCACGTAGGTAATACGCCACTCACGGTCGAGCACGTACAGGGCATCGGTGATGCTGTTGAGTATAGCGTCATCGCGCTGACGGGCCTCTTCGGCCTCCTGGAGACGGCGTGTGCTCTCGATCGCGAGGGCACAGAGGTGGACAAACGCGTCGACGACCTCGCGCTGGTCTGCCGTGAGGGATTGCACCGATGGGGTGGCCAAGGTCAGAACTCCGATTACCTCCCCACGGACAATCATGGGGCGGGCATAGATGCTTCGCTGTCCCAGGTTCTGGGCGACCTCGCGGGTCAGTGCGAACTCCTTGGGTGCTGCCTGGATGTCGGGAATTTCGATCGTTCGGCCCGTTCGTGCCACCTGGGCCGCGACGGCTGGTGCGGTCAGTGGGAGCGTCCGGATCGGGGCAAGAAGCTCCGGTGCGACGTTGCTTGCCACGAGATGCAGAGCGCCTGCTCGCTTCTCGAGCAACCAGAGAGCCACGCTCCCGGAGCACAGCGTTGACTGAACCTCGTCGGCGATCACGCGGATAACCGCGTCGAGGCTTGAGGCTTCGGCGAGACGGCGAGCGACCCCGGCTATAGCTTGCCAGGATACCAGATCGGGCGATCCGCAGCGAGGCAGGTCGGGTGGCATCGGAGTCTTCCCTGTCAGTCGAGAGCGATGGCCAGGAACAGCCAGCGGGCCTCGGGGCGCAGTCCGGTCGCACGCGAGTGCGGTTCTCCCCACCCACCCACGAGGATTGATCGAGTGACCGGCACCAGGGTGAGCGTCG
>CADDYW010000051.1 GCA_902810745.1 Chloroflexota bacterium | reverse complement strand
GTTGCAACGTAGGGCGACGGAAGCCTCTCGAGGGTATCACTTGGAACCGCCCAAGACTGACCCGGCCGAGAAATTGGTCCACAAAACCCGACACCGTGACTTCGGGAGAGTCAGCGGCGCGGTGCACCAGAGCATTGACTCATCTGGTTGGTACCCTCTATGATTCCCGCACTGTCAGGGATCGAAGTAGTGAACACAGCGTGAGACGTCAAACGCAAGACGTGCATCCTTCCTTCGGTGGTACCGCCCTCAGGCACTACGTATGACGTTTTCACGCGGGAATCAGGAGACTAGCCCTCCGCCCTGACGCCGCGTCGCACTGACGCCAGCGTCGGAAGCCGTGAGCGACGATCCCAGACGTGATCCACGTCTATCCACGCTGCACCTGGGAGGATCGAATGAAGTTCCTGCGTTATCAGTCTCCGCACGGCCCAGCCTACGGCGTACTGGACTCGAACGGAATCGTCCACGCACTCGAGGGCTCGCCTTTTGGCGACAATCGCACCGGTGCTCAGGTCGGTCCACTGGAAGAGCTGCGCCTTCTTCCACCGGTCGAGCCCCCAAAGGTCATCTGCGTCGGACTGAACTACGCCGATCACGTCGCCGAGAGCAACGCCAAGATGCCAGAGATGCCGCTGTACTTCATGAAGCCCCGGACGGCGCTGACCGGCCACGGTAGCGCCATTGTCTACCCGAAGGACTCGACGATTGTCCATTACGAGGCGGAGCTCGTCGCCGTCATCGGAAGGGGTGGACGTCGCATTCCCGAAGCAGAAGCCCTCCGACACGTTCTGGGCTACACCTGCGGTAACGATGTCAGCGCGCGAGACTGGCAGCGTAAAGAGATGGCCCAGGGATTCCTCCTGCACGGGAAAGCCTACGATACGTTCGCTCCCCTCGGACCGGTCGTGAACACCGATCTCGACCCGAGCGATCTGGCGATCGAGCTGCGCTTGAATGGCGAGGTGAAGCAGAAATCTCGGACGTCCCAGCTGATCTTCAACGTGCCGAGGCTCATCTCGGATCTCTCCCAGTTCATAACCCTGGAGCCCGGCGACGTGATCATGACCGGAACGACTTCGGGCGTTGGCCCGATGAAGCCGGGAGACGTCGTCGAGGTGGAGATCGAAGGAATCGGCGTGCTCCGTAACACGGTCGTCCCCGAGACGTAAGACTCGCGAATCACAGCCGGGCGCAACACGGAGGCTCGAATGATTGTCTTCAGTGCTGACGAACTTCGTGACACGGCGACCGCCATCTTCCGCGCGGCCGGGGCCGATCCCGAGCCAACCGACATCCTCGTGACTCATCTGATCGACGCGAACCTGGCCGGCCACGATTCCCACGGGATCCTGCGAATTCCCAGCTACATCAGGCTGATCAAGAGTGGGAAGATTCAACCGAACGCGCGGCCGAGCATCATCCGCGAGACGCCAGTGTCGGCGCTCGTCGACGGCGGCTGGACCTTCGGCCAGGTATCGGCGCGGTACGGGACCGAGGTGGCGATCGAAAAGGCGAAGGCGCAGGGTGTCGCCGTTGTGGGAGTCGTCCGATGCAACCACATCGGTCGCCTCGGCACCTACTCGACGCTCGCCGCGAACCACGGCGTGGCCGCGATGGTCACCGTCGGTGGCCTTGGGAAGAGCGTCGCGCCATTTGGCGGCAAGCGTGGCGCACTCGGAACGAATCCGTTTTCGTTCGGATTTCCGGCTGCGCGGCACGCAGACCTGATGATCGACTTCGCAACGTCGGCCATCGCGGGCGGCAAGGTCATGGTCGCTCGGGCGAAACACGAGCCGGTTCCGCCCGGCTGCCTTCTCGACCGGGACGGGAACCCGACCACCGATCCGAACCACTACTTCGCCGGGGGCATGCTGCTTCCCTTTGGCGGTCACAAGGGCTCGGCGCTTTCGGTGCTGTCGGTACTGCTCTCGCGGGTCCTGGTAGGCGCCGACGATTACGCCGACGCGGCAGGGGCGAGCGCGACGTTCATCCTGGCAATCGACGCCGGGCTGTTCCGCGATCGATCGAAGGTCGAAGCCGAGACAGACCGGGTGATCGACCAGATCAAGGACGTGCCGCCCGCCGACGGCTTTGCCGAGGTCCTCGTCCCGGGCGAGCCCGAGGTCCGCTCCGCGGAGCGGCGACGGAAGGAGGGCATTCGGGTCGCGGAGGATACGTGGGCAGAGATCGTCGACGCGGCCCGGAGCGTCGGCCTCACGCTCGAGCGGCGCGTCAGCGCGTCGTGACGGAATGCAAGGCACGGCGTCGGACCATCTCCGCGTGCCAGGACAACCCGGCGATCGCGATCACCCGCAGCGCAAAGCGCCATCGAGGCGAGTCGCGCCGCACTGGCTCCGCGCGTTGCGATGTGCGTGTCGCTTTTCGTGCGTCGCGTCGCCGGTCCCGGACTTTGCACGCTGAGCCTGCGCATGGAGGTTGGCATCAGAGATGAGCTCTGCCGTTCTGGACGTCGAGTCAGCCAAGTCGTCGGCGATAGCGTATCTGGATGCCGCGGGGGACTCCTTCCGCGAAACCAACCGGGCGATCTGGTCCTTTGCCGAGCCGAGTCTGAAAGAGACCCGCTCGTCCGCTTTGCTCGCCGATCTGCTCGAGTCGCACGGCTTCACGGTCGAACGCGGCGTCGCGGGCATGCCCACCGCCTTCGTCGCCACCTGGGGCAGCGGCGACCCACTGATCGGCATCATGGCCGAATACGATGCCTTGCCCAGTCTCTCTCAGGCCGCGACACCCGAGCGCCAACCGCTGGTCCCGGGTGGCTACGGGCACGGGTGCGGGCACTCGGTGTTCGGCACGGCGTCGGTTTTCGCCGCTATCGCCGCGAAGGATGCAGCCGAGCGCTCCGGCATCACCGGTCGCATTCGCTGCTACGGCTGCCCGGCGGAGGAGCTACTCGTCGGCAAGGTCTTCATGCAGCGGGCAGGTGTCTTCGATGGCGCTGACATCGTCCTCGGCTGGCACCCGAGCGACAAGACCGGCGCGGACTTCATCACCAGCAAGGCGATGGTCTCGGTGCGCTTCACCTTCCACGGCGTCGCGTCTCACGCCTCGGCGGTTCCCCATCGTGGGCGAAGCGCGCTCGACGCGGTCGAGCTGATGAACGTCGGCGTGAACTACATGCGCGAGCACGTCAAACAGGACGCGCGGATCCACTACGTCATCACCGACGGCGGCGTCCAGCCCAACGTCGTTCCGCCGTGCGCGAGCGTCTGGTATTACGTGCGCGCGGACGTCCACCGTGACGTCGTCGAGTATTTCAACTGGGTCACGCGCATCGCCCAGGGTGCCGCGATGATGACTCAGACCAGCGTCGAGTGGTCGATCGACACCGACTGCCACGAGCAAATCCCAAATCGCGTCCTCGCCGACGCGATCGACCGAAACCTGCGTCTGGTCGGTCCGCCACGCTTTACCGACGAGGACCGCGCATTCGCCGCCCGCATTCGCGAATCCCTGCCGGACGCTCCGGATGGTCCGCCGCTGATCGAGGAGATCGAGCAGGTAACTGCCGAGCCGAAGCTGATCAAGGGCTCGACCGACATCGGCGACGTCAGCTGGCACCTGCCGGTTGGCCACCTGCGCGCGGCTACGCAGGCGAATGGCTGTCCTGGCCACAGCTGGCAGATCGTCGCGTGCACCGGTACGAACATCGGTGAGCAGGGCGGGATTGTCGCGGCGAAGGCGTTAGCCTGTACCGCGCTCGACCTTCTCACCGACTCGCAGCTGCGCGCGCGCGCCTGGGAGGACTTCCGCCAGCGTCGTGGGACCGAGCCCTACTCCCTGCTCATTCCGCCGGACCAGGGCTCGCCGCTGCCGTCCTAGCTTGGGAATAGCCATTAGGGTCGGTCCCCCGTGACCACCCTCGGCCGAACCGGAAGATCGCGCGCTGCGTTGGGCGACCGAAACCGCGGCTACCGGCGCCTCAGGTCTCGGCGATGCCGCCGGTCGCGCGCAGCAGCGTTTCCTGGACCAGGAGCTCGTGATCCAGGGAGCGATCTGGCGGGCGTTCTCCCTGGAGTACCGCCAGGAAGGCATCTAGCTCGCGATCGTAGAGCGCCTGGCGGGGTTGGGCCGCGAGCGGAACCTGCTGGCGGCCGGCGGCGTAGCCCGATTGCGCCTCTTCGAGGCAAAGGTAGAGTGTGGGCTCTGGCTCGAACGGCTCCATGATCGCCGATCCGCGGCTGCCGTACACCTCGAATCGCCGCGCCATCGGTCGAGCCTCCATCGCCGCGATGTCGACGAAGGCAAGCGCGCGCTCGAACTCGAACACTCCGAGCGTGTTGTCGGAGAACGCCGGCACCTCCGGCGTCTGATCGTTACGGAAGAAGCCACGCGCTCGAACCGGCCGCCCGAGCAGCCAGACGACCTGATCCAGCATGTGCCCGGCCAGGTCGTAGAAGATGCCACCACGGTGACGGCTGATTACCTCGCGGCCATTACGACCCGACACCGGAATCCAGGTAGACATGTGCGCTCGCACCGAGAAGACGTCGCCGAGCAGCCCCGCCTTGGCCCAGTCCGCGATCCGACGGAATCCATCGTGGTAGCGGAACATGTAGCCCATCTGGATCCGCAGCCCGCGCGACCGAGCCCGTTCGATCAGGTCCCGAAAGGCTGGCCAGTCGTCCCCAGCGGGCTTGTCGTACCAGAGATGCTTGCCCGCGTCGATCGCCTCGCTCGCCATCGCCAGGCTCTCGTCGTTCCTCCCCTCGATCGCCACGGCAACGACACGCTGATCGTCCAGCATCTCCTCCTTCGAGCGATACCAGCGGACGTCGGGGTACTGGCCTTCTTGCTGCGCCGCGGTGCGAGCGTCAGGATCCGGCTCGAAGATTCCCGCGAGCTCGACGTTTGGATTCGTCTGCATCGACCGCGCCTTGCCTGCGGCGTGTCCGTGCTTCGTGCCGTACTGGGCCATGACGACTGGCACGTCCTCCTCCTCTCATTCTGATAGTTGCATAAGGACCTGAAGCGCAATGCGCAATCCGCGGGGCCGCGGCTCCAGGGCGGGCTGCAGCTGCGTTTTGCGTTTTGCGCATTGCCTTTATCCGGGATCCTTCCACCCCGCGCCGGTCGCCACGACGAGCGTGACCTCGTCCGAGCGGATCACGCCATCGCGGACGAGTTGCGCCAGGCCGGCGAATGCCGCGGCCGTGGTCGGCTCGACGTCGATGCCTTCAGACTGGGCCAGCAGTCGTCGCTCGCGGCGGATCTCCTCGTCGTCGACCGCGACCGCGGATCCGCCGGTTGCCCGGATCGCGGCCAGGATCTCCCGGTCGCGCGGCGGCCGCTCGACCTCGATGCCGCCAGCGATCGTCGGCCGACGTTCAATTGGCGGGGCGTGGTCCAATCCGCGCCCGAACGCGGCGACGAGTGGTGCGCAGCCCGCGCTCTGCACCGCGTGGATGCGCGGACAACGCCGCCTCGCCTCGTCCGAGTCGCCGAACCAGCGCAGAAATCCGTCGAAGCAGCCGACGACGAGCGATCCCCCGCCGGTCGGGACGATCAGATGGCGCGGCAATTGCGCACCGAACGTCTCGATCAGCTCGTAGGCGAAGCTCGCCATGCCGGCCGCGAAGTAGGGGTTGGCATTGTGCCCGGCGTAATAGGCGCCCGTCCGGTCGACGTCCGTCAGCGCCGCCTCGGTTACCGCCGAGCGCGGACCGTCGACTGGCACGATCGTCGCGCCGACCCGGGCGATTTGCGCGCGCTTCGCGGCCGGCGCTGACGACGGCACGTAGATCGTCGCCGAGAGCCCGGCGCGCGCGGCATAGGCCGCGACGCTCGCTCCCGCGTTGCCCGACGAGTCCTCCACCACTTTTGCCAGGCCCAGCGACCGCGCGACAGACAGGAGCATAGTCGTTCCGCGATCTTTGAACGAGCCGGTCGGACTGACGTATTCGAGCTTGACGCCGACTCGCTCGATCGCGTGCGCCCGAGCCCAGCGATCGATCCAGACGAGCGGCGTAGCGCCCTCGCCGAGCGAGACAATCGCGGACGGCTCGACCGATGGCAGAAGCGGACGGTAGTGCCAGACACCGCTTCGGGTCGGATCGACTCGTTGCCCCGGCGTGGGCTTGGTCCATTCGAGACGTAGCAGACCGAGGCACGCCGAGCAGCGCCAGTCCGAGTGCGCCGCGACCGTGCCACAGTCCCGACAGCGCAGCCGGTGGTTGGACGGCGTAATCGCATCCAGCTGATTGGCAGACACCACGCTAGCTCACTCCACCGGCTAGGCCGGAAACAGCTGCAGGCCGCCGTCGACCCGCAGCACCTGCCCAGTCGTGAACGACACGCCGTCCGAGGCGAGAAAGGCGACGGCCCGGGCGACCTCGATCGGCTGCCCGTAGCGCTCCAGCGTGCCACCCTCGAGGATCCGCTCGCGATCGACCGACCGGCTCGCGAGAAAGCGCGCGGTCACGATCGGCCCTGGAGCGACGACGTTGACGGGAACGTCGTAGGGACGCAGCAGGGCCGCGAGACAGCGCGAGTATTCGACGACCGCCGCCTTCGCCGTCGCGTAGATCGCCTCCTGCACGTGTCCGGCGAGGCCGCCGATGCTGCTGACGTTGACGATTCTGCCCGAGCGCCGCTCCATCATCTCCGGCGCGACCTCACGGCAGGTGAGGATACAGGACATCAGGTTGCGATCGAGGACTGCCCGGAGATCATCCATTGGAATGAAGAGCGCGTCGTTCGGATCGGGTTTGCCACCACGCGGACCGGCCGTTCCGCGCGCTCCGATGTCGCCGCCGGCGCAGTTGACCAGGACGTCGATGCGTCCGAATTTGTCACGGATTTCGGCGACGATGCGCTTCACCGCCGCCTCGTCCGACAGGTCGCCGTGAACCGGCAACACCTCGACGCCATGCTCGTCGGCAATCGATCGCGCGACCGCTTCGAGCGAGTCGGCCTCATTGAAGGCGCGAGTCGAGGTTGGAGTCGTGCCGTGAATCGCGACGGCGCTTCCCAGACTAGCCAGGTGCGCAGCGATGGCGCGCCCCAGACCGCGCGACGATCCGGTCACCCAGGTTACTTTTCCCGATACGTAGTGCGTTGGCGTGGCCATTCTTCACCACCAGTGGGTCGTCGATTGCGCGGACTGCGCGGGACAGGCGGCGCGCGATCGCCGGCCGCGGCTCGCGCGGCACATCATAGCACGTCGTCGGTCGCGATACGAATGGCACCTTCAAAAATCCGAGTGCGACGAACTCAGAATACGGCAAACCTGTTCCGGTCATCAGCGATGACGCGAGCTCGGCTGCGACCGAGTGCGAGCCGCTGGAAGTGGCATGCGGGAGAGGGCTGGTCATCACACATTGAGCAGGCCAGCAGTACGCTTTTCGCTGAACGACAAGCGCGCTAGACTGTGACGACACGGCATGTTCTGCCGCCGGAGTAGTAACGCCAATGGCGAACATGGCGAACAAGGTGGTCACGAGTGGCGACCGGTTCCCATGGAAGGTGTTCGAGCAGGGAGCCGGTCGGGTCGAGCGCGAAGCCGGCCCAATTCGCCTGCTTCGCCCGTCGGCGACCGAGCACGAATACTCGAACGCCCAGATCGGCGATCCGGACGGCGTGGCGGCCTGGAGGCCTCCGCTCACGCTGACGGTTCGCGCGCGGTTCAGCCATCCGGTGGATCGGCTGCGCGGAACCGCCGGGTTTGGCTTCTGGAACGCCGCCCTCGGCCCCGGTATCCACGGACTTCGTCCCCCGCGAACCGTCTGGTTCTTCTTCGGCGGGCCACCCCACGACGTGCCGCTGGCGATGGGAGTGCCGGGCGACGGCTTCAAAGCCGCGGTCCTCGACGCGCAGCGACTTGCGTTCTACGCGCTCCTGCCGACCGCTCCGATCGGCGTGCTCCTCATGCGCGTGCCCGCGCTCTACCGTCGCCTTTGGCCAATCGCGCAGCGGGCGATCGGCGCGAGCGAAGTATCCCTCGACTATGTCGATCTGACCGTGCCTCATACGTACGAGGTCCGGTGGGACTCGGATCGCGTCCGGTTCGCGATCGACGGATCGAACGTGCTGGACACACCCTCGGCACCGGCCGGCCCATTGACCTTCGTCGCCTGGATCGATAACAGCTACGCCATCGCCACGCCTCAGGGTCGTTTCAGATTTGGCCTGATCGCCGAGTCCGAGCCGCAGTGGCTCGATCTGGAAGACGTCGATATTCGCTCGCCGCCGTGAGAGCCGGCCCTTGCTGAAACCATCGCGTCCGGCCTCGTCCGGAGCGAGTAGTCCACGCGGCTAGTCGTTCTCTACCCCTCGTGGAGGCTCTACCCTCGGCCCTTTGTGGTTCCTCAAAATCGCACGGATGACCGTATCGGAGCCGAACTCGGTCGCGTACGCTTCTTATGTGTGCTGCGCGATCTCTCGGGGAACGCCCCGAGGAGACGTCGGCCGCGTCGTATGAAGGTTCTGCGACCACCGCGGAGGGACACACGGCGGCGAAGTCTGCTGAATCTGACCAGGTCATTCGCCCCGTCGCCCTGCGAATCGTCGACCGAGCTCGATTGGCGTGAACGGGAGCATGCCCGTGAACTCGATGAAAATTGGCGTCGTCGGCTGTGGCTACTGGGGTGCAAAGCACATTCGGAGCCTGTTGGAGCTAGGTGTCTGTGACGTCGTCGCCTGTGACAGCGACGCCAGCACGCTGGCCAACGCTCGCCGCGCGTACCCGGGTATCGCAACGGCCGGAAGCCTCCAGGAGCTGCTCGAGGCGGACGTGGCGGGTGTCATCGTGGCGACGCCAATTTCCTCCCACTTCGATGTCGCCCGCCAGTGCCTGATCAGCGGAAAGGACGTACTGGTCGAAAAACCCCTGACCATGAACCTTGACCAGGCCGAGGCCCTGGTCGAGATCGCCGAGCGGCGGCGCGCCGTGCTCATGGTCGGTCATACCTTCCTCTACCATCCCGCGGTCGAGGCGGTCCTGAATCTCATCACCAGCGGCAAGCTCGGCGACATCTTCCACGTCGATACGGCGCGCCTCAATCTGGGCCTGTTCCAGCCGGACACGAACGTTCTGTGGGATCTCGCACCCCACGATCTGTCCATCCTGCTCTACCTGCTTGGAGACGGACCCGTGAGTATCAGTGCCCGTGGCGGTGCTCACGTCGACCCGCGGGTCCACGACAATGTCTACATCGACCTGGTCTTCCCTGGCAGCACGACCGCTCACGTGCACGTGAGCTGGCTCGAACCGCGGAAGATCCGACGCGTCACGGTGATCGGAGCGCACCGGATCGTCGTCTATGACGACGTCTCTCCGATCGACAAGGTGTGGGTCTACGACAAGGGTATCGCCATTGAGAGCGAGCCCGCGGATCCCGACCGTCACCACCTCTCGTACCGTCACGGCGACACTACGATCCTCCATACGGCACCGGACGAGCCGCTGCAGGTCGAGCAGCGGCACTTCGTTCAGTGCATCAAGGAGCGTCAGCGGCCCAAGACCGATGGCTTCGCGGGCCTGCAGATCGTCCAGCTGCTGGATTGTGCGCAGCAGTCTCTCGACGCTGGAGGAGATCGCGTCGACGTCGGCGAGCTAGTCGTCCCGCCCGATCCTCATCTCGGCTCCGGCCTGGAGCAAATCGTGGCACTGCGGCTGGCACGGGCCGCTCACGCTGCGTCGCGGGAGAACCTTCGCCGTGGCGCCGAGGGCAAACAAACGTGAGCGGATCGACGATGAGATCGCCGTCGGTGAACGCGCTCGAGGAGTGCACGCCTCGGGCTGTGCATGGGGACTGGTACGAGTGGGGAAAGCCACTCTTCGATCGAATCGTGGCGCTCCTGGCGTTGATCGTCCTGACGCCGGTGCTGCTGGCCATTGCGCTCGCGGTGCGCCTGGACTCGCCCGGTCCGATCATCTATCGCCAGAAACGCGTTGGACAAGCCGGTCGCGAGTTCACGATGTACAAGTTCCGAACGATGGTCGACGGAGCAGAGGACGCTCCACACCGCGCCGCCTTCGAACGCTTCTTCCGCGCGCGTTCCCTCGAGGAGACTGGTGCGAGGACGTTCAAGCTCGAAGGCGATCCGCGGGTCACACGAGTCGGGCGGTTCCTGCGGGCGACGAGCCTGGACGAGCTCCCACAGCTCCTGAACGTCCTCACCGGGACAATGAGTCTGGTCGGGCCGCGTCCGCCGATTCCTTACGAGACCGAGCTGTACGAGCCGCGGCACTGGCTCCGATTGGCAGTTCGCCCCGGTATTACTGGACCGTGGCAAGCACGGGCGCGCAGCCAGGTCCCATTCGAAGATATGGTCGCGATGGATCTCGAGTATATCGCGCGACGGTCATTCCTTCTGGATCTCAAGATTTTGCTCTTCACGGTCGCAGCAGTAGTGACCCAGAAGGGTGCGGGATAGACGATGCCAGGCAGGGTCTGTATCGTCCGTCACGGCTACTTTCCCATGGACGTGCGGGTGCGCCGCGAGACCAGCGCGCTGGTCGCAGCCGGTTTCGAGGTCGACATCGTATGTCTCCGACTGCCAGGACAGCCCTGGAGGGAGTCGGTCGACGGGGCAACGATCTACCGCGTCCCGGTCAGTCACCGCCGCGGCAGCCAGCGACAGTACATCGCGCGGTACGCCGCCTCGCTCTTGCTCTGCGCCCTGACTGCCTCGGCACTGCACCTGTGGCGTCGCTACGATATCGTCCAGATCAACACGATGCCCGACCTGATGGTCTGCGCCGGCTTGATCCCGAAGCTGCTCGGCGCCAGGATCGTACTCGATATCCACGACCTCATGCCCGAGCTATATATATCGAAGTTTGGTGCGACCCGACACAGTCTGCTCACCCGTCTGATCATCCTCCAGGAGGGCGCGAGCATAGCCCTGGCCGACCTGGTCATCACTGCCACCGAGGAGTTTCGACGAATCCTGATCGGACGACACGGCCGCGAAGATATCGCCGTGATCATGAACTGTCCCGATGCCTCCATCCTGCCGCGTCGGGCGCCGTCTTCCGTCGCGCGCGCCCTCGCCAGCAGAGGTGACACGCGCTTCGTCCTCGTCTCGCACGGCGTTATCGTCGAACGGCTCGGCTACGACACGGCGATTCAGGCTGTCGCTCGGCTCAGACAGGACATTCCCGGCATCGAGCTCCGCATCATCGGCGCGGGCGAGTACACCACCGTGCTGGAACGACTGGCGGCGGACCTGGGTGTCAGCGCGCACGTCCACTTCCTGGGTTATGCGCCGCTCGATCTCATCCCCGACCTCGTCGCGGATGCCGACCTGGGCATTGTCGCAAACAAAAGAGACGGTTTCGCCGACCTCCTGCTGCCAACCAAGCTTCTCGAGTATGCGTGGCTGGGGAAGCCGGCGGTTGTGTCTCGGACACCAACAATCGTGCGTTACTTCGACGATTCGATGGTTTCCTATTTCACTCCGGGTGATGCCGATGAGCTCGCGGATCGCATCCTGACATTGTATCGACATCCCGACCAGCGCCTGGCGCTCGCGACGAATGCGTCCCGCTTCTTCCATCGATACAGCTGGGACAAGGAAAAGGCTCGCTATCGAGACCTGCTGCTGGATCTGCTGAAACCGGGGCAGGAGCTCAACCGCGGGACGGGAAGCATTGGGCAGGAGCAGCCACCAGGCACGCCAGGACTTCTGAAAGGATAGGCGAATGACCGATACGACCTGGAAGTTGAGCGAGCACGCGCCACGAGACGGAGCAGCCTGGATCCGCCATCGCGACAGCCGCGACCCGGACCAGCCTGGCGTCGAGATCCACCTTGGGGACGGATGCCAGATCGATCAAGGTAGCCTGATCGGCTATCCCACGAGCAGGCCCGTGACTGATCATCGTCTGGTCATCGGGCCAGGCGCACGTATTCGCAGCGGAACCGTGATTTACAGCGGGTCGACGATCGGTGCCGGCCTGACCACCGGTCACAATGTCGTCATTCGAGAGCAGAACGTCATCGGCGACGATCTCAGTATCTGGAACAACTCGACCATCGATTACGGGTGCCGGATCGGCAACGGGGTGAAGATCCATACCGGAGTGTACGTCGCCCAGTTCACGACGATCGAGGACGCGGTCTTCCTGGCACCGGGAGTCGTGATCGCGAATGACGCCCGTCCGGGCTGCACCCACGCGGGCGAGTGCATGCGCGGCCCCACGCTCAAACGCGGTGCCCAGGTCGGCTGTAACGTGACGATCCTGCCGTACGTGACGATTGGCGAGGGTGCTCTGATCGGCGCCGGGAGCGTCGTCGTCCACGACGTTCCCCCGCGAGCGGTTGTCGTTGGCAATCCGGCTCGTGTGATCAAGAGCGTCGACAGCCTGACGTGCCCGATTGGCCGCGTCGACGGCCCCTGCCCCCGAATCGACGTCGAATCATGAGCTGCCGGTCTGCCTGTTACCGGGAGCACGCGGGCAGGAGCTCAGGTCCAGACTCCAGCTCGATTGACCGCAAGAGGCAAGCGAACATGCAGCACGCGAGACGCAAGGAAGCCGTCTCCAGAGCAGTACCGTCGCCAGTGGGCGTCTGGTGGAGGACTCCGTGGGAGTGTAGGCCGTGATCGAGCAAGAATTCATTCCTCTCGTCGACCTTCGAGCCCAGTACCAGACGATCAAGAGCGAGATCCTGGCGGCACTGAGCGACACACTGGAACGTATGGATCTATTTCTTGGCGAGAACGTTCGACTCTTCGAGCAGGAATTCGCCGAGTACTGTGGCACGCGCCATTGCATCGGCGTGGGCTCAGGAACCGACGCGCTTATTCTCGCGCTGCAGGCGTGCGGAGTAGGACCTGGTGACGAGGTCATCACCGTGGCGAACACGTTCATCGCCACGGTCGAGGCCATCCACGCGATCGGCGCAACACCCATCCTGGTGGACGTCGATGCGGATACCGGCACGATGGATCCGCAGCAGCTCGAAGCGAGGATCACCCGCAAAACGCGTGCGATTGTCCCGGTTCACCTGTACGGCAGGCTGGCGGATCTGCCGTCAATCATGGAGATCGCTCGACGTCACTCGCTGCTCGTCGTCGAGGATGCCTGTCAGGCCCATGGTGCGAGCGACGGGCAACGCCGGGCAGGGTCCTTCGGCGACGTGGGCTGCTTCAGCTTCTACATCTCGAAGAACCTGGGGGCGTACGGCGAGGCCGGGGCGGTCGTCACCGATAACCCGGAGATTGCTCAGCGCGTCAACCTGCTGCGAAACCACGGGTCTCAATCAAAGTACCACCACGTGACCCTGGCGACGAATTCGCGCCTGGACGAGCTTCAGGCAGCTGTGCTGAGGGTCAAGCTGCGTTATCTCGATCAATGGAACGAGCAGCGCCGTGCCCACGCCGCGACCTACAAGCGGCTACTCGACGGACTCGGGCTCGATCTGCCGTCGATTCCCAGTCAGCCCAGCCACGTCTTCCACCTGTACGTCGTACGAAGCGATCGACGTGATGACTTGCGGGAAGGACTGCAGGCGGCGGGCGTGGCAACCGGGCTCCATTACCCGGTACCCGTTCACCTGCAGCCGGCCTGGTTCGCGCACGGGTATGAGACCATCTCACTCCCGGTGACCGAGACTCTGGCGCGCGAGGTTCTGTCCCTGCCGCTCTATCCGGAAATGACGCCCGGGCAGATCGAGCGCGTCTGCACGGCGGTCAGGCAGGTTCTGGCAAGTCCACGACGACACGAGTCACGGGTCGAAGCCGGCGGCCTGGCAGCGGAGCAGGATCTCCACCCGCGGACTCTCTGAGCGAAAGGTGATGGTCGTGAGAAGAGTTCTGGAAACCGCGTTTCGCAATCTCCGGTGGCTCGCGCTCTCGCTCGTACTCGTTCCACTCGCCGCCGCCATCCTGACCGCTTTCGTCTTTCGATCATACGAGGCTACTGCGACGGTCTGGGTCGAGGCATCGTCGGCCATTACGTCAAGCGACCCCACCGGCTCCAAAACGCCCGCAGATCTATACGTCAGCACGTTGCAGCAGCTGTTGCTGACACGCGCCTTTCGAGAAGACGTCCTGCGCGGCGTCGCCACTCGGGCGCACATCGCCATCCCGCCGTCGCAACAGCACGACGCCTGGCTGAAGCACATCGGGAATGGCATCAAGGCCACCGCGCGGGGAGCAAATCTCATCGAGATTCGCTATCGACACGCTAATCCAGCCATAGCGACCGATACAATATCCGCAGTGCTGGCATCGTTCCAGACGACGATCACCGACCTGCAGACGCAGGCGGCGGCGCGCGAAGCTCGTTCATACCAGGATGAGCTACAGAAGGCACGCAACGACGTCGCCGAAGCACAGCAGCGCATATCCACGCTCCCGCCGACGGCTCCGGCCGCTGTGCGCTCGCAGGCAGAGCTCGACCTAGCTGACCGTCGGAGTCTGCTCACCGGGCTCGAGGATCGCAGAACCTCGGCCTTCAGCGAGGCAGTCGGAAATCTCGTATCCATACCCGGCAGTCTGCAGGTCATCGACCCACCGCGTATCGACAGCCCCGCCGGGGCAAGTCTCCTGGACCTGGCACTGGCGGTGACCTGTGCCCTGCTGCTGACGATGGCCGCCGATCTGGGCGTGATCCTGTTCCTCACTTTTTCGGATCGCACCATCCGCACGGCATCCGATCTGGCACCCCTGGTGAATGCTCCGGTCGCGGAGCTACCCCGCCTTGCGTCCTTGGAGAATACCGTGCGCTATCCACGGCTTCGGCAACGCCTCCTGCATGAATGAGACACGCCCGGATCCGCGGGCTTTCGCCGCGTAACACACGAGGAGGACTGGACCTGCAATGAGCTCTACGCTGCCCCGGTCGATCGAGATCGTGCCGGATCATTCGGTATCGGGAACGGACCGAGTCAACGTCGACGCGATTTTGAGCGATTCGTCACTGCTCGCCTCGTTTCGTGAGATCCTCTCCAGGCTGGATCTCTCGGAAGCAGCGGCGCGACCCTTGACGCTCGGCATCACCGCCTCGCTTTATGACGAGGGCGCGACAAGCGTCGCACTCGGTCTCGCGGCAGCTCTCAGTCGCGTCCAATCAACGCGCGTCGCCATCATCGACTGCGATCTCGGATGGCCGAGCCTCCATCGACGGCTGAATATTCCGCTGATTCCCGGAGTAGCCGAGCTCATCACGGGACGGGCCAGCGAGGATGAAGCACTCCATCCCACGAGTCTGCTCAATCTCGTGGCCATCCCTGCCGGGAGGCGCGCCCAGCGAGGCGCGGCACTCGCGGAGAAGATGCGGAGGTGGCTCGTCGGGTTCAAGCAGGCGTGCGGCCAGGACGTACTGGTTCTCGACCTGCCACCGGTCAACGTGGATGAGGGCGTGGGCGTGCTCGCGTCGGTGGCGGACGCGATGGTCCTTGTCGTGAAGAGCGGCGTCACGCCGCGCACCGAGCTGCAATGCGCACTCCACCGGCTGAATGGATGCCATCTGGCCGGTGTCGTCCTCAATCGTGCCCAGCCATCCCTGCCAGGCTGGCTGATGCGCATGTTCGTTCATACGACCGAGGCAGGGTGATCGGCCGTGTCCACCGTCACCATCGTTCTGCCACTCCTCGTGCTCTTCCTCGTCTCTGGCTTCTGCTCCGAGCGATCCAGCGCGCGTGGCCGACTTCTGATGTCCGTGGGCATCGCGGCAATCGTGATCCTGAACCTCTTCTTTGCGTCTGGCTAGCAGACGCCCGAGGAGTTGCCAGTGGAGCTCGCTCGACACTCGGCCAGATATTACGAGACTGTCGGTCGCTGCCAGACCGCACTTACCTGGCTTGGCGCCAGCGTCCTCGCGTGCCTGATCACCCTGAAACTCCCGCCTGATCCCACCATCGCTGCCCTCCTGGCGTGGGTGGTGGGAAGCTGGATGATCACGCTGGCACGACCGCGTATCGGGCTGTACCTGCTCCTCGTCGGAACGATGTTTATCGAGCAGAACGACCCGCCCGGGGGTACCTTCCTGTTCAACGCCCAGATTCCCTTCTTCTGGGATAGCGCCGGGTTTACGCCGCTGCACCTGCCCGTCTCTCCCGCCGAGTTCCTCCTCGGCGCGACTCTTGTCGGCTGGCTGCTCCATGGGCTACGCTCGGAGAAGGGCCTCGGGCTGCGGTCCAATCCGCTTGCCGTGCCCACACTGCTGTTTGCTGCGACACTCGCCCTGGGAGCTGTGCACGGACTGGTGACCGGGGGAGATCTCAAAGCTGCACTCTGGGAGATCCGCGGGCCTTCCTATACCGTCGCGGCGATCATCCTCGTGCCCGCGCTCGTGGAGCGACGATGCCACCTCAGCCGCCTGATCGGAATCATCGTTGTCGGCGTCCTGTGGATCGGGGCGGAAGGGCTCTGGGTTGCTGGCGTCGACCTGGGCTGGCACGTTACCCGCGTCGATACGATCGTCGGGCACGACGACGCGCTGCACATCGCGGGCGTGCTCGTTTTACTCGTGGCGATGCTCGCCGTGGGTGGTCGCCGATGGCAGAAGCTGGCCCTGCTGGCTGGTGCGCCAGTGCTTCTCGCCGTCCTCTTCGCCACCCGGCGGCGAGATGCGTTCGTCGCGTTGGGCCTAGGTCTGCTCGTCGTCGCCGTGCTGCGGACTCGCGAGCGTCCACGTTTTGCGGTGCAGTTTCTTGCCGCGGCAGCCATTGCCGTCGCGGTCTACGGCGTTATCTACCTCGCCCTGGGGACTCATCCCACCGTCGCCCAGCCGATTCGCGCCGTCACGTCTGCGGTTGCTCCCTCCACTGAACGCGACATCGCGTCAAATGCCTACCGCCACTACGAGCGGGTCGGGCTGTGGAGGACGATCCGCTCGAGCCCGATCATCGGGATTGGATTCGGCCAGAAGTACGACGTACCCCCGCAGGTGTTCGACATCGGCGTGCCGCTCTATCAATACATCACGCACGATGACCTCCTTCGCCTCTGGGCCAAGACTGGGACGATCGGCTTCCTGCTGTATTGCTTCTTCGTCGGGTCGACAGTCATCTACGGGATGAGGGTGTACCGGCGTCTCCACGATGGCGAGCTCAAAGCACTGGCGATGTTCGGCGTCTGCTTCGTCCTGATGCTTCTGGCCGTCCACTCCGTGGATATGGCGATGACGTCGTACCGCACGATGATTCTCCTGGGGGGCACACTCGGAAGCATGGCGACACTCGAACGCATCGAGGGCGACGAGGCATCCGCGTAGATGGAGCACACGGGCGTACTCCCGCCGGTCGCAGCGATGCAGACGCGACCGGACCGCGTGGTCGTGAGCGTCGCGCGGAACGTCTCGGTGATGATTGCCGCGCAAGTGGTGACGTTTTCGCTGAGCTTCCTCCTACGCGCAGTCCTCGGACGCTATCTCGGCGACGCCGGCTTTGGCAAGCTCACCTTCGCGCTCGCGGCTGGCGCTATCTTCGCGACGATTGGGGGTCTGGGCCTGGGACCGCTCGTGGCAAAGGAGGTCGCGCGATCCCGGGACTTGACGAGTCATTATCTGACCAATGGCATCGTCCTCCGACTTCTGATCGGTCTACCCCTCTACGGTGGCTTCTGCCTCGCTGTCACCTGGCTGAAGAGTGACGTCGAGACGCGCACGCTGACCGCCCTCGTTGGCCTCTCGCTCCTGATCAATCTCATCGTCACGCTGATCGGGGCAGTGTTCCAGGCTCACGAGAAGATGGCCTACGTATCCATCGGACTCATCGTCGAGAAGCTGCTGACGACTGTCCTGGGTATCGCCGCGGTGCTCCGCGGCCTCGGGCTGGTGTCCGTGGGGTGGGCGATGGTGCTGGCAGCACTTGCCAATCTCCTTGTCAGTTCGCTCTTCCTGACACGCCTCGGTCCAACGCGGCTATCGGCGGATCTACGGTCGGTTCAGTCCCTGTTCACGGCCGGCCTCCCTTTCCTCATCTGGGCGGCCTTCACGACCATTTACGCACGGATCGATGCGACCATGCTCTCGCTCATGACGACCGACATGGTGACTGGTTGGTATGGCGTCTCTTACTCGCTGTACGAGACACTGTCATTTCTGCCGGGTCTGATCAAGACGGTCGTGCTGCCTATATTCTCGCGACTTTTCGTCAGCGACGAGGCGCGTTTTCGGACGACGTTTCGGCAGATGTTCTACTGCTACAGCCTGATAACCCCGGCTGTTGCCTTCGGCACCTACGCGCTGGCCGAGCCGATTGTCGGCTTGATCTACCCGCTCGATCAGTTCCGCCATTCAATCGTCATCCTGCAGATCCTCGCTCTCGGATTCATCCCTCTGTTCTACAACATCCTGCTCGCCACCGCTGTCGTGGCGGTAGATCGGCAGCACATCTGGTCCTACGCGACCATCGTCTGCGCCGTCATCAATCCCGCGATGAATCTGGTGCTGATCCCCTACTTCCAGGCCACGACCGGTAACGGCGGCATTGGCGCCGCCTGGGCGACGAATGTGATCGAGGTGCTGCTCCTTTTCGTGGGCATCTCACTCCTGCCACGCGGAATGATTGGCGCACACGAGATCACGCTTGCGGTCCGAGCCGCACTCGCCGGGCTCGGGATGGCAGGAATGCTCCTCTGGCAGCACACACTCGCGCTGCCCGCGAGCGTTCTCCTGGGGGCGGTCACCTACGTCGCGTGCTGCGGGGTGCTGGGCGTCCTGAGGCTGGACGAGATCAGAGCCGCCCTGGCCGTCGGCGTGACTGGCGGCGCCGACCACGCGCGGTCTGCGAAGGAAGAACGACGAGAAGCAATTATCCTGCCGCGACTAGCCGTGACTACCAGTATCGTCATCCCGACCCACGATCGAAGGGATCTCCTCCAGCGCGTCCTGCGAGCCCTGTCTCGGCAGTCCTATCCCGCCGATCAGACCGAGGTCATTGTCGTCGACGATGGATCGCGGGATGGAACCGATACGATGGTTTCCCAGCTACAGACTCCCTACCGCCTCACCGTTCTCCGGCAAGAGAAGCGCGGCGCCGCGACCGCACGGAATGCGGGGCTGGCGGTTGCACGCGGCCAGACGGTTATCTTTCTCGACGACGACGTGATTCCGGTTCCGGCGTTCGTCGCGGCGCACCAGGCGATTCACGCGCGCAGCAGCCGCGCCGTGGTCATCGGTCGCCTGCTCCCGTGCCCTGGAGCGCGTCGCACCGGCTGGACGCGCTGGGAGGACGCCATCATCGCGCGCGGATATCAGCGCATCCTGCAGGGAAAAGTCGCGCTCGACGGAAGCCTCTTCTACGCGGGGAACGCTTCTGCCCCACGCGAGGTCTTGCTGGACGTCGGCGGCTTCGACCCGTCGTTCGCCTCCCAGGAAGACGTGGAGCTTGGCTATCGTCTGGAAGACGCGGGCGTGACCTTCCATTTTGCCCCCGACGCCGCCGGCTTTCACTGCGGCCACTACCCGGATCTGACGTCCTGGTGCCTCCGACACTACCGCTTTGGCGTCTACCAGCGACGCGTCGAGCAGTCCAGCAAGCACAGGACGTGCAGCCAGCTGGGCCAGGATCGCCACGCCTTGACGCGACTGCTGCTGGGTTTTACCCGTCGGCACGCGGCCGCGATGCGGCTCGCCGATTCGGCGTTCCGCTTGATTGTGACCGCCACCGATCTCGCCCACCTGTGGCCGATCAGTCGCCTGGTCTACAGCGCACTGGCGAATTTGCATTTCTGGCAAGGTGTTCACGATGGCATCCGTGCTGACCGGTCCACCCAGGTCTAGGCCGCCGTCTGCACCGACAGCGGCCGCGCCAGTGATCGACGATCCCCGGCGCATCCTGCTGATGATCACGGGGGACATTGCCGATGTCATGCGCATGACTCCGCACGTGAAGGCGGTGCGCAACCGATATCCGGCAGCCTTCATCGCGGCGCTCGTCTCCGAGCGTGGCGCCGCGGCCCTCCAGCACTGTCCGTACCTGGACGAGCTGATCGTTCGGCGTGTCTCCTGTCACGGCAGACCAACGTGGCAGAGCGCCTGGGACAAGCTCTCCCACTTTCTCGAGATCTGGCGCCGTCTCTGGAGACGATTCGACCTGGTGATCGCGCTGCTGGATCTCGACGCGAGTGGACCGCTCTGGAACCTTCTGGCTCTCTGCAGTGGGGCACGGTGGCGTGTCGGCTATGACATCCACGGGACGGGCCGACTGTTAACGCACAACTTGGGAACCGGGTCCGACGCCGAATCGACGCACGAGCGAATGAGGCGACTCCTCGCCGTGGCGGGGACCATCGACCCGGCTGACGATCCCTGCCTCGAGATCTGGTGGACCGATGACGATGATGCCGCCGCGGCAAGACTGCTACGCGACCACGGCATTGCCGACGAGGACACCGTCGTCGCGATCTGCCCTGGCTCGGACTGGTCGTGCCAGCAGTGGGATCCTGCCCACTGGGCGGTGGTCGGCGACACCCTTGCCGCGCGCTACCAGGCACGTATCGTGATCCTTGGCGTTGCCGATGAGGCAGATCTTGCCTCCGCGCTGTCGCAGCGGATGACTCACCGCCCGATCGACCTGACCGGATGCACTACGCTCGGCCAGCTTGCTTGCGTCCTGCGGCGTTGTCGGCTCGCCCTGACACTGGAAAGCGCTCCCTGTGCGGTGGCTCTCGCCGTCGGCACTCCCACGGTCGCACTGTTTGGCTCGATCCCGGTCTGGATTCACGGTCAGCACCGGGGACCAGCGGCAGGTATACGCAAATGCGAGGGCCTGGTCCCGACCTGCTTCACCCTGTGCAAGCTCGCCAAGATGGAACGATCGGTCCATCGCTGCAAGAGCGAGCCGTGTGTTGGCGGCGATGGCCTGACCTGGATCCAACCGCACGACGTGCTCGCCGTCGCTCGACAACTCATCGACGCTGCTCCGCCGATGAATCGCGAGTGCGACAACCTCGCCGTCGGCAACTCGGTGATTGCCCGATGAGGCTAGATCAGAGAGTCAGCCGACGTCGTCTCGCCGCGATCGCTTCTTTGGCCGTCGCCGCGACCGTAGCCGCGGCGCTTGCCCGCGTCCCATCGACAATGTACCGGATAAGTGAATCCGCGGCACGCGATGTCCGTCGTCTCGTCCAGCGATCGATCGTCGAAGCGCGGGCCATCGCCGAACTTCCGCGACGCGCGATCGAAAAGCCAGGGCAGCGATGGTCCTCGACCTACGACGACACCGTGATCTTTATCCAGAATGGTGCGAGCCGCCAGATTCACGTCGATCAGATCGGATACCGAAGCGCTGACGCCAAGATCGCGAAGCTGACCACGCGGAGCGAGACGTTCTCGGTCGTCGACGCGTCGAGCGGACGGGTCGTGTTTCGGGGCCAGCCCGATCTCCGAGCGTCGCACGACCCGGCATCGGGCGATACCGTCTTTGACCTGGACTTTTCGGCGGTAGCCGCGCCGGGACGGTATTACCTCGTGGTGTCAGGCGTGGGCAGATCCTTCGAGTTCTCCATTGGAAACGACGTCTACAACTCCGCGCTACGGATGGTCCTGCGTGGGTTCTATCTCCAGCGATGCGGATGCGACGTGCTCGATGAGAGCTGGGGTCACGCCGCATGCCACCTCGGCGATGCACGCGCGTGGGATCAGCCCACCCGCCGCGTCGACGTCACCGGCGGGTGGCACGACGCCGGCGATTATGGAAAGTATGTACCGACCGCTGCCCGCGCCGTCGGCACGCTGCTCGCCGCCTACGAGCTCTACCCGGACCGTTTTCCTCTGACCACTGTCGAAGGGGCTCCCTCCGTCCTTCCCGACATTCTCACCGAGACGCGGTGGGAGCTCGACTGGCTGCGCCGGATGCAAGCGGCCGACGGCGGAGTTTACCACAAGGTTACACCGAGGGACTGGGATGGCTACGCCGCACCGGCGGACGACCGGTCCGACCGCTTCGTCTTCGGCGTATCCACCGCGGCGACGGCATCGTTCGCCGCGGTAATGGCCGCGGCATCCCGCGTCTATGCCGTCTTCGACAACACATTCGCGACTGAAGCCCGTCTGGCTGCCGAGCGTGCCTGGAGCTACCTGGAGCAGAACCCTCGGATCGAGCCATTGGGGGGCTTCCACAACCCGCCGGGAGTGACGACCGGCGAATATGCCGACGCGGACGATTCCGACGAGCGCTTCTGGGCCGCGGCCGAGCTCTTTCGAACGACCGGTAAACCCACCTATGACGCCTACGCGCGCGACGCGGCGCGGCGCTGGCGCTCCTACTTCTCCCAGCCGCCGACCGTCACCGCGGTTCAGGCGCTTGGCGCTCTCGCGTACCTGCTCGCCGAGCCACCTGGAGGAGATGGCGAGATCAAACGCGTGATGCGCGATGATCTCGTCGACGCCGCGAAGAAGATCGTCGCCCGGGCAAGAGCCCAGGCCTATCAGGTGGCGCTGGCTCCTGACGAGTACTACTGGGGTTCGAACGGAGTCGCGCTCAGCTACGCTCTGGTTCTGCTCTTCGCCGAGCACCTCGCGGGCCAGTCCGATGCCGTCAGCGTGGCGCTAGACCAGCTGCATTACATCTTCGGACGGAACTCCCTGGGGAAGAGCTTCGTCACTGGCGTGGGCACGAACCCGGTCATGCGGCCTCACCACGAAGCCGTCATCGCCACGGAGGAAGATGCGCCGCCATCAGGGCTTCTCTCCGGAGGGCCGAACGCTGTCGATGCCAGCTACCTTTCCCGCTTCCCTGCCCGGGATTACGTCGACAGTAGCGATGCCTTCGCCGTGAATGAAACGGCAATCGACATGAACGCGACTCTCGTATTCGTCCTCGCGCGGTTTGCTGAACCGAGCACCGGAGGGCATCCGACATCACTCTTTCTCGCGACGACGGAGGATCAACGTGCTGTTACTCGCGGTCATCGTTCTTGGACTGGTCTTGATACTGCTCGCGGTCGCCGTGGTCTACCTGCTGCTTCTAACTGTTGCTAGCTTGGTACCACGGCGATCCCGGATTCGCCCTGGTCCACCCCGCGCTCGCTTCGCCGTCCTCATCCCGGCCCACGACGAAGCGTCCGTCATCGCGCGCACACTCTTCAGTCTTCAGCACGTTCACTACCCGATCGACCTCTTCGACGTCCACGTCGTGGCAGATAACTGTCGTGATTGCACCGCCGAGATCGCGCGGCGATTCCAGTATCCCTTGAACGTGGTCGTCCACGAGCGTCGAGACGATGCCAGGAGGGCAAAAGGATATGCGATCGAGTGGCTGATCGAACGTCTCGAAGAACAGGCACACTACGACGCGTACGTCATGCTCGATGCCGATTGGACGGTCTCTCCGAATTTGCTTGAGGTCGTGAATGCATACCTTCAGTCCGGGGCAGAGATTGTCCAGGTTTCCTGTCGCGTCGCAAGACCAGACGACTCCTGGCTAGCTGCGCTCCGTTGCGTCGCGTTCTCTCTGATCAATTACGTCCGTCCGCTCGGCGCAAATGCGCTGGGACTATCCTGCGGCTTGAAAGGCACCGGCATGGCGTTCGCTCGAAGAGTGCTACAGGAGGATGGCTGGCGCTCGTACTCCCTCATCGAGGATGCCGAGCAGCATATCAAGCTATTGCTGAGAGGTCACCGCGTTATCTTTGCGCCGGAGGCGTACATCGAGAGCGATCAGCCGCCGACGCTCCAGGCCGCGCGCAACCAGAACCTGCGGTGGGAAAGCGGCAAGCTAGCACTCGTCCGCGACTATGCGCTGCCTCTTTTACGCGCAGGATTCCGAACCCGCAATCCGTCGCTACTAGCCGAGGTTCTTGCGCTCCTCGTACCTCCATTATCGGTTCTCTTTGCACTGTGCTGTGCAGCGCTGGGCCTGACCTCGGCGCTCGGTCTCGAAGAGCTCCGCCAGCTATCGCTGGTGCTGATCGCGGGTCTCGTCGTGCACGTCGGCGTCGGGCTCGCCACGTCGCGTCCGCCGCTCTTCGTCTACCTGGCCCTGCTGATGGCTCCGTTCTTCATTCTCTGGAAGCTGTGGATCTATGTCCTTGCGCTCGGTCAGAGGGGACACGGTCCGTGGGTGAGAACAAGCCGGCCCGGGGAGGTGCTCCATTGAACCTGATCGCCCACAGTATTCGATCGAAGGGAGGCGTCGCGTTCGTTCGGCGCATCGGATCCGTCGGCTGGCGCTTTCGGCCTGGCTCGTCGAATGCCGAGCGAAACCTGGGCATCTACCTGTCCACCTTGCGACATCACGGCTGCAGCGCGACGTTTCCCATCACGGCAGTGGTTCTCCGTCGCCATCGAGATCTCGCCCGCTTCCTCCACGACGAAGGCGTCGAGCTGGCCGTGCATGGCTACGTCCACACCGATCATACGACGCTTCCGGCCGATAAGCAGCGCGAGCAGTTCGCACGCGCGCTCGACATCTTTGCATCGGCAGGCATCCCAGTCGATGGCCTCCGCTGCCCGTACCTGCGCTCCAACGAGGATACGGTGCTGGCCGCTCAGGACCTGGGCTTTCGATACGTGAGCAACGAGACCATCGCGTACGACGTGCTCGACGAGGCATCGCATCCACCCGCTCGGTGGCGTGAGTACCAGAAGGCACTCGACCTTTACTCCGCCCGATCGATCCAGCAGTCAGTCGCACGGCCACGCTTGCGAGGGGGCCTGGTCGAA
The DNA here is from genome assembly GCA_902810745.1 of Chloroflexota bacterium. GTDB lineage: Bacteria > Chloroflexota > UBA6077 > FW602-bin22 > CADDYW01 > CADDYW01. The sequence goes on along the minus strand of CADDYW010000051.1, from coordinate 4,052 downwards.
ATCCCGGTCTCGATGCCGGATGACGAGATTCTCGTCGACCGCCTTGGGATCCACGAAGGTCAGATGATTGGACATCTCTGGGTGAAGCTGCTTGACCAGACATACGTCGCTGGCGATGTGCTCACCGTTCAGATCCACCCCGAGCGGGGACGCATCTGTCGCGAGGCCTTGAATCACCTCCTGAGTGCCGCGCGGCGGAAGTCACCCCCGGTCTGGATCGCTCAGCTGCGCGACCTGGCCGCGTGGTGGCAGCGTCGCGCCAGGTTTCAGCTGGAGGTCGAGCCGAGGGGCGAGGGATCGTGGCAGGTCGCGGCCGGTGCGGATCGTGATGCCACGATCCTGGTGAAGAACGTGGTGGGTCCGGCCTTGCGTGAATGGTTCGGGAGCTACGCCGCGCTCGATGGACTCGTCGGAGTCGTTCGGTCTCCCGTCTGTCCGGTCATCGGCGCATCGCCGCGCTCGACCGAGCTGGCCGCGTTCTTACGCGAGGAAGGATACGCGGTGCGCGAAGGTGCGGATCCGACCGACTGCGCCGTGTATTTCGACCGCCCGGGGCCGCTCAGCCCTCCCGACCAGGCAAGCATTCTGAACGAGCTGGAGCGGTGCCAGGCGCCCCTCATCCGCCTTTCCCGGTGGCCGGATGGCAATCGAAGTGCGCTTGCCATCACCGGCGACATCGACGCGCTGTCGTTGTGGGATTTCTTCTCGAGAGCCTGGGAGGTGCTCTGATGGCAGCCAGCCCTGCATCCTTGTCTGTCGCCGATGAATATCGCGTTGTCGAGGTCGATCCCGCGATGGATCCCCGCTGGGATACCTTCGTACGCGCGAGCCCGGTCGCGACCTTCTACCACCTCGGAGCCTGGAAGCGGGTGCTGGAGCAGACGTACCACTTCCAGCCGCTTTATCTCGCCGCCACGGACCCGAACGGATCATTCGAGGGTATCCTGCCGTTGTTTATCGTGCAAAGTCCGTTGACCGGGCGGAAGATCGTCTCGCTGCCCTTCTCCGATATCAGCGGTCCGCTGGCCAGCACGGACAGCGCCCTGCGATTACTTCTGAACCGCGCCTGCGACGTCGCCGACGATCAGCACGCGAAGTACGTGCAGATTCGCTCGGCGCGTGGCGACCTGCGAAGCATCCAGCCACGCCTGGTTGCCGACACACGGTACGCCGACTTCGTGCTGGGCCTCGAGGAAGATCCAGACGTGCTCTGGTCAGATCCGCTCATGGCAAAGGTGCGCGGCCACGTGCGCAAGGCAGTCAGGTCCGGCGTCACGGTCTCTCGTGGCGAGACGACGCGGGATCTGCGCGCGTTCTATGCCCTCCACCGACGGACGACCAAGAAGCACGGCATGCCCGCTCAGCCCTTCGATTATTTTCTCAATCTGGTTCGGATCCTCGCCGCGGACTGCCACGTCCGTCTGCTGCTCGCTCACCACGAGGGGCGGACCATCGCCGCGAGCATCTTCATCGGCTTCGCGGATCAGCTTTCCTACGTCTACAACGCGTCCGAGCCGACAGCCCTGTCCCTCGGGCCGAACGACCTGCTTCTCTGGGAAGCCATCCAGTGGGCCTGCCAGAGCGGCTACCGTCGCTTCAGCTTCGGAAAAACGTCGCTGGACAATCGCGGGCTGGTCACGTTCAAGCGGGGCTGGGGCGCCGAGGCACTGCCACTGCATTACTACTACTATCCCGAGGTCGACGGCCTGACGTCCACCGCCTACCGCGAGAGAAGCTGGAAGTACCGGATGATCACGGCGATCTGGCGCGCTCTCCCCGGGCCTCTCACGGATCGCATCGGAGGAGTTCTCTATCGGCATCTCGCCTAACACGCTTTCGGCCGGGCTACAGCCGGGTCGGCGACTTCCGGCGCCTCAGCCCGATCCGGACAGTGGAGCACGCTCGATCACAGTCCCAGAGAGATCGACCGAAAGGATCACCAGCGTTGAGTGATGTGTTGATTCAGCCCGATGGCGAAGCTCAACCGATCGACTCGCTCGAGAGCCTGACCGTGCGACGATGCTCCGACGAGGAGTTGACACGGTGGAATCGCTTCGTAGCCGAAACACCCGGCGGCACCATCTACCACTCGACCATCTGGTCGGACGTCGTCGCGGACTGCTACGGCTATCGACCGATCATGCTGGCGCTCGAGAGCCCTGATCAGGAGCTTCGTGGAGTTCTCCCGTTGCACCTGGTCGACAGTCGTCTTACCGGGAGGAGACTCGTCTCTCTCCCCTGCTCGAACATTGCCGGGCCACTCTGTCTCCCCGGGGTCGACCCCGCGCCACTCGTCCGCGCGGCGGTCCACCTGGCGCGCGAGCTGAAGTGTCAGTACCTGGAGATCCGCGGCCAGCCATGCCACGAGCCGACCAGCATTGCCGGTCTGCACACCGTGAACTACTACGGTACGTTTCTCCTCGGTTTGCAGACGGATGGAATGTGCCCCCGCGACCGGTTCGACCGACGCGCCAAGCGGGGCATCGCCCGGGCGAGAAAGTCAGACGTGCGCGTGCGCTTCGCGGATGAGGCGAGCGCCGTGCGTCAGTTCTATGATCTCCACGTTCGGACCCGACGCAAGCACGGCGTCCCTCCTCAGCCCCTGGCGTTCTTCGAGCTGCTCTGGGCGCGGCTGCGCCAGTCGGACTCGATCGAGATCCTGGTGGCACACCACGCGGAGCAGGTCATCGCGGCGATCGTGCTCCTCATGTTCGGCGATACGGTCACCTATGCCTACGGTGCGTCAGCTCAGCCCTTCCTTCGCTTGGCCCCAAATCACGCTCTGTTCGACGCCGCGATCGCCTGGGCAGTCGAGCGTGGGTACCGTTACTTCGATTTTGGGCGCACCCCGCCCGATAATCCCGGGTTGATGGAGTTCAAGCGGCAGTGGGGTGCCATGTTCCTTCCGCTCCCTTACCATTACTGGCCGGAACCCGCCGGATTCGTGGCGCAGCCCGAGAGTAGCTTGATGCATCGATGCTTCGCGAGCATCTGGCGCCACCTGCCCGTGAGGGTGACCACCCTGGTCGGACCCCGTCTCTATCGCCACCTGACCTGAGGGCAGAGCGAGGTGGTGCTCGCGCTGCCCCGGGACAGTCGAATCCAGTGGATTCGGCCACGCGTGTCGCTACGGGTTACTGACCGACCAGGTTCTCCGTGGATAGGTATCACCCCAGGGGACATTTGGCGTCCGCCCAGCCGGGTATGCCTGCGCTTCCGCCGACGACGGCGCGCGTGGGCTGAAAGCAGCGACCCCTGGCGCGGGCGAGGTAGTGTAGAACCAGGTCGGAACGGGGATCCACGTATTGGTGGCGATGGGCAGCTTGATGTTGCCATCGACTCCCGACTGCACGTACCAGTACGCGGTATTATTGCTCGGTGGCGTCCAGTTGTAGGGCAGGTTCGGCGAGTCCCAGATACTCCACCATGGCGCCCGATCGTACCAGCACGACGAGCAGCTCGCCTGGAACGAGTTGTCGTGGCTTGGATAGAGATCTCCCTTCGCCTGTAGCTGGCTGGCGGTCCAGACGATGTTGACGATTCGCTCGGCATAATCCTGCCCGTCAGTACCGTTCCAGTCACGCGTGTATCGCTGCGCGTTCTCGTCCTCGGCGCCCGTCAGGTGCTGCGCGACTGCCCGATCCCAGCGGTTGCCCCACTTCCGATAATACCGGATGACAACCCGCAGAGCGTCCCGCAGATTGGTCAGCGGGTCGAAAGGATCCTCCTCCCGGTAGGTGTTGGCGAACACAAGCTGGGTCAACCCCTGGGAATACCACTGGCTGGACGCATTCCCGACCGCGAAGTTCCGGCCAACCGACTCCAGACCAACCATTCCGAGGAGGACATTCTCGAACATCTGCCGCTCGTCAGGGCGGAGCAAGCCGGCCGTGACTGCCTCGCCCACCACGCGCTTGATCTGCGGCATCCACTGGAGAGCGCCCTTTGCCTCGAGATACTCATTCGGATGATTGGGAACGTTCGTAAACGGCTGGGGCCCGCCAATGGGCACGGTCGCGGGCTGAGGTGACGGCGTAGGCGCGGGGGGAGGC
>CADDYW010000050.1 GCA_902810745.1 Chloroflexota bacterium | reverse complement strand
GTAGGGGCAGACACGGCAGGGGCAGACACGGCAGGGGCAGACACGGCAGGGGCAGACACGGGGGTCTGCCCCTACCGGTGGGGGCAGATCGCTTGCTCTCCTGCTCTACTGACATCGCGCTCCGGCCTGCCCCTACCCGTCGGGGCGATATTGTAGCCGCGGTGGCGCCGTTGGCGAGATGGATCTGCCCAACCGTAGCGGCGGTCCCCCCGTGGCCGCCCGCGTCCTCCCCGGTCAAACCACCGCGTGTACTCGTCTCGTGGGCTGCTGCTCCACCCCGCCTCCCCGGGGCGGGCGCCCCCGTTGGCGCTCCCGCCTTCTGCCAGTGCGAGAGGGAGAGCGCGGATTCCCGCCCTCACCCCGGCCCTCTCCGAGGGGGAGAGATAATCGCCTCCCCGGCCGCTCAACCTTTCTCCTCGGTGCTGTAAGCGGGAAACGGTCCGATTCCTCGGGGGAGAACGAAAGGCTGACTGGGCACCCGGCACAGTCGCCGCATCGCGCTGGGACCGGCGACGTTCTGCGCTTCACGTTTTACGTTTCACGCATGACGCTTTACGTCTTGCGCGGCCCGCGCGTCGCCCGGTCGCCACACGGACTCGTCCCACGATCGCGGCAGCGCGTGGGAACGAGTCCCTGATCCCGACCCCGGTGCTATAGCATCGAGCAGAAAGGTTGAACTATCGGGCAGACGGCTGTCTCCCTCTCCCCGTGGGAGAGGGCCGGGGTGAGGGCGTGGATCCGCGGCGCACGGTCTGCGACCCTCACCCTTACCCTCTCCCAGAGGGAGAGGGGATTTGACGACTGCCAGCTCATTCATACCGCCCCGCGCTCTAGCCCCGCAGGCCGGTGAAGGTGATCCCTTCGACGAAGGTTCGCTGGGTCAGGAAGAAGAGGACGATCATCGGCGAGAGCACCATCAGGCTCGCGGCCATCAAGGCGGTCCAATTGGTCGTGTGCTGCGACTGGAAGCTGTAGAGCCCGATCGAGAGGGTATAGAGGCTCTCGTCGTTCAGATAGATCAGCGGTCCGAAGAAATCCTTCCAGTTGTCCATAAATGAGAACAGCACCACGACCGCGAGGGCCGGCTTGGAGAGGGGCAGGATGATTCGGGCAAAGACGCCGACGTGGCTCGAGCCGTCGATCCGTGCCGCGTCGACCAGCTCCTGTGGCTGGCGCAGGAAGAACTGCCGAAGCAAGAAGATATAAAACGCCGAGCCGAAGAAGTTGGGAACGATCAGCGGCAGGAAGGTGCCGGTCCAGTGCATCCGGGCAAAGAGCACGTAGACCGGGATCAGCGTCGTCCAGGAAGGGATCATCAGCGTGGCCAGGACGAGGACGAATATCGCGTCGCGGCCGGGCCAGCGGACCCGTGAGAAGCCGTAGGCGGGAAGGGCCGAGCTCACCAGCGTCCCGATCACCGAGGGAACGGTAATGATCAGGGTGTTGCGCAGGTAGAGTGGAAAGGGAAAGTAGGTCAGCGAATTTGGATAGTTTTCCCAGTGCAGGGTCGCGGGAATCCAGACTGGTGGCACGGTGAAGACCTCGGAGAGATCTTTCAGCGAGGTCGAGATCATCCACGCCAGTGGAAAGACGAATCCGACCGCACCGACGAGCAGCACCAGCAGGGCAAGTGCCCGTCCGCCGATGGATACGGCGCGACTGGCGATGTTGGTTCGACGGCGGCTCGCCGGTAGGACCGGTGCTTGAACGAGCTCAGCCATTCACGCCCCTCTTCCCGCTTTACTCGTAATGGACGTAGTTGCGCGAGACGTACATCGAGAGCAAGGTCAATCCGAAGATGAAGACGAAGAGGATCCAGGCCATCGCCGAGGCGTACCCCATCTTGAAGTAGACGAAGGCATTCTGGAAGAGCTCGATCGAATAGACACGCGTCGAGTTGAGTGGACCGCCGCCGGTCATGATGTAGGGTACCGCGAAGACCTGCGACGCTCCGATGATGCCGAGCACGCCATTGAACAGGATCACCGGCGAGACCATCGGCACGGTGACGTGCCGGACGAGCTGCAGCCAGCCGGCACCGTCGAGCTGAGCGGCCTCGTAGAGCGTCGTCGGAACGTCCTGGAGGCCAGCCAGGAAGATCACCACCGCCGTACCCACGCCCCAGATGCTCAGGAGGATCAGCGCCGGCATCGCCCAGGTCGGGCTGCTCAGCCACGGAATCTCCGGGATGCCGAACAGCCCGAGCGTTTCGTTGACCAGACCCCCGTGTGTATTGAACAGCATGATCCAGAGGATCGCCGAGGCAACCGTCGGGACGACCGTTGGGACATAGTAGCAGGTTCGCAGGAAGTCCCGCAATGGCAGCCTTAGGTTGAGCAGCACCGCGAAGAAGAGTGCCGCGATCAGGTCCAGTGGCACGCTTCCCACGATGTAGTAGGCGGTATTGATGAGAGACGTCCAGAAGAGGTCATCTCCGGCCAGCGTGGTGAAGTTATTCAGCCCGATCCACTGAGGCGTTTCCATCACGTGGAACGAGGTGAAGCTGTAGTAGACCGACGCCACGACCGGGTACAGGTTGAACCAGAGAAAGCCGATCACCCAGGGCGAGATGAAGACGAGGCCCGTCATCATCTCGCCACGCTGCAGCCTGGTCACGCGATCACCAGTTGGGGTGAGAGGCCTTGAACTGCTGGACCTGGGTATCGACCTTCTTCTGGAGCTCGGTCAGCGCGTCCTTCGCACTCTTCTGCCCGTAGATGACCTCATCCCGTGCCGTGGTGAGCTGATCGAAGAAGTACGAGGCGATCGGCGAGGTAGCCGGCGGGATCATCTTGTTCTCTTTGAGCATGTCGATCCAGGTCTTCATCAGCGGGACCTGCTTGACGAAGTCGTCGCTGAAGGCGACCGCCTTCACCGGCGGCACGTTATTCTCCTGGACGTTCCACTGGAGCACTGCCTTCGGGCCACCCATCCAGGCGAGAAAATCCATCGAGGCGTCCGGATTCGGCGCGCCCTTCGGCAGCAGGAAGACGTTCCCACCGTCGGTCTGGCCCGTCCCGTAGGGAACACCCGATGCCGTGGGGGGATAAGCGACGCCGTACTGGAGCTTGGGCGCCTGGTCGGGGAGCGTGATCGGCGTATATTCGCCCATTGCCTCCATCGCCATCTGCTCAGCGTAGAACGGCGTCTGGTCGCCGGTGAACAGCTTGGTAAAGCTCGTCACCTTGTCCGGACCGCCGAGCAGCTTGGCGTATTTCTGATACCAGTCCAGCGCGGCGACCGAGGCGTCAGTCACGATCGTCCATTTGTCATTGTCGGCGTCGTAGTACTTTCCACCCCAGATCGCCGTCCAGAGGAGGGTGCTCCCGGTGATCCACGGACAGAAGCCAACCTGCTTGAGCGCGCCCGAGGCGTCCTTGCTCGTCAGCTGGGCCGCGAGCTTGTCCATCTCGTCGGTCGTCTTGGGCGGCGTATTCGGATCGAGGCCAGCGGCCTGGAAGAGCCTCTTGTTCCAGGCGAGGATGCCGAAGTCGAACTCCTGGGCGAAGCCCCAGAGGTGGCCGTGGAAGTGAATCATCTGCCAGGCGACCGGGAAGTAATCCTCTTCCTTGATCCCCATCGTCTTCTGGTAATCGTCCATCGTCACGATGAAGCCCTGGGAGGCCCATTCGACGATCGGGGTGTACTCGTAGGTCATGATTCCGCCCGGCGCCTGGCCGCTGGCGATCGCCGTGGTGTACTTCGCGTAGTGGTTCGAGTCGGGAACGATCGTATCCTTCGCGACGTACTTGGTGCTCTGCTTGTTATACTGATCCACCAGATCCGCGATGATCTTCTTGCCGAGCTTGTCATCGGCCGGGTTCCAGAAGTCCACCGTGACCTTACCCGCCGAGCTCGCGGCCTGCTGGGCCGGGGCGGCAGTCGCCGTGGGTGCGGCTGCGGCCTGCTGCTGGGCGGCGGCCGGTGTCGCGGTCGCAGCCGGGGCCGCTGGCTGGGCCGCGCTCGACTGCTGGGCTGGAGCAGCGGTCGGAGCGGCCGGTGCCGAGGAGCACGCCGCGAGAACCGCGCTGGCACCTCCGATAACCAGGGTCGTCAGAAATGACCGTCGACTGAGATCGCGCCTCGAAAGTGAGACACCTGCCATCAGCTCTTACTCCTATCCGGTAGATTGTATCCGTCGATCCGCCCCCGCGTTGCGCTTGCATTTATAATGTGCCGGGGCACTCGTCACAAGCAGCGGGCGGTCTCACGCGGGACTCACCGCGGCCACGGCGCGGACATCGAGCGGACTCCCCGGCCTCGCGCGGGTCGCAGGGTCGATGCGACGACGCGGTGCAACCTCTACCCGCACCGCGATTGTCCGTCGTGCTGCCGGTGACGGGGTGGGCGGGGCAGAGGTGGGATGTATGGACCAGGAAACGTTTGCACGTCACGTCGAGGATGCGCTGGCCCACCTGTTTGACCACTTCTACCTGCAATTTCATCCGCTCAGCGGCCTGCTCGCGGCGGATGCTCCGCCCGCGCTGCGCGGACGCGCGCTCAGTCGCCTGCTGGTCGAAGCGATCGAGCGCCTCAAGCCCGGGCCAGACGTGCCGCCCAACTCGCTCGCCTGGCGCAAATATCACTACATCTCACTGCGTTATCTCCAGGGCGTCCCGCCGGATCAGCTCAGCAAGCAGCTCGGGGTCTCGGATCGACAGGGCCGACGCGACCACCGCCAGGCCCTCGACGCGCTCTGTACGCTGCTGTGGGATGATTACCGGTCGTCGGCCGGTTCTCCCACCGCTCAGCCCCGGTCGACCGCGGCACCGGATCAGGCTGCCAGCGGCGCCGGAGCCGACGCGCTGGACGTCGAGGATGAGCTCCTGCACCTCGGCCGGGTGGCTCCCCGAAGCGCGTGTCACCTGGCGGACGTGGTCGACGGCGCGCTCGCGACGACCGGCCCGCTGATCCAGAACCACCGGTGTCGGGTCGTCGCGGACGTACCACGAACACTTCCACCGGTCGCGATGAATCCGCTGATTCTTCGCGAGATCGTCATCGGCCTGATCACCCAGGCCGTCGACCTGACCTGGGACTCTGACGTGCGGATCAACGCGGCCGAGAGCGAGACGCGGATCATTCTGACCATCTCGTCGATCACCCGGCGACCCACGGACGACCCCGCGATGCTCGCGACGATGCGACGCCTGGCCGAGATGCAGGGGGCGCGCCTGAGCGTTACCGACGACGGCACCGGATCGCTTCTCCTGGTCCTCGACCTGCCGATGACCGAGCGGGCGACCGTCCTGGTGATCGACGACAATCCTGACGTCGTGCTGCTGTTTCGGCGCTATCTCGGCCACACCTATCGACTGATCCAGGCGACCACCGCCGAGGAGGCACTCGCGCTCGCCGAGGAGCAGCATCCCTCGCTGATCACCCTCGACGTGATGATGCCCGGGCTCGACGGCTGGCAGATCCTGGAGCGGCTGCGCAGCAACGCGGGGACGCAGGCAATTCCGGTCATCGTCTGCTCGATCCTGCCCGAGCCTTCGCTGGCGCTGGCACTTGGCGCGGTCGCCTACCTTCCCAAGCCCATCAATCCGCTCGCGCTCCGTTCAACGCTCGATCGTTACCTGGGGCTACCTCGGTGATCAGGTCGAGGCTCGCCTTGAGGTAACGGATCAGCTCGGCTGGCCCGACGCCACGCGGTGCGGTGAGCGCGATCTGCTTCGCGCTGATCCTTTCGGTGGCGTCGCTCTGGGCGCTGACGATGATCACCGGCGTACCGCGCAGGCGCTCGTCGGCCTGGATTGCCTGCAACACGGCGTATCCATCGACGCCAGGCATGATCAGATCGAGCAGGATCACCCCCGGGCGCCAGGTGTCGAGCACCGCCAGCGCCTCGGCACCGCCGGTCGCGACGCGAACCTCGCAGTCTGGTCGGAGCGCCCCGATCATGCGCCCGAGGAGCCGCGTGGCGTCGGGGTCGTCGTCGACGACGAGACAGGAGGCGGCGGACCGCGGGATACCGCGCAGGCTGGCCTTGAGCTGCGCGCGGGTCACCGGCTTGGTGAGGTAAGCGTGGATCCCCGCCAGCCGGCTCGACCGGTCCGGCCCGTCGATGCTGCAGGAGATGACCGGGAGACCGTCGGGTAATGCCAGGGTATCGAGGGGGTGCTGGCACGCGGGGAGGTCCGATCCGATCACGATCGCCGCGGCAGCGTGCGCGCGACGGGCTGCCCGCCGGGCCTGCTCTGGCGACGTGACGGCGAGGACGTGGTAGCCCTCGAGGTGTCGCTGGAGAAGCTGGAGCGGGACACGACCGGAGGCGATCGCCAGGACAGTCTTTCCTGGCGACGGGCCCTCGTGGAGCCGGATCCACGTCTCCCACTCGGGGCGGCTGGTGCCGGCGGCGACGTTCGTCAGCTTGGGCAGCGTAAAGGAGAAGGTGCTGCCCCGGCCGAGCTCGCTCTCGGCCCAGAGATTACCGCCGTGCAGCTCAGCCAGGCGCTTGCTGATCGTCAGCCCCAGACCGGAGCCGCCGACCTCGCGACGCAGGGGCGTATCGGCCTGGCTGAACTCGTCGAAGATCTGCTGGATGTACTCGCGCGGGATGCCCGAGCCGGTATCGCGAACTGAGACGAGGACGTCATTCTCGGTCTCGCGGGCGCCGATCGTGATCCCGCCGACCCGGGTGAAGCGGGCCGCGTTGCTGAGCAGGTTGATGATGATCTGGCGGATACGCGTCCGGTCGGCGAGGACCAGCGGCAAGTCGCGCGGCACCTCGACGTCGAGATAGAGACCCTTCGTCTGGAAGAGGCCCCGCGTGACGAGCACCGCTTCGTCGATGATCTCGGGCAGGGAGGTCCAGGTCTTCTCGAGCGCGAGGTGATCCGCTTCGATCTGGGCGAGGTCGAGAATATCGTTGACAAGCTGGGAGAGGTGACAGGCGTTCCGATAGATGGCTCGCAGGTCCTCGTGGAAGGCACTCGGCAGACGCTCGCCGTAGTACACCTCCGGCGTCTCGACCATGACCTCGCTGAAGCCGATGATGAGATTGAGGGGCGTTCGCATCTCGTGACTGACGGTGGCGGCGAAGCGATCACGGAGCAGGCGTGCTTTGATCGCCGCGCGTCGCGCCCGATCGAGCTCCCGGTTGGCGGTCTCGAGCTGCTCGCAGGCGTCGCGCAGGCTGCGGTTGAGACGGGCGAGCTCTGCCTGGCGGTCCCGCGCGGCGTCGACTGCCTTGAGCTCCTGGACGTAGCTGTACCAGGCCCAGTGGAGCGCGGCCTCGACCGGGCGCGCGCTGATCCAGGCAAGCATGGCGCCAAGCCAGACCATCACCAGCGCCATGGCCGCGGCGGCCGGCGGCAGGTGGAAGAGAGGCTGGCTCTGCAGGATCACGATCAGTCCGCTGAAGCCCCCGGCGCTGGCGAGACCCGAAGGCCAGCCGTGGATGGTCGCGATCAGGACGACGAGCAGAGCAAGCACACAGACGACCGGATAGGCGGGGTGGAGGTAGGTCGCGGCGACGACCGCGACGGTCAGGCCGACGTAGAGAGCTACTCCCGCGGCCACGACGCCGCGACGCAGGAGAAACCAGGGACCGATCCCCACGGCAAGGAGCAGGAGGTCGAGAGGCCAGGGCTGGGCCGGGCGCTGATCCGGCCAGGCTCCGAGCCAGACGTCATACAGGACGGCCAGGGCCACGATTCCCGGTAAGATCGCGCGTAGCGTCGCCAGACGGAACTCGTCCAGCCCGGACTGCTCGCGATAGGCGCGTTGCATCGCGGAAAGGTCAACACCCTTCTCCGGGGTCATCGCTCGCTCCTCCCTTCCTCCATACACGACCTGACGACGCGCACACTATATCCGATGCCCGGTCCGGTGACTACTCCGGATGCACCGGTGCAGAGCCTCGCGCGGGCCAGATAGAGCGGAATTTCTCTCTATCCGTACGCGTTCTCGTGCGGACGCTACCTCGGTCGTTTGCGTTTGATGTGTTAACTGAGTATAATGTGGCAGGCGGTCTGCTTGTCAGTCGCCTTAGGATACGTTCCGAGTCGAGGAGGAACCCGTGACGTTCAAACCGAGCCTTTCTCGTCGCGAACTGCTCGCCGCTACTGGTGGCATGGTCCTGGTCTCGATCGTGGCCGCGTGCGGTCCATCGGCCACGCCAACGCCGACCACGGCGGCCCCGGCTGCGGGGACGCCGACTGGCGCCACGCCGACAACGGCACCAGCCGCGGGCACACCAGCAGCGTCTCCATCCCCGGCGGCCACTCCAACCGTCGCCGGCACCCCAACCAGCGCCGCCACGCCAGCAGCCAGTCCGACAACGACGGCAACGCCCGGCACGACGGTCACCCCTACTCCCACTCCCTGACAGCAGCGGCGCGATCAGCCAGGCCGTTCCGCCGGTCCGATCGCGGCCAGAACGTGTCGCCAGCAGATCGGATCGTACGGCAGATCCCAGTGTCCGAGGATACTCTCGACGTAGGGAGCACCGTTCCTCCGCCGCGGGCGAAGGATGAACGCGCCTGGCTCGCTTCCTTCTGCTGGCAGGAGCGCATCCTCGGGCGTCACGACGGCGTCGTCCTCGGCAGCAAGCGTGACGACCCGAATGCCCGACTCCCGAAGCGCGCGCGCCCGCGCGCGCACCTGGTCCTTCTGGGCCGGGTCAGCAGCGCGCCGGGCGAGATCACCCCCGACGGGACCGACCGCGAATTCTCCGACCAGGTCGATCCCGTCGAGGTCCGTCCCGAGCAAGGGACTGGCGAGCGTCACGATCGAGCCAAGGTCGCGCACCCAGGAAGGGTCCGACCTCACCAGCTCGGCGGCGGCGTCGAACAGGACAACCCCGCCGAGGCTCCAGCCCAGCAGATGGAGCTTTGTTCCAGCCGCGCGTCGAATCCACTCCAGCGAGCGAGCAACGGCGCCGGTCGCCACGGCGAGCGGCACGGTCGAGTCGCTCTCTCCATAGGGGAGTGGCTCGCCCGCGCTGCTGACCCGGTAGCTCGCCTCGACGAAATCCGCGCGGTCGAATCCGCCGGCGACGGTCAGGTAGCGGATGATGCCGTCGAAGATCTCCCAGGCGCGACCGGACCGGCTCCCCGCGCCAGCCAGGCAGACAATACGTGGATGCACTGCCACGTTTTCCTCGTGTGATCTCCTTTTTCTTCTCTTGACTCGTCATCCTACCGTAGTATAGTCACCGTCGGCACGGAGAGGGCATCCTATAGTAAGTCCAGGGTGGAAACTACAATTGGATGTGCTTGATTTGCTGCGCAAATCAAGCACATCCAATGTGAGTCTCACCTTGGAACGAGTTTAGAGGAGTAATCTCCTTTCCTGGAGCGCCCGGGATCACCGCTCCGCCCCCTTCTCTCGCGCACGGGAGAAGGACTCGGGGTGAGGGAGACCTGGCCCCTCCCCGGCACAGCAGACGCACGGCGGGCGAATCCGCGAGAGATCTTCGGAATGAGAGACGGGGTGGTGTGGACATGGCCGACAGAATGATCTCGGAGGGAGCGCGAGCCCGTCTGCGCCAGCTTCTGCAGTCGCTGCTCGCGACCGGCGCGCCCCCGGATCCACGGGCGCTGGCCCGGCCGGTCGTCGACTACCTTCGGGACTCGCTGTCAGTCGATGGCGCAGCCCTGGCCTGGCTGAATCCCGACACGGACTGCCTGTCCCTCCTGGCGGCCAATCTCGCCTGCCACCCCCAGAGCATTCGCCTGAGCCCATCGGAGCGGGGAGCGGCTGGTCTGGCGTTCACGAGCCATCAGCCGGTGATCGTGGAGAATTACGCCGTCTGGAGTGAGGCGGCCCCGTGGGAACGCGAGCTGGGGATCACCTCGTGTCTGGCCGTGCCCATCCTGGTCGGCGAGCGGGCGGTCGGGACCATGGCGATGTACTCGACCGTCCAGCGGGATTTTGCCAGCGGCGACGTCGAGTTTCTGTCGCTGATCGCCACCCAGCTTGGCGTGGTGCTCGAGATCAGTCGCCTCTACGGCGAGGCCGAGCGACGGCGGATCGAGGCCGATGCTCTTGCCAGCGCGCTCGCCGCCTCGGAGCACGAGCTGCGTTCCCTCTACGAAGCAATCTCCTGTGGGATTCTCGTTCGCGATGCGTCCGGATGCGTCGCCGAGGTCAACGCCGCCGCGGCGGAGATTTTCGGCATCCCGGCCGAGGAGCTACGAGGGCGGCGTTCCGAGGACGCCTGGCCAGCGTTCCGAGAGGATGGCTCGGCGCTGCGGCCCGAGGAGCGCCCGGGCCTGATCGCGCTGAAGACCGGTCAGACCGTTCGCAACTTCACCATGGGGATCGACCGACCCTCTGGCGAACGGCGCTGGCTCCAGATCACCTCCGTGCCCGTCCCGGGACCCGACGGCAGGCCATACAAGGTGGTGTCGAGCTTCATCGACGTCACCGCCCGCAAAGAGGCCGAGCGCCAGATCGAGAATCTTGCTCAGATCGAGAAGCTCCGCGCGCTCGGTCAGATGGCCAGCAGCGTGGCCCACGACCTGAACCAGTACCTCGCGCTCATCACCGGTCACGCCGACCTGGCTCTCCAGGCACTCGATCGTGACGAGTACGACGCGGGCGCTCTCCGGGAGTCGCTGCGTGTCATCGTCCAGGCGTCGACGGATGGAGCCGAGACGATCAGAAATCTCCTCACCTTTGCGCGCCCTCCGCGGGAGCTCCCGACGAGCCGGATCGTCCTCGGCGAGCTTCTCGCCGACGTCGTTCGACTGACCGCGCCGCGCTGGCGCGATGCCGCCCAGGCGGAGGGGCGCGAGGTGAAAGTGGACGTCTCCGTCGTCGGCGACACGACGATCGAAGGCTCGCCGGAGAGTCTCCGCGAAGCGTTCGCGAACCTCGTCTTCAACGCGGTCGACGCGCTGCCCGAGGGTGGGATCATCCGGCTGATCGCCCGACGGCGCTCCGACCGGGTCGAGGTCGAGGTGAGCGATAACGGTACGGGCATGTCCGAGGAGGTTCGCGCGCGTGTCTTCGAGCCCTTCTTCACGACCAAAGGCGAGCGTGGCACTGGCCTCGGGCTGCCGATCGTCCTGAGCGTCGTCCAGCAGCACCGAGGCGAGATCACCCTGGAGACGAGACTGGGAGAGGGAACCACATTTCGCCTCGTGTTTCCGGCGGCAGAACCACCACCGCCGCGGGCGACGCCGACCAGGACCTCGCTGCGCATTCTCGCCGTCGACGACGAGCTCCCCCTGGCGAAGCTGATCGCCCTGATGCTGGGCGCGGACGGCCACACCGTCGAGCTGGCCACGTCGGGCGAGGAGGCGCTGCGGATCCTCGAGCAGCAGCCGTTCGATCTGGTGATCTCGGACGTCGGGATGGGAGCGGGCATGAACGGCTGGCAGCTCGCCGAGGTGGTTCGCGCGCGGTATCCCACGACGCGTTTCTGCCTGGCGACCGGGTGGGGAGCTCAGATCGACCCCGACGAGGCGCGCGCGCGCGGCGTCGACGCGATCGTCGCCAAGCCGTACCGCATCGCGGATCTCCGCCGCCTGATCTCCGGCTGCTGATCGGAGACCACCGAGCCGTCCAGTCGTCGTGAGGAGGCGCGCGCCTCCTCGGACCGTCGCGCCGACGCCCCGGCGTCGAGGCCGCGGACGCGATGGTGCGACTTCCCGGGGCTCATCCCCTCCTGGTGCGAGAGAGGGAAGTCAGCGGGTCGCTCGTCCGCCCGGTCTGCGTACCGACCGCGAGGACCGACGGAGATCAGCTTTCGAGCACGCTACGCACCGTCTCGACGTCGACCTCGAGCACCGCGGCGATGCGCGGGAGCTGCACCGTCGCGGGATTGCGTACGCCGTTCAGCCACGCGCGAACCGTCACGGGATCGAGGTCGAGCCGGCGCGCGAAGATGCCAGTGGACCAGCCCCGCGTGGCGAGCTGCTCGCGCAGCCAGCGTGCGAACGGACGTTGGGCATCGGGAGTCGCCGGCGCGGTCGGAGGCGTTGCCCGCTCCGCGCGCGTCGAGGGCGGCGATGGTGCCACGCCGGATCGCGCGAGGGCCTCCCATACGACCTCGGGGCTGACCTTGAGCGCCTGACTGATCTTCTCCACCTGCGAATCGGTCGGCGTTCGCTGTCCGGCAGTCCAACGGTAGACCGCGGATGGGCGAACCCCGACGCTCTGCGCGAAGTCAGAGACCATCCATCCCTGGGAGCGCAACTGCTCGCGCAGCCACCGGGCAAACTCCTCCCGCGTCGTCTGACTCATACGTCAACCACCCCCCACAAACCTCGGCGGGTAGTATAGCACCCCGGGTGGAATTCCTTGATTAGCCGCTTGACCGATTCGGCGGGACGGGGGGACGGAGCTGCGCGGCCGGCGGCGGCCACGAACATTCGTTCGTTCTTCACATTACTATGGGGAAAGATCATCGACGCTACAATTCTTGACATCGGCCCGCGATGGCCGTATACTGCAGCCGGCGGGCCTGCCGTTCGCAGGCTCCGCGCGGCGCTGTCCAGGAGGCCGCGTCTGAACGAGACGATCTTTCTTCCAGCGCGCTTTGTCGATGCCCCGATCTTCCGGCGGTGGTCCGGAGACAGCCAGAAGCTCTACTTCTGGCTGAGGGCGCGGGCTGGCCGCGACGATTCGCTCGCCCCGGACGAGTATCGGCGGCTGCGGGACGAGGGCTATCTCGTCGCGTACGCCACGGCCGAAGAGATGATGGACCGCGCGGTCGACTGCTCGCGCAACACCCTGACCAAGCTGATTCGCGCCCTCGAGGAGCTCGAGGTCGCGCGGGTGCGTCCAGCCCGCCGCGGCTATCTCTTCCTCCTGGGCGAACGCGTGTCGGTGACCACGCGCGGGAGCGGGCGCGCCGCCGCGCTCGAGATCTTCTATCTGGATCAGATCGTCGCCAGTGCGACGTCGCCCGGCGGCGCCTGATCGGCGCGCCGGGCCGCGCCGATCGCGCTGGCCGGTAGCCCATCGCAGCTTTTGTGATGCACGATCGCACGGCTACCTCTCGGCGCGGGTAGATGTCAATTCTTGCGATCTATCATCGCAGAATACGGGATAATCGCCAAGAGGAGCGCCCATGGACGACTCCAGCACCAGATCCGGCGGAACCGAGGCAGTGGGCGAGCGGGGAGGCGGGGACACGGGCTCGGGCGACCGGATAGCGCCGATCGACGCGGTGATCGCGCGGCTCCGACACGAGCGCCTCGAGGTCCTTCCGTTCTACCACGATCTCCGCAACCAGATCGTCCACCCCTCGAATCTCCACGTCGAGACGCGCTACTTCTTCCGCAAGTGGAAACCCCTTCTCGGCCCGGTGCTTACCCTCCTGATCATGGAGCTGCGGGATCGCTGCTACTACAACCCGCGTACCGGCGAGCGGCGCGACTACTGCTGGCCGTCGCAGGAGGAGCTTGCGCGGGCGATCGGCGTATCGGTCCGAACGGTGATTCGTGCCCTGCAGGACCCACTCGCCCGGAAGTTCGTGCGCGTCCAGCACCGCTACCGGTACGATCCGGTGCTGGGGAAGAAGGTGCGCACCTCCAGTGCGTACGTCGTCGCGATGGACGATCCTCTCCTTCCTGACGACGAGGCCGCCCTGACACGGATGGCTGCCGAGCAGATCCTCGCCGAGGAGACGGCCCGGCGCAATCAGCTCCAGGAAACCGTCGCGCCCGACCTGAATGACATCGTGTCACCCAGGTCGCCCGATCTCCCCGAGCGGTCTCTCGGTGACAATTTGCCAGATAGACCGGCGATGCCCCTTACTGACAATTTGTCAGCAATACATATGACTGACACATTGTCAGAAGAAGAGGTACTCTCCGGAAGAGATACTCACCAGAAGAAGGACCACGACGACAATCGGCACACCTCGGCACGTCGCACGTCACGGACACGCCAGCAGCGAATGCCGGCCGGCCCCTCCGCGACGACGGACTCGGTGGCAGACGATCTCCCGGAGGAGGTCGTGCAGGCGTACACCGATGCGAACGATCGCCCCCCGACGCGGCTCGAGCGGCAGCGGCTGGCCGAGCTCCTCCGTCGCTTCGATCCAGCCGCGCGGCGGGCAGAGCCGTCGTCGACCGGCGCGGCCTGGCTGCGTGCTGCGATCATCGAGGCAGTGGACAGTGGTAGCGCGTTCGTTGCACCCCGCCGAATCGAGACGATCTGCGAGCGCTGGGAAAGGGCGATGACCTCGCACCGGCAGCAGCGGGCCGGGAGAAGGTCCGATCGCCGGAGCGACGACGGCGCGGGGGAGACGACGCCACCGGCTACCGACGCGGCTGCTTCCGAGCGTGGCGCCGAGGATGGTCCGGGTCACGTACCCATCGATCCGTTTGACGCGCCGGACGCGCCGGTTATTCCGTCGTTCATCGTATCCGCCGATCGACCGGTGACGAGCTGGCAGCTCTGGCGACTGGTCACCGACGAGCTCTTGCGCGAGCCGATCGGCTGGCAGAACCGCGCCTGGCTGGAGCAGGCGGTGCTGATCGATCAAGCCGATGGCGTGCTGGTGATCGGGACGGTCAGTCGGTTCGCACGCGACCTCCTGGAGCGTCGGCTGGGCGAGCCGATGAGCCGGGTCGTCGCGGCGATTCTCGGAGAGCCGCGCGAGCTGCGTTTCGTGGTCAGTAGATCCTGGCTGCAGGCGCGGGGCTCGTGATCCCCCGGCGGGATCGGGCGGGGCGTCGTCGCCCGTCCCGCCGGGGCGAAGCGCGCCGGCGGTGGATCCGCCGTGGGTTGTCACGTGGCAGGCCGTCGCTTCGCGCTGCCGGCCTGGCTCAGACGTGCTTTCCCCGGTGACGTCTCGCGCGACGGGATCTTCCCGGTGGCGTCGTCCGGATCGGCTCGGGGGGCGTTCCGACGAGGTGGCCGGCGGAGGTCAGGCTATCCGCGACCGGCAGGCCGGCCGATACGAGAAATCTCTCGAGGTCGGCATCGAGGATGCGCCACCCCAGCCGGGTTCCTCCTAGACGAACTCCTCGGAGTCGCCCCTGTCGGAGCCAGCGTCGGACGAGCTCCGGACTGACCCGGATGCGTTCGGCAACTTCGGGAACGGTGAGAAGGTACATGCGCGTTCATCCCCCTTCACGTTAACTCCCGGCTGCAAGAATCACGCCGAGGTGGGGTATCGACCTTTCAAGACCGAAGATGTGCCGACAACCACGAAGGATGCGAAAGAAGTGGAACGTTTCTTGCCGTGACCGGAGGTGGGAGGCCCATTCTCTGGGAGAAACGAGATGAGCGATCAAACACCATCAACTCCCGATCCGGCGAGCATCGTCTCCATTCGACGCAGTGATGGGGATCCGGAGGACCTGGGCGCGACCCGGAGTGAGAGCGAGTCGTTGATCGAGGATCTGCAGCGCGTGCGCGCGATGTGCGCCGCCGTCACCGAGACCGTCGACGGGGCGCGGATGCTTCTGGAGGAGACGTATCGGAACTGTATCAGTCTGTCGAACCTGATCGGGATGCTCCAGCGCCGTCTGGCCGAGCGCGTCGCGACCGGCGCGCAGGGCCGGGGCTCGCGCCGCCGGCGGCGCGGAGCGCCGGCCGAGGATGAGGGCGGTGCGTACAGCGAGCAGGAGCTCGCCGCGCTTGATCGCGCGCGGCTGGAAGGAGCGCGGCTGGCCGCCCGAACGGCGGCCCACCTGATCAGTAATGATCTGACCGCGACGGTCGGGCTCAGCGAGATCGTGCGGCAGCGGGTCAGGACGGGAACGCCGGTCGATCCGAAGCTGCTCGACGAGGCGATCGCGAGTGCGAAACGGGCAGGACGTCACCTGCAGGACCTGCAGGAGATCGCCGGGCTAGAGGTCGAGGGAGGTTACGGCAGGACGCTGTCGGTTCTCGATCTGGCGCTGTCGAAGCGGCCGCCACGGGCATAGACGCCGCGTCTGGGCTAGGGTCGGCGTCGTTGGAGGGCACCACCGGCCCGGCGCCGATCGTGACTTTTCGAGGCCCGAAAGTGCTCTTTCATGATAGAGAGCACGCGCGGGGCCGCGATGGGAGCGGCAGGATGGTGTGTTTGGTGTTCGGGGGGTGTTTCTGCAGAGAAACACCTAGTACTGTGCAGATAGGCCGACACCACGTCCCTTTCCCTTTCCCTCGGCACGCGTCTTGACCTGCTTCCCCGACACCGATTGCACCGGGGAGCCCCGATGGCCAGCGAGGCGATGATCCTGACGATTACCCTCAATCCGGCGGTCGATAAGGCGATTCGGATGCGTCACGTTGCGCTGGGCGAGGTCAACCGCGTCTGCGAATCGTACCTCGATCCCGGCGGCAAGGGGATCAACGTCTCCCGCCTAGTCGATCGCCTGGGCTGGCCGACGATCGCGTTCGGCTTCATCGGGGGCGAGATCGGAGAGCTGATCGCGCGCGCGCTCGAAGCCGAGGGCGTTCAGAGCCATCTGATTCGCGTGCCCGGCCAGACCCGTCTGAACGTGACGATCTTCGACGAATCCACCGACCGGGGAACCAGCTTCTACGACCGTGGCCCGGAGATCGGTGCCCGCTACCTGGATCGACTTGACGAGGACGTCCGCGTCTGGCTCTCCCTCAAGCCCGTGATCGTCCTGGCCGGAAGCCTCCCGCCGGGCGTCGCCGACACCTTCTACGCCGACTACATCGCGCTCGCGCACTCCGTCGGAGTCCGGACGATCCTGGACACCGCGGGCGACCCGCTGCGTCTCGGCATCCAGGCGCGGCCATACCTGATCAAGCCCAATCGCAGCGAGGCGGAGGACCTCGTCGGCCGGCCACTGCCAGACCTCCCCTCGGTGGTTCAGGCGGCGCGCGAGCTCGTCGCCCGCGGACCCGAGGTGGTGGTCATCTCTCTCGGCGCGCAGGGAGCCATCTGTGCCGATCGCTCGACGGTCTGGCACGCGGTCCCGCCGGTCGTGGGACGGCGGAGTACGGTCGGGTCGGGCGACTCGATGGTCGCCGGCTTCGCGCTGGCCATCGCGCGTGGCGACGACATCGTCGAGGGGCTGCGCCTGGGAACGGCCGCCGGCGCCGCGACGGCGATGACGCCGGGCACCGCGCTCGGGAGTCCCACCGACATCGCACGCCTCCTCCCGCGTGTCAAGGTCGAACGCGTCGCGGCCACGGAGGCTGCTGCCGCGACAATCCGAACTGTCAGCCACTCACCGCCGACGATGATTCAGAGACGGAACCGAGGACGCCATGAAATCTCCCGTGGCTGAGCCACGCGTCGGCAGCGAGGTCGCATCGCCCTGCCTCCAGCCAATCGAGGGGGTGGATGCGCTCCAGCGTCCCTTCGCGGTCCTCGCCTTCGACTGGGACGGCACCGCGGTGATGACGCGCGAGGAAGACACCCGAGCCGTGCGCGACCGGATCGAGGATCTGCTGCGTCTCGGCGTGTCCGTGGTCGTCATCACCGGCACCAATTTCCAGAACGTCGACCGGCAGCTTTCCGCGCCGATGCTCGGGCCATTCAAACGGCGTCTGTACGTCTGCACCAATCGCGGCTCCGAGGTGTTCGGCTTCGACGACCAATCGCGTCCGGTGCTCCTCTGGAAGCGCGTCGCGACTGCCCGGGAGAATCGCCTGCTGACCGAGATCGTCGAGGACGTCCGGCGAATCGTCTGGCAGCGGTCCCGCCTCGAGATCCGGATTGTCTATAACCGCCTGAATCGCCGGAAGCTCGATCTGATCCCGGAGCCACGGTGGGCGAATCCCCTGAAGTCCGAGATCGGCGAGCTTCTGATCGCGGTCGAGAAGCGGCTGAAAGAAGGCGGCATTCACGGAGGAATCCACGAGATCTTCGACCTCACCCGCCAGGTCGCGCGCTCGAAGGGGCTCGCCGACGCGCGCATCACCAGCGACGTGAAGCACATCGAGGTCGGGCTGACCGACAAGGGCGACTCGATCGCCTGGGCATTGCGCACGCTGGTGATCCCCTGCGGCATCCCGATCGAAGAGGTACTGATCGCCGGGGATGAGTTCGGACCAATCGCCGGATTCGAGGGCAGCGACGCGCGCATGCTCGTACCCGACGCACAGGGAGCCGTCGTCGTGTCCGTTGGTCGCGAGCCAAACGGCGTGCCGCCGGGCGTGATTCACCTGGGCGGCGGACCGCCGTGCTTTCGGGCGCTGCTCGACGAGCAGATCGCCCTGCATCGAGAAACGGGAGCGCCGACGCACGTCGACACGGCCGCCTCGCCAGCAGAGATTGCACCTCATCACTCGTCTGGCTCCGACCGCTCGTGGCTGCTGGTCGAGGAGGGGTTCGACCCGGCCCGCGAGCGGGAGATCGAGAGCCTGTTCACGATCGCGAATGGCTACGTCGGCACGCGCGGCTCGATCCACGGGCACCGTGCCGTCGCGCAGCCGGGAACGTTCATCGCGGGCGTCTACACACGGCAGCCGCAGTCGATCCCGGAATACGTCATCGCACCGGACTGGGACCGGTTCAATGTCCTGGTCGCGGGCGACGAGGTGCAGATGGATCACGGGCAGACGCTCGAGCAGCGGCGCGTGCTCGACCTGTGTCGGGGAGTCTTCGAGCACGTCTGGCGCTACCGCGATCGCGCCGGGCGGATCACGCACCTGCGCACGCTGCGCTTCGCCTCGCTCGCCGACCGCCACGCGCTGGTCGAGGTGCTGCTGCTGACCCCGGAGAACTACAGTGCGACTGTCACGGTCGAGAGCGAGGTCGACGCGACCACGACCAACGCGCCGGTCGAGACCCATCTCGGCGCCGCTCGCTCCGGCGCGGCGCGTTCCGGTACCGGCCCGCTGGCGCGGCCTCCGGTGATCGTCGCCGAGAGTGTGCCAGACAGCGGCGGGGTCGTGGTCATGGCCGCGAGCAGCCACCTCCACGATCGCACCGGACTCGCCGCCGACGTGACCCAGGAGGTCGGAGATCGCCGCGCGCTCGAGCGGTGGACCTGGGAGGCGACGATCGGCGAGGCGTATCGCGTCGTCAAGCTGGTGGCGGTGTACACCTCGCGGGACGGCAAGGATCCGGAGCGGATGGCGGTGGATCACCTGGCCCGGCTCGTCGCCCGGGGGAATGACGTGCTCTGGCGCGAGCACACGCGGGCGTGGGCGGATCGCTGGCGGATGGCCGACGTGCAGATCGACGGAGACGAGGCGGCACAGCGCGCGGTGCGCTTCGGCCTGTACCATCTGATCGCCTCGTCGAATCCCGACGACGACCGCGTCTCGATCGCGGCGCGGGGGCTGACCGGAGAATCGTACAAGGGCCACATCTTCTGGGATACCGAGATCTACGTGCTGCCGTTCTTCGTGTTCACCCATCCGCCGTCCGCGCGAGCGCTCGTCATGTTCCGCTACCATACCCTTCCGGGCGCACGGGCGAAGGCGCGTGCCCTGGGATATCGGGGTGCGCTGTATCCGTGGGAGACGACGACACTTGGCCAGGAAGCGACGCCACCGGTCGCGATTCTGCCCGATGGCGAGGTGATTCGCATCCGCACGGCCGACGAGGAGCACCACATCAGCGCGGACGTCGCCTACGCCACCTGGCACTACTGGAGAGCAACGGGCGACGACGACCTGTTTCGAGACGCGGGCGCCGAGATCATGCTCGAAACCGCTCGCTTCTGGGCGAGCCGAGCCCGATTGGGTGACGATGGGAGGTATCACATCCTCGGGGTCATCGGCCCCGACGAGTATCACGAAGGTGTTGACGACAACGCGTACACGAACTGTCTCGCGCGCTGGAACCTCCAGCGCGGGCTCGAGACGGCGGAGTGGCTGCAGCAGCGCTGGCCCAGGCGCTGGGCGGAGCTCGCCGAGCAGCTCGCCCTCGACGGGGAAGAGCTCGAGGGCTGGCGAGACATCGCCCGCGCGATCTACACAGGATTCGACCCGCGCACCAAGCTTTTCGAGCAGTTTCGTGGCTATTTCGATCTCGAGGACATCGATCTGGAGCAGTTCGAGCCGCGGACCGCGCCCATCGACGTCCTCCTCGGCCGAGAGCGGGTCGCTCGGTCGCAGATCATCAAGCAGGCCGACGTCGTTCTGCTGGTGTATCTGCTCTGGGATGAGCTACCGGCGGAGGTGCGGGTGGCGAACTTCCGGTACTACGCACCACGCTGCGCCCACGGAAGCTCGCTCAGCCCGAGCATGCACGCGCTCGTCGCGGCACGGCTGGGCGACCGCGAGCGTGCCCGGCGCTACTTTCGCCAGGCAGCCGACATCGACCTGGCGAATAACATGGGCAACGCCGCCGGGGGAGTCCACCTCGGCGCCCAGGGAGGGCTCTGGCAGGCGACAGTTTTTGGCGCGGGCGGGGTCCAGGTGCGCGACGATGGACTGTGGTTCGACCCCGCGCTCCTGCCAGGATGGCAGCGATTGGAGCTGCCCTTGCGCTGGCGCGGACGGCAGGTCGCGGTGACGGTGTCCGTGGCTCCTCCGTCGATCGAGGTGGCTCTCGAGCGGGGCCCCGCGCTGGTCGTCGGACTGGGCACGGGCGGAGAGCCGCGCGCGGTCCTCGAGCCCGGGCGACGGCTACAAGCAAGCAAGACCGGCGCGACCTGGACGCAGTGGACGGAGGTGGCCCGATGACCGACGCGAAACGCCAGTCAACGACAGGGCCGCGGAGCCACGGCGCGCTCCGTGCTCCGGGAGACCCTTCCATCCCGCTGATCCTCGTGCCACTCGACGGCTCGCGCGAGGCGAAGGATGCGCTGCCGGTGGCCCGCTTGGTCGCGGGTATCGTCCACGGCACGATTCACGTCGTCCACGTTCTGGAGGCGCCGGTCGCGCCCGACGCGCTCCTCCGTCTCATTGACCTGCGACCGGAGGAGACGCGCGGGCTGGTCGTGGATCAGATCGTCGGACGACCAGCCGACGCGATCGTCCACTTTGCGCGGGACGCCCACGCGGACCTGATCGTGATGACAACCCGAGGGAGGACGGCCTACCACGGTCGGACCGTTCGACCGGTCGTCGAAGAGGTCATCCGTCGGGCGCCCTGTCCGGTGCTGCTGGTCCGCCCGGAGATCGATCAGAAGGTCGCCTCGATGACCGGCATCCACCGCATCCTGCTGCCCCTCGACGGCGCGCCGTCGTCCGCGGCGGTGATCAGCCCCGCGCTCGACCTCGCCGAGCGGAGCGGAGCCGAGGTGGACGTCCTCTACGTGGCGACCCGCGGACCTCGCCCGACCGAGCCGGGCTCCCTGACCGCCCCGCTCTACGTCGATCAGCCCCAGTACGAGTGGCCGACCTGGGCTCAGGAGTTCGTACGGCGGTTTGGCACGTGTCTCGGGGCGCGGCCGCTGACCACCCCGATGCGCCTGCTGCTTCGGCGTGGAGACCCGGCCAGCGAGATCGTGGCGCTGGCCATCGAGCGACAGAGCGATCTGATCGTGCTCGAATGGCGCGGGCGCATGGATCCGGCCCGCGCCCGCGTCGTGAAGGGTGTGCTGACCCGCGCCCCCTGCCCGGTTCTGCTCATCCAGACCGGACCCCGAACCGGCGAGAGATGACGCGGACGCGTTGTGCCCTGCCCCAGCCGGTCGAGACGCCCGAATGCGCGTCGCCGCGGCAGGTCTCCTGGCCCGACCGGGAGCCGCTGCACCGGCCGCGCTCGGCGGGGTGAGGTGAGCGATGCCCGAGGCAGAAGCTCTCGAGACGGGCTGGTACCGGCTGGACGTCGAGGAGGTCCTTCGGCGACTGAAAAGTCGGCGCGAGGGGCTGACAGGCGCGGAGGCAGCCGCGCGCCTGGCGAGAGTCGGACCAAACGTGCTCGCGGAGCAGGGACGCACGCACCCGCTGCTCATCGTGCTCCGACAGATCCAGAGCCCGCTGATGTACATCCTGTTCGTCGCCGGCCTGGTCAGCCTCGCGCTCCAGCACCTCACCGACGCGGCGGTGATCTTTGTCGTCATCGTCATCGACGGGATCATTGGCTTCGTCCAGGAGTACAAGGCCGAGGCAGCGCTGCAGGCTCTGGCACGGCTCACCGCGCCGCGAGCGCGAGTGCTGCGGGACGGCGAGGCGCGCGAGATTCCGGCGCGCGACCTGGTGCCGGGCGACGTCGTCCTCCTGGAGAGCGGAACCGAGGTGCCGGCCGACGTGCGCCTGTTTCGCGTGTTCGATCTGGAGGTGGACGAATCGATCCTCTCGGGCGAGTCGCTTCCGGTCACCAAGACGGTCGAGCCGCTCCTCGCCGAGCACCTGCCTCTCGGCGACCAGACCAACATGGCGTTCCTGGGGACTACCGTGGTGCGGGGACGCGGCGCGGGCGTCGTCGTCGCGACGGGCATGCGCACCGTGCTCGGGAGAATCTCGGCCGAGATACGGGGCGTCACCGAGCCAGCAACGCCGCTGCAGCGACAGATCGATCGGTTTTCCCGGATCGTCGCCATCGCCACCGTCCTGGTCACCCTGATCGTCTTTGGCCTGGGCGCGCTGCGCGGCGAGCCGCTCGCCGATATCTTTCTCACCGCGGTCGCCACGGCGGTGGCGACGGTTCCAGAGGGCCTGCCGGTCACGGTGACGCTGGCGCTCGCCGTCGGAGTGTGGCGGATGGCCCGGCGCAACGCGATCATCCGAAAGCTTCCGGCAGTGGAGACGCTCGGAAGCTGCACGACGATCTGCTCGGACAAGACCGGAACGTTGACGACCAACCAGATGACGGTGACGACGATCGTCACGCACGGGCGAACGTTCGAGGTTACCGGCACCGGCTACGCACCCCGCGGCGAGATTCGACTGGACGGGAGACCGGTCGATCCGCGCGACTATCCCGGCCTGGAGCTCACCTTGAGGATCGGCCTCCTCTGCAATGACGCCTCGGTCTACGAGGAGGACGGCCGCTTCCGCGCGGACGGCGACCCCACCGAAGCGGCGCTGATCGTGGCGGCGCTCAAGGGAGGGCTCCGCGACGAGGAGGAGCGCGACGCGTATCCTCGTCTCGACGAGATACCCTTCGAGTCCGAGCGGCAGTACATGGCAACCCTGAACGCGCACGATCGCCAGCGCCTGATCCTGGTCAAAGGCGCCCCGGAGCGTATCCTCGGCTGGTGCGCGTATCTCTACACCGGGTGCCTCGAGCCGCTGGACCGGGACGCCGTGCTCCGGACGTTTCACCAGCTTGCCGCGCGGGGACTGCGGGTGCTGGCCATGGCCTACCGACCGGCACCGCCCGACACGCGGGAGATCGGCCACGGCGACGTCGAGGGCGGGCTGATCTTCGTCGGTTTGCAGGGAATGATGGATCCGCCGCGACCGGAGGCGATCGACGCCGTCGCCCGATGCCAGCGAGCCGGGATTCGCGTGATCATGGTGACGGGCGACCACGCCGTCACCGCCGCGGCGGTCGCCAGCCAGATGGGGATCGTCCGCGAGCGTCCCCCGAAGGTCGTCGACGGACGCGCGCTGGCGGCCATGTCGGATGAGCAGCTCTATCGCGAGGTTTCGTCGACCTCGGTGTACGCGCGTGTCGCGCCGGATCAGAAGCTGCGGATCGTCAGCCAGCTTCAGCGACACGGCGAGGTCGTGGCGGTGACCGGCGACGGCGTCAACGACGCGCCCGCGCTCAAGCAGGCCGACATCGGCGTGGCCATGGGCAGTGGAACCGACGTCGCGAAAGAAGCAGCCGACATGGTCGTCGCGGACGACAACTTCGCGACGATCTACGCGGCGGTCGAGGAAGGCCGCGTCATCTACGACAATATCCGCAAGGTGATCCTGTTCCTGATTCCGACCGGTCTCGGGCTGGTCGTGACGGTGATCGCCAGCACGGCGCTTGGTCTTCCGCTGCCCTTTCTCCCGGCCCAGGCGGTGTGGATCAACCTCGTCACCAACGGTACCCAGGACGTCGCGATGGCGTTCGAGCCGGCGGAGCCCGGAATCGGCCGGCGGCCTCCGCGCCCGCCGAGCGAAGGGCTGCTGACCGCGCCGATGATTCAGCGAATGATCGTCGTCAGCGTCGTCATCGCCGTGGGCACCCTGGTCGCGTTCGCGCGGGCGGTGGCCTCCGACTACGGCATCGTGGCGGCGCGCACCGTGGCGATGACGACGATGGTCCTGTTCCAGAACTTCCACGTGCTCAACAGTCGATCGCTGACGCGATACTTCTTCCAGGTGCATCCGCTGTCGAACCGTTTTCTGTTCGTGTCGGTGCTCGCCGCGCTCGGGCTGCACATCCTCGCGCTCTACTGGCCGCCGCTGCAGCATCTCTTGCAGACCGAGCCGCTAACCGCCGCGACGTGGCTGGAGATGGTGCTCATCGCCGCGACGGTCCTCGTCGTCGTGGTGGTGGAGATTACGATCGACCGCTACCGCGCGCGGCGAAGGCAGCTGGGACGCTGAGAGCGCGGGCCCAGGCCAGAGGAGAAGTGGACATAAGACACGGCCCGGTCGGGCCGCCAGGAGTAGCTAGCGGGGGAGTGGCGCCTCCGCGGCGCGCAGAAAGGCGAGCGAACAGACGAGGACGAGGGCGACGAAGCTGAGCAGCCAGACCCCGAGTGGCGCATTGCCGAAGAAGAAATCGAGGAAATCCAGCGCGAATACGACCATCGCGGTGAGCATGACGATCCAGGGCGATGGACGAAAGGCGGCGATGGCCAGCGGGACGACGTAGAGGAGCGCGAGGTGAAAGCTCGGGAAGACGACGAGGTCGATCGCGGCGATGACGATCAGGCTGATCACAATCGCGATCGGGAGGATCTGGTCGCGCATGGTCACCTCAGGCCGCGGAGGGCGCGCCGAGCACGGCCGGGTTGACGACGTTCGTCGGGCATCCCCTCAGGAAGGATTGGATGTTTTCCTGGGTCGTCTCCGCGATTCGGTCGAGCGCCTCGCGCGTGTAGAACGCCATGTGCGGCGTCACGATCACGTTGGGCTGGTGCAGCAGCACCTGCTCGCAGAGGACGAGGCGCAGTCGCTCCTCCTCGTGGGGCGCGGCGACGAGCTGCGCTTCCTCCTTGATCAGCTCCTCTCCCTCGACGACGTCCAGACCCGCCGCCGCGACGATCCCCTCCCGGAGCGCCCAGAGCAGCGCCTGGGAATCGACCACTGATCCGCGAGCAGTGTTGATGAGGATCGCGCCGCGCTTCATCCGGGCGAATCGCTCGCGATTCATCAGGTGGTAGGTCGACGGTGCACCCGGCACGTGGAGCGACACGATATCCGAGCGAGCAAGCAGATCGTCGAGCGAGACGTAGGTGAAGCCAAGCACCTCGGCAAGCAGCGGGTGGGGGCGGGTATCGAAGGCAAGCACGTCCATCGCGAAGCCGCGGGCGATGCGGATGACGTGGAGACCAATGCTGCCCGCGCCGACGACGCCGAGCACCTTGCCACGAAGGTCGAAGCCACGCAGACCGTCGAGGCGGAAGTCGCAGCGACGGGTGCGCTCGGCGGCTTCGACGAGGTGCCGCGCGAGCGCCAGGATCAGCGCGAAGGTGAACTCGGCGACGGTGTTTTCGCCGTAGTGCGGCACGTTACTGACGACGATGCCCCGCGCATCGCACGCCGCCAGGTCGACGTGATCGAATCCGGTCGACCGGGTCGCGATCAGGCGAAGGCGCGGCATGCGGGCCAGCACGTCCGCGGTGATCCGCGAGTGGATGAAGACGGAGAGGACGACGGCATCGGCCAGGTCGGCTGCCGGGACCCGGTCGACCGGGTCCGGGAAGAAGTGGACGGGATAATCGGCGAAGGCGCGCCGGAACCATTGCTCCTCCCAGTCCGACACGTCGCAGAAGACCAATGTCGGCCGAGCGCGCTCGGACTGCTGCTGCCGCGTCGGGGCAGACGTCGCGCGGGCCCGGGAATCGGGCCGGGCCGAACCGCCGGAAGCCGTCGCATCAGAGTGCCGGGGCATCGCCCACCTCCTTCGCCGTCTTTCCTTCTCCGCGCCCGGGCGCGGGTAGGTCAGCGATCCTCGATGCAACTCGCGGTCCAGGACACCGACGTCGACGAGCGGCGCGTCGGCCGAACGCGAGAGTATCCTCGATCGGGATGCTCGCAACAGAAGTTCTGACCGACCGGCGAACGGAGACCGCGATTCCGGATCGGTAGAATCCTCGACGCGAGCGCCGCCTTCTTCCTCGGGGCAAATACCGTTCTGAGCGGAGAACGTCCGCTCGACGTGCTCCGTCGCGGCGACGTCGCCGCGGTCCGTCGCGCGGCGCGGGCCTTCGGAGAGCAGGGTAGTGCCTAGCGGGGATCTTCCCGGACCGCACCACCCACCGCCTCGTAACCTCGCACGACGGGCACTACCGCTGCGCGTTACCAGCCAGTCGTGGTTTATCGCATCGAGCAGAAAGGTTGAACTATCGGGCAGACAACTGTCTCCCTCTCCCCGTGGGAGAGGGCCGGGGTGAGGGCGTGGATCCGCGGCGCACGGTCTGCGACCCTCACCCTTACCCTCTCCCAAAGGGGGAGGAGATTGGACGGCTGCCAGCTCATTCATACCGCCCCGCGCTCTAGGTTTCACCGGGTACAGCACGCGGCGATCTACGGGGGACTGGATCCGCCACGGCCGTTTGCCTTCCGTTTTGACGCCCGAACGGCGAGTTTGGTGTACTCTACGCGGCTGCCGACGAGCACGCCGCCTTCATCGAGACGTTCGGACACAGCACTGGCTTCCGCCGCATCGGGACGGACGATCTCGCGACCCGGCGCCTCGCGCGCATCGACGTGTCTCGGCCGCTAGTGAAGGATCAGGGGAGTGGTTAGGGTTTGGCCTTTGGAAAAATGGCCCTGCGGGCCATTTTTCCAAAGCTATTCCCAAACACGTCCCTTGCGAAGACACTAGCATCCTGGAGCGAGAGGTTTCTGGAGATGCCGGGAGAAACGTGACCCGACGGGCGAATTTCCCGCGCCTGATTCTCGCCAATCCTCGGATCCTGTCCCCGCCGGGGTGAACGACCAGGCGGCGCGTCGTCGCGAGTGGCCCCGGCAGATGATATACTCGACCCGTATTGCCGCGAGCAGCGCGCAATGCCAGTAAGCGGACCCCCGCGGGTCTGGGGAGCCGGGAGTCTCGGGAAAGGTCTGATCGCGCATGCATCACGCCCACGCCGTGTCTACCGCTGGGATCTGCCGCCTGCTGAGCCGGCCGCCAGGCTCCGGAGTGGCCGGGTCGACGAGGTCGCGCGGGTCATGACCGAGCTCAGGAGAAGCGATCTCGCCCCGGATCCCTTCGCACAGTTCGACGCGTGGTATCGGGACGCGCTGGCCGCGCACGTCGTCGCGCCGGATGCGATGACCCTGGCCACGGCCTCGAAGGAGTGTCTCCCATCGGCGCGGATGGTCCTGCTGAAGGGATACGATCGGCGGGGATTCGTCTTCTACACGAACTACGAAAGCCAGAAAGGGCGGGAGCTTGCCGAGAATCCGCACGCGGCGCTCGTCTTCTACTGGGCGGAGCTGCACCGGCAGATCCGGATCGCCGGACGCGTGACGATGCTGCCGCGGGAGGAATCGGAGCGCTACTTCGCGTCGCGACCGCTCGGCAGTCGCCTGGGCGCCTGGGCATCGCACCAGAGCGAGGTGATCGCCTCGCGCCAGGTTCTGGAAGAGCGCGTCCGGGCGGTCCGTGCACGTTTCGCCGACGGCAACGTTCCATTGCCGCCCTACTGGGGCGGCTACGTCGTCGCGCCGGTTGAGTTCGAGTTCTGGCAGGGACGCCCCGACCGCCTCCACGACCGGTTCCGCTACACCCTCCAGCCGGATCATACCTGGCTGATCCAGCGACTTTCGCCCTGACGCTACCGAAGAGGACAGGAGAGAACAGCACGTGACCACGCGGCGATTGGTGGACTTCGGGTATAACCCGCCGACCGGTAACCGCCTGATCGAGACGATCAATCCCAGGACGTTCGTTCAGGACCTGCAGAACGTCCTCGACATCGCCTGCCAGCATTTCTCGTCGATCTGGGTCTCCGATCACCACATGACCGGCGATCGCTTCCGGCTGGAGTGCTGGACCCAGCTCACCTGGATCGCCGCGCGATTCCCGGGGCCGATGCTGGGAACGATCGTCATGGCGAATTCGTACCGCCATCCACCGCTGCTCGCCAAGATGGCGGCCAGCCTTCAGGTCTTCAGTCACGGCCGCTTCATCCTCGGCTACGGCGCCGGGTGGGCCGAGGACGAATACCGCGCCTACGGGTACGAGTTCCCCTCCGCGCGGGTACGGATCGCGCAGATGGTCGAAGGGATCCAGGTGATGCGCGCTCTCTGGACGCAGTCGCCCGCGACGTTCAGGGGCGAGTATTACCGTGTCACCGAGGCGTTCTGCGAGCCACGGCCAGATCCGATCCCACCGATCATGATCGGCGGCGACGGCGAGCGGTACCTCCTGCGCGCCGTTGCCGAGCACGCCGACTGGTGGCTCCCGTTCAGCCGCCGTCTGGATCAGCTGAGCCGGAAGTGCGAGGTGCTCCGTCAGCACTGCCAGGACGTCGGGCGCGACTACGACAGCATTCGCAAGACCTACACGATGACCATCTACCTGTCGAAGGATCGGGCCGCGGCGGAGCGCCGCGCGGGGGCCGCGCTCGAGCGCGAGAACCCGGCCTTCGCGGGCGACCCGGCCGCGTTGCGCGACCACCTGTCACGGCTGATCGCCATGGGCTTCGATCTCTTCCAGCTCGTCTTTCCGAACTTCCCGGACACTGACGACATCGAGCTGTTCGTCGACGAGGTACTTCCGGCATTCCGCTAGCGCCGGTGCTGGGACCCGGGGATGAGGATCGGCTCCGGGGGCAGACCCGACGCGGCCCCGGGCGAGGGAAGCCGGTCCGACGAGGGCGGACGTCGAGCACCGGGCGGTATGAATACGCCGGCCGCTGTCCAATTCCCCGGTGGGAGTGGGCGAGGATGAGGGGCGGAGATCATCAGTTATGCCGCGGATTCACGCCCTCACCCCGGCCCTCTCCCAG
>CADDYW010000049.1 GCA_902810745.1 Chloroflexota bacterium | reverse complement strand
ACACGCGCCGACTCACCCGGCCTCTGCGCCTAGCGCTTTACGCTTCACGTTTCCCGTTTTACGTTTCGCGTTTTGCCTTTTCCGTGTCACCTCCGCGTACACCTGGCCGTCGATCGGCCGCACGCGAATGATCAGGTCGAGGTGAGAATACGCCGCGATTACCTTCGGACCCCTGAACCCGGCACCACGCTCCACCCGGACGTGACTCGGCTTCTTCGGCATCGCTCACCTCGATCGAGATAGGTCACATTCTACCGATAATTCGGGAAACGGAAAACGTGAGACGTAATGCGTAAAACGCCAGGCCCCGAACAAGACGAGGCGGCTCAGGCGATCGTTGACGTTCACGATGAACGACGCCTGGGCAGAGGATGCATCGTGGCAGCAGCATTACGTTTTACGTTTCACGCCTTCCGCTTTCCGTTTCACGCTTCACGTTTTCCGCTTTACGTTTTCCGCCTCGCTCACTAAGATAGACGACACTTCCTCCGGAGGAACCAAACGCTCATGAGCAAGCTTCGCTTTGGCATCGTCGGCACCGGCGGCATTGCCCGCCACCACGCGATCGCGCTGAAGGCGCTCGCGGACGACGCCGACCTCGTCGCCTGTGCCGATATCCTACCCGGCCGGGCCCAGCAGTTCGCCGCGGAATTCGGCATCTCCCGCGCGTACGAATCGGCGCGCAGCATGCTCGACGCCGGTGGCCTCGACGTGATCTGCGTCTGTACGCCACATCCCCAGCACGCCGAGCCGTTGATCCTCGCCGCCGAGCGCGGCATCCACGGCGTAGCCGAGAAGCCGCTGACCGCGACGCTCGCCGATGCCGACCGCGTGCTCGAGGCCGTCCACAAGCACGGGACGAAGCTGAGTATGATCAGTCAGCGCCGCTGGCTGCCGGCTGCCCAGCGCATCCGTCGTGCGATCGACGAGGGTAAGCTGGGCGATAAGATCATCCTGGGCGAGTCGTTCTGCGAGATGTGGCGCGGTCCGGAGTACTACGCCCGTGACGCCTGGCGCGGCCGGTGGGATACCGAGGGCGGCGGCGTGCTGATGAACCAGTCACCCCACAACATCGACTTCCTGCTCTACTACATGGGTCCGGCCGAGGAGATCTTCGGCTACTGGGCCAACATCAACCACCCCTACGTCGAGATCGAGGACAACGCCGTCGCGGTCATCCGATTCAAAAGCGGTGGTCTCGGCATCCTGAAAGGAACGGTCAGCATGAACCCGCCGCGCCGCATCCACGGCGTCACGCTAGTGGGATCGAACGGCGCGACGGTGAGCCTGGACTGCTGGGACTTCGCCACCGCCCAGAACGACATCTGGACGGTGCCGGGCGATGAGGAGAAGCTCGACGAGTGGCGCGCGCACGATCGGAGCTTCGGCACGGGCGAGCTTCCCAACTTCCACGCCTACCAGCTTCGTGACGTCATCGACGCGATTCGCACCAATCGGGAGCCGGCGGTCACCGGCGAGGACGGACGGCGCGTCGTCGCGATCATCCAGGGCGTCTACGAGTCGGGACGGACCGGGCGCCCGGTCAAGCTGTAATCGCGATGATTGTCGATTCGCACTGCCACGCCTGGCGCTACTGGCCCTACCAGCCGCCCGTGCCCGATCCGACCAGTCGCGGCCTCGTCGAGCAGCTCATCTTTGAGATGGATCAGGCTGGGGTCGATCAGGCGACCATTGTCTGCGCGCGCATCGATCACAATCCCGATAACAATGACTACGTCGCCGACTGCGTTCGACGCTTCCCGGAGCGTCTGCACCAGTTTGCCGACGTCGACTGCGAGTGGACGCCCACCTATCAGGCCCCGGGCGCGGCCGACCGACTGGCGCGCGCGATCGACCAGTACCACCTCAAAGGCTTCACGCACTACGTCAAGCGTGAGGACGACGGGGCCTGGTACCTGTCCGACGAGGGCCGCGCTTTCTTCGAGGTCGCGGCGCGGCACCGGCAGATCGTGAGCCTCGCGCTGCCTCCTCACCTGCAGCCCGTCTTGCGACAGGTGGCCGAGCGATTTCCCTCGGTACCGTTCCTCTGCCACCATCTGGCTGGCGCGCGGGCCACCGAGGAGCCGCCTCGCCCACTCCTCCAGGGCATCCTCGCCTCTGCCCAGCTACCCAACATCTACGTGAAAGTCTCTGGCTTCCACTACGCCTCGGCCGTCGCCTGGGGCTATCCGTATCCGGATTGCCTCCCGATCGTGAAAGCGCTGTACGAGCACTTCGGCCCGGAGAGGCTCTGCTGGGGCTCGGACTACCCGGTCGTCCGACGGGCGATGATCTACCGTCAGGCCCTCGAAGTGTTTCGGACCCATTGCGACTTTATCCCGCCGAATCACCAGCGGCTGATCCTGGGCGAGAATCTCGCGCGTCTCCTGGCGGATCGAGGGACGCGGAGCTGATCGCTCCCCGGCGTGGTCAGTCCGAGTTTGGCGCCAGCCCCAGCTCGCGCCGCACCTCGTCGGTGTGCTCGCCAAGGCCGGGGACGGCGCCCGCGGGTCGTGGCAGGCCGGCGAGATTGAGCGGGTGGGCCAGCGCGCGAATCGGCCCGCTCGGGCTGTCGACCTCGAGCCAGCGACCGCGCGCCGCGAGCTGAGGGTGGGCAAGCAGGTCGGCCAGGTCGTTGAGCGCGCCGTGGGGGACGTCGGCCGCGTCCAGGCGCTCCTGGACTGACCGGCGCGTATCCTCGGCCAGGGCGGCCTCGATCAGCGGCTCGAGCAGGTCACGATTGCGCACGCGTAGCTCGTTTGTCCGGAAGCGCGGATCGGCGGCGAGGTCGGGGCGCCGCAGCACGATCGCGCAGAGTCGCTCCCACTGCCCCTCGGTCTGGACCGCCAGGTTCACCCAGCTTCCATCGCCGACACGGTAAGGTCCGTAGGGCACGATCATGTTGTGGCGCATGCCCGCGCGCTCTGGCGCCTTGCCGCCGTAAAGCTGGTGATAGGCCGGCGCCATCATCCACTCGGCCAGGCATTCGAGCATCGACACGTCGATCAGCCGCCCCTCGCCGGTCCGCTCGCGCTCGTAGAGTGCTGCGAGGATCGCCGAGAAGGCGTACATCCCGGCGCTGATGTCCGCGATCGAGATACCGACCTTGGCCGGCTGGTCCGGCGTTCCGGTCACCGCGATGATCCCACTCTCGCCCTGGAGCAGCAGATCGAAGGCCTTGCGGTCGCGGTAGGGACCATCTATGCCGTAGCCGGAGATGGCGCACCAGATCAGGCGTGGCCACCTCTCGTGAAGGGTGCCCCAGCCCAGGCCAAGGCGATCGACCGCGCCCGGTCCGAGATTATGGACGAAGACGTCGGCACGGGCGAGCAGAGCGTCGAGCATGGAACGCTCAGCCGAATCTTTCAGATCCAGGACGACGCTCCGCTTGCCCCGGTTCAGCCAGACGAAGTAGGCCGACTGCCCCCGGGCGACCGAATCGTAGCGGCGGGCGAAGTCGCCGCCGTCGGGCCGCTCGACCTTGACGACATCGGCGCCGAGGTCGGCAAGGTGCCGGGTGCAGAGCGGCGCCGACACTGCCTGCTCCAGCGCGACGACGCGCAGACCGGCCAGCGGGAGGCTCACGCCGATCCTCCCCCAGATCCCTCACGCGGTCGCTGCCCGACGGCTTGCATCAGACGGTGGAAGACCTCGTACGGCTGGGCGCCGACGATGGCGTAACCCTCGGCGACGAAGGTCGGGACGGCCGTCACGCCGATCTGCCGCGCCTCCTCGTACTCGTCACGGACCTGCGGGCGGTAGCGGCGCTCGGCGAGCGCCACGCGGAGATCGTCCGCGTCGAGGCCGAGCTCGGTTGCGATCCCAGCCAGGACGTCCGGCGAGCCGATATTCCGGTTGTGGACGAAGTAGGCACGAAAGACCGCCCGGTGGAACGCGTCCTCGGCACCGCGCTCGCGCGCCCAGCGGGTCGCCTCGTGGGCGAGATCGGAGCTGTACCAGTGCGTCCGGACGCCAAACTCGAGACCGGCGTCCGTCGCCAGGCGCTCGAAGTTCGCGCGGGCCTGGGCAATCCGCTCGGGCGGCCACGGTATTGGCTGTCCCTCCGGAGGAATGCCCGGATGGAGCTCGAACGCGCGCCATTCGATCTCGACGTCATAATCCCGAACAAGCCGATCGACCCTCGCCTGGCCGATGTAGCAGTACGGTCAGATGTAATCGCTCCAGACCTCGACCTTCATCGGACCTCACCCCGACGCGCATTGTCCGCGCGCCCTGTAATCCATGGGGTATCATAGCATCACGCGCAGCCGACGCGCGACGCGATCGGCTCGCATCAGTGAGGTAGACCCATGTGCGGACGCTTCGCGCAGTCCCTAACCGCCGAGCAGATTGCCAGGTACTTCGGCGCCGAGCCGCGTGTCGACGACGCCGGCAGCCACTACAACGTCGCGCCCACCCAGAACATCCTCGCCGTGATCGAGGAGGATGGCCAGCGGATCGTCACCACCGCGCGCTGGGGTCTGATTCCGCCGTGGGCGGACAACCCCCAGATCGGCTCGCGCATGATCAACGCGCGTGGCGAGACCGTCGCCGAGAAGCCCGCGTTTCGCGCGGCGTTTCGCCGCCAGCGCTGCATCATCCCCGCGGCCGCGTTCTACGAGTGGAAGACCGTCGGCGGTCGCAAGATCCCGCACGCGATCGCGCGTCGCGATGGGAAGCCGCTGGCCTTCGCCGGCCTCTGGTCGGACTGGCGCGACCCGGCGACGGGCGAGACGATCCGCACCGCCACGATCATCACGACATCGGCAAACGAGGCGCTCGCGGCGCTGCACGACCGAATGCCAGTGATTCTCCCCGAGGAGTCGTGGGATGCCTGGCTCGATCCGGGGTTCGACAACGTCGACGCGCTGCGGTCGATGCTGGGGCCCAGTCCAGCCGAGGACCTTCGCGCCTATCCGGTCTCGCCGCGGGTAAATAGCGTTTCTAACGATGGACCGGATCTGCTCAGCGCTATTCAGGATGCGTCGGCGACGCCACAAATCGCCGATCATCGCTGAGGGACCGGTACGTGTCAGCAGGCACCAGAGCACCCGAACAGATCAGCACGGTATGGCCGGGTCGAGCGCTGAGGAGATCCGGTACAGTGGCAGCGGAGTCGTTGCACGCTGCAGAAGAACGGGGGCGGCAACGCTGACCAAGTACGTCGACGCCGCGTTCTGCCGGGCCACGTGATGCCGACAACCGCCGAGGCCGAAATCTGGCCCAACAGTCATTTTGGTCGCGAGAGGCGAGACGTCCTCACTCCCCCGCGAGCAGGCGTGGTACCCGTGGCCAGGGGAAGTCGTAGCCGGCCATGAGCTCCAGCAGGACCGGGCCATCGGCGGCGAGGGCGCGGTCCCAGGCCGCGCTAAGGTCGGCGGGATCCTCGACCCGAATGCCGGTTGCGCCGCAGGCCTCGGCGTACTTCGCGAAATTGACGTCGCCGATGTCGGTCGCGTAGATCGGGCCGCCCTGGCGCGTCTGCATGTTGTTGATCATGCCGATCTGGCCGTCGTGGTGGATCGCCATCACGACCGGTAGCCTCCACTGGCAGAGGGTGACGAAGTCGCTCGAGGCCATCAGGAACGAGGTATCGCCAGCCAGGGCGATCACCTTCCGACCGGGACGGGCGAACGCGGCTCCCAGCGCCGCGGGCAGGGCGTAGCCCATCTCGCCCCAGGTGCCCGCCTGGACGTGCGAGTCCGGCGAGAAGACCGGTAGCTGGAGCGGCATCCAGAGCTTGACGTTGCTGACGTCGCTGACGACGACGTGCTCCGGCGCCAGCCGCTCGGCCAGTGCCTGGATCGCCAGACCGATGTGCCAGGGA
Organism: Chloroflexota bacterium; assembly: GCA_902810745.1. GTDB lineage: Bacteria > Chloroflexota > UBA6077 > FW602-bin22 > CADDYW01 > CADDYW01. The sequence goes on along the minus strand of CADDYW010000049.1, from coordinate 23,410 downwards.
CGCGTGGCGGCGAATCGCTTCAGCTCGGACGCGAGCGCCTCGCGGAGCGTGGTGCTCGAGCGTGCGCAGGCGGCAAGCGCAGCGTCACTCGTGCGCCGCCGCCGGGCACCCTCGGCGATCGCTCGGAGCGTCGCGGCCAGCGAGGCCATCGAGGGAATCGCCAGACCGTCGGCGGGATTCGGGTCGTCGGCGGTCATCAGGCAGATGAACGGCCCACCGCACGAGGCCGGGAGTATCCGCGCCGCCTCGGTGCCCGGTCGCACGCCGACGCCCAGTACCAGATCAGACTGGCGCAGGTAGGCCAGGACCTCCGGGTGGCTCCACTCGCCGCGATACATGCCCAGGTGCAACGGGTGGCCGGTCGGCATTGCCGCGTGGCCGTCCCAGGTGTAGGCGACTGGTGCCCCGAGCGCCTCGGCCAGGCGTGGTAGCTCGGCGCTCACCGACGGCCACCAGGCGCCCTTGCCCGCGACGATGGCGACCGATTCGGCGGCGTCGATCCGGGCGATGAGGTGGTCCAGGTTGGCGGCTGGCTCGGCGGACGGCAGCGAAGCCGGTTGGATCGTCGGAGCCGCGACCGGTCCGCCATCGAGGACATTCCGCGCCAGCTCGACGTGGACCGGGCCGGGGCGCCCGGCCACTGCCAGGGCGAAGGCGCGGGTCAGCGTGTCCGCGACGTGGTACGGGTCGGTCACCCGGACCGACCACTTCGTCGCCGGGGCAAACGCTTTCTCGAGAATGTCGGGATCGTCGACGCCGTGGAAGCTCTCCAGGTCGGCGCCGACTGGCACGCCGCCCGAGATGTGGACGACCGGCGAGCCGTTCGCGTAGGCGCCCGCGACGCCGGAGAGCGAGTTGGTCGCACCCGGGCCGGCGGTCACGGTCACGACGCCCGGGCGACCGGTGAGCCGTCCGTAGACCTCGGCGGCGATCGCCGCGTTGTTCTCGTGCTTCACCGTCACGTGGCGGATCGAGGGCGCGGCGGCCAGCGCGTCGTACAGTCCGAGGACGTGCTCGCCGTTCAGTCCGAAGACGACGTCGACGCCGTTCGCCCGGAGCACCTCGACGGCGATCTGGCCTGGCCGAAGCTGCCGCGCGGCGTCTGTCGATCGCTCGGCTGTCTTCACATCGATCACCTCCAAGCAGGTCTCACCGCCGGTGCTGACGCGCCGAACCTAGCGGCGGGCAGTCAGCACCACATCCCCCACGCCCGTCTCCGCCTCAGACGCCCAGATAGGCGCTGACGATGCGCGCATCGTTCAGCAGATCGGTGGAAGGGCCGGCCAGGACGAGGCGGCCGGTTTCGAGGACGTAACCGCGGCTGGAGTTCTCCAGTGCCAGCTGGACGTCCTGCTCGACGAGCAGAATGCTGGTTCCGGACTGGTTGACCTCGCGCAGCGCCGGCCAGAGGCTATCGACCACGGCCGGCGCCAGTCCGAGCGAGAGCTCGTCGATGAGCAGCAGCCTCGGTCGAGCCATCAGCGCCCGGCCAATGGCGCACATCTGCTGCTCGCCACCGGACAGCGAGCCCGCGTACTGGCGGAACCGCTCCCGGAGCACGGGAAAGAGCGTGACGACGCGATCGAGATCCTCGGCGATCGCCAGGCCATCGTCGCGCAGGTACGCCCCCAGACGCAGGTTCTGCTCGACGGTCAGACCCGCGAAGAGGCGGCGGCCCTGGGGCACGTGACTGATGCCCCGCCGAACCAGCTTCTCGGGCGACATGCCCGAGATATCGTCGCCATCGTAGATGATCCGACCACGCCGCGGCGCCAGCAAACCGGAGATCGTCCCGAGCAGCGTCGACTTTCCCGCTCCGTTCGAGCCAAGCAGCGCCACGACCTCGCCATCGCCTACCTCGAGGCTGACGTCCCAGAGCACCTGGGTATCGCCGTAGGCGACGTCGAGGGTCTCAACTCGGAGCATCGCGCATCTCCTCCGGCGACCCGACGCGCGCGGCATAGCGCGCCCCGAGGTATTCGCGCAGGACGTCAGGATTGCTGGCGACGTCGGCGGGTCTGCCCTCGGCCAGCTTGCGTCCGTGGTGCAGAACGATCATCCGGTCCGATACTCCCATGATCGCCTTCATCACGTGCTCGATAACCAGCAGCGTCATACCCGACGACCGTAGCCGGCCGATTAGCGCCATCACCGTCTCGATCTCGGCCAGATTCAGACCGGCCATCACCTCGTCGAGAAGCAGAAGCTTCGGACTCGTCGCCAGCGCCTTGGCCATCTCCAGCCGCTTGCGGTCGGCAACCGTGAGCTGACTACCCAGCAGATCTCGCTTCGTGGCAAGGCCGACCTGCTCGAGGACCTCGTCGACCTTGGCCAGCGCCTCGGCCATGCCGAGTCGCGGATGGTGTGCTCCGAAGAGCGCTCCGACCACCACGTTCTGCCGCACGGTCATGTTTGGAAAAGGGCGTGCAATCTGGAACGTTCGGGCAATACCACGCGCGGCGACGGCGTGCGGCGGAAGGCCGGTGATCACCGAGCCTCTCAGGCGGATCGTGCCGGAGGTCGGCGCAAGCGCACCGCTGATCAGGTTGACCAGTGTCGTCTTGCCCGCGCCGTTCGGGCCGATCAAGCCGACGATCTCGCCCTCCTCGATATGAAAGTCGAGATTATCAACCGCGGGCAGGCCGCCGAATAGCCGTGTCACCCTCTCGCCGCGCAGCAGCTCAGCCATACCACACCACCGGTTCCGCGTGCGGAGTGCCCGGCGCCGTACGCCGCGTGCGATGTGCCCGGGACCCGGAACGGAGCCACGAGCCGGCATCCGGCAGCACGCCACCAGAAGGGAGAAACGTCGCGATGTGGCCAGCCGCATCTTCTCGATGCTGCACTCTCGTCCTCTCCGCCTCGATCTGTCGCGCGCGCACGGCTCACGATCCTCCGGCTCTTCTCAGCACTCGATCCCTAGACCTCGGCACGTCGTCGCGCATAGCCGAACCAGCGGGCAGGGCGCAGCGAGATCAAGCCGCGCGGCAGGAAGAGGACCAGGAGAACGATCGCGACGCCGAGGATGGTCGCGTGCCAGGTGACGAATCGCGCCCAGATCTGGCCCGCGAGCAGCTCAAACAGGATCGAGCCCACGACCGGCCCGGCGATTGAGCCAGCACCGCCGATCAAGCACACCGCAATCATCTCGACACTGTAATCGGGGCTGAAGACCGTTGCCGGGTCGATGAATGTCGTCCAGTACGCGTAGATGCCACCGATGATTCCGGTGAAGAACGCACCCAGCCCGAAGGCGAACGTCTTGTAGCGAAGGGTATCGATCCCGAGCGCTGCCGCCGCGTCCTCGCTCTCGCGGATGGCCACGAACGCGTAACCCACGCGGGAGCGCTCGATCCACCAGGTCAGTGCGATGAGCGCGACGACCAGCCCGAGCAGCAGGTAATAGAAGAGACGGAAATCCCGGGCAATCGGCAGCGACAGGCCCGTCGCGGCGCCAAGTGGCTCGAAGTTCAGGATGATCTCACGGGTTGCCTCGGCGACGCCAAGCGTTGCGATCGCGAAGTAATGGCCGCGCAGCCGCAGGACCAGCCAGCCGACGACAACCGCGAACACGGTGCACACAATTGCCGCCACGGCGAGGCCGACGACAAACGGGCCACCCGAAAGCATGACCGCTGCCGTCGCGTACGCGCCAAGTCCGAAGAAGACGACGTTGCCAAACGCGGCGTACCCGACGTACCCTCCAATGAAGTTCCAGCACTGGGCAAGCGCGGCAAACATCCAGACCGTCGTCATGAGCCGAAGATCGGCACCTGCCAGAACGAAAGGTAGCCCGAGCGCGACGGCGAGGCCTGCCAGTGCGATGGGCCAGGGGCTGGCCATCACGAGGGGTACGCGCCGACTGTCGAGAAGCCTACGAGACGCGGAGAGCCCCGAAGTAGACGGCGTTGCGATGCGAAGATCCGAGACTATCGGAGATCCATCCGTCCTCTCGCCATCTCGCCCCTCGGCCGTGCCAGCATCTCGTAGCTCCACCTCCTGCCTCCGAACTTCGTCCCCGTCACTCATACCCATCACTCGTCACTGCGAGGGACGCCCAACCAGACCGTACGGACGCAGGACCAGCATCAGCACGAGCAGGCCAAACGCGATCGCATCCTCGTAGCCGGCGCCGACGAGCGCCGAGCCAAAGACCTCCGCCAGTCCGAACACCATCCCGCCGAGCAGCGCCCCGTAGACGTTGCCAAGCCCGCCGAGAACGACCACGACGAACGCGCGTAGCGTCACCGGATCGCCGAGGGTCGGCGAGACCGGGTAGATCACCGCGAAGAGAGCGCCGGCCGCTCCAGCCAGCGCCGCCCCGACGGCGAAGGTCAGCGCGTAGGTATCCGCGACGTTGATCCCGACCAGCCGCGCCGCCTCCGCATCCATCCCAGTCGCGAGGATCGCCTGCCCAGGACGCGTTCGGTTCAGGAACAGGGCGAGCAAGACGACGAGCGCCACCGCTACCAGGAGTGCCCCGGTACGGACGAGCGGCACGATCACGCTGCCCAGGTGAAGTCCCGCCGCCGCGTAGGCGACCGATACCGAGCGCAGATCGCTGGTGAAGGCGTGATCGAGCAGGTCGGCGATCACCAGCGATAGCCCGAAGGTCAGCAGAAAGGTCATCAGCACCGGCGCGCGGACAATCCGATTGATCAGTACCTTCTGGATGATCCAGCCGACGATAAAGAGTACTGCCATGGCCAGCGGCACCGACAGGAACGGGTCGATACCGAGCAATCGGAACAGCCAGTAGGTGACGTAGGCTCCCAGGACGACAAGCGCGCCGTGGCTGAGATTCACGATGTTCATGATGCCCCAGACCAGCGCGAAGCCAGCAGCAGCCGCCGCGTAGATGCCTCCCAGTAGGATACCATCGACCAGGAACTGTCCGATATTCACCGTTTCGACCACTCCGGGGTCGGGTAGAGAGGCTTGGCCTCGGCCACGTCGGCAGGCCAGACCGTCAGAAGCTTACCTTTCTGAATCTGCTGGACCGCCATCGGATGCGTCGCGTTGATGCCGCGCTCGTCGAACTTGATCGGCCCATAGAAGGTCATGATATCGAGTGTCGCCAGGGCATCGCGCACGGCTTCTGGCTCGATCGAGTTGGCCTTCTCGATCGCCGCCTGCATCGCCACGCCTACCGAGCCACCATCGGCAGCGTGGTAATCGGGAACCTCGCCATACTCTTTCTGGTACAGCTCGCTAAACTTCTGCGGCGTGCCGAAGATGTCGGTACCCTGCCACTTCTCGGCATCGGTCCACTGGCTGCTCGCGACGACGTACTCCGCGGCTTCCTTGAGCGTGGAAAGGAAGTTCGGCGTCGTCGGTCCAACGGTGAAGCAGAAAAGCTTTGGATTGAAGTCAAGCTCCTTTGCCGATTTCATGATCGCCAGGCTTTCGGGCAGGTGGCCCGAGTTGAGCATCACGTCCGGGTTCGCCTGCTTGGCCTGGGTGACGATCGCGGAGAGATCGGTCGCGTTGGCCGGGTACTTCTGATGCTGAGCAACCGTCAGTCCTTGCTGCTTGGCGAAGTTCTCGGCACCGGTGCCGACTTCGAGCGAGAAGTTATCGTTTGCCGAGAGGATCACGACCGTCTTGGGCTTCGGATCGAGATGCAGCGCCATGTCGAGCATCACCGCGCCGTACTGCCGAGCCGGACTGAGCGTCCCGAAGATATACTTATAGCCACGGCTGAAAATGTTCTCAGCGGCGCCGTTCCCCTCGACCATGGGCACCTTGTATTTCTCGGCGATCGAGGATGCCTGGAACGTGGTCGGGCTGCCATACGGCCCGAAGAGCAGCTTGATCCCATCCTGCGTGATCAGCCGCTCGGTTAGCTGGGCGCTCTGGTCAGGTTTGCTGGCATCGTCGTAATACTTGATCGAGACCGTATAGGTCTTGCCCCCGGCCTTGATGCCCCCGGCCTGGTTCACGACCTTGACCCAGAGATCGTAGCCATTCTTGGTCAGCTTTCCTTCGACGGCGTTAGGCCCGGTGAGCCCGAGCGGCGATCCGAAGACGAGCTCGCCTTGCGCGCTTGCCGCCGCAGTCGGCTGGGCAGCGGGAGTGGGTGAGGACGGTGCCGGTGTGGCTCCCGAGGCAGGGGCGGTCGTTGCCGTCGGCGCGGCAGCGGCTGCCGTGGCCGGCGCGCTTGTCGGAGTTGGCGCGGGAGCGTTACCCGCGCTCGATGGAGCAGGCTGCGCGGTGGCAGTGGGCGACGGAGCGGCACCAGAGCACGCCGCGAGGGCGGTCGTGGCAAACGCACCCCCGGCCGCGCCAAGCAGGCCCAATAGCTGGCGACGCGACAGTCGTGATTCTTTCATCGGTAACCTCTCTACTAGATATCTATACCGACGATGGTGTACGACGTTGGGTGTAACGGCCAGTGCTAGCTTACTCACGGGATCGAGGACTGTCAATCGAGAGACCTCGGCACTATTCCGCCGACCGGTTGGCGTCATTCTTGCGCCGGAGCCGGCCGTTCACTCTGGTCGGGTAAATCCACGATGCTGGCCCCTGTCTCACCCACCCGTCTCCGCGCCCTCTTGTACGCGGCCAGGATCAACGTCTACGCCATCTCGCTGTCGACGCTCTGGACGCCTCTCAATACCGTGCTCATCCAGCAGCGCGTCAGCCAGATCGTGCCCGAAACGATCCAGGGCAGCGCGCTCGGCCTGATCAGTCTCGTCGGCATCGGAACCGCCGCGCTGGTGCAGCCAATCGCCGGGCGAGCAAGCGACCTCGCGCCCTTGGCCGATCGGCGTCGACCATTCATCGTCGGGGGAACGGTCATCGATCTGATCTTTCTCGTCCTGCTCTGGTGGACACCGAGCTTTACCTGGCTGCTCCTCGCCTACGTGCTGCTCCAGGTCTCGTCGAACTTCGCCCAGGCGGCCTTCCAGGCGCTGATTCCGGACCTGATCGACCCGCCCGAGCTGGGACTGGCCGCGGGTGTGAAGAACGCATTCGACGTGGTAGGGAGCGCGCTCGGCCTGCTCGGCGTCGCGCTGCTCCTCCGGGCGGGGATGGGCAGCGGCGCGATCCTGATCTTCCTCGGGCTGGCGCTCGCGCTCGGCGCCGCGCTAACGCTCGCCTGGGTCCCACCGATTTCTCCGCTGCCCCTCGGCACGCGGGCGCGCGATGTGAGTGACCTGATCCGGCACAGCGTTCGAGTGGACGCCCTCCTCGGGAGTGTCTTACACCATCGCGCTTTCGCTCTCGCCGTTCTGATTCGGTTCCTCTTCCTCCTCGGATTCTATCCCGTTCAACGGTTCTTCCTCTTTTTCCTCCAGGATCGCTTCCACGTATCGGGCGCGGCCGAGCGAACCTCATTGTACGCGCTCGGCGCGCTGCTACTGGGCGTCGTCGGCGCCCTAGTCGCCGGGCCGCTCTCAGACTACCTCGGGCGTGCACGCACACTTCGGGTCAGCATCGCGATCAGCGCGGTGGGGCTGCTCGGAACAGCCCTCGCGCCGTCCCTCCTGGTGCTCGCCGGGACCGGCTCGCTGCTGGCGCTCGGCTCCGGAGCATTCCAGGCGGTCAACTGGGCGCTTCTGGGCGACTGCATCCCGCGGGGACGTGGCGCCCAGTTCTACGGTCTCGCCAACCTCGCGACGGCCGGGGCAAGCGCGCTGGCCGGTCTCTACGGCCCGCTCGTGGACGTCGTCAACGCGCTTCTGCCGGCCGGCACCTACACGGTCACGTTCAGTCTGGCCGCGCTCATCACGCTCAGCAGCCTCCTCCCCCTCGCGCGGCTACTCGGCAGTCACACGTCCCCAGCGTGAACAAAGCCTCGGGCGGGATGCGTCGATCGTAGCCGACCGGCGCGGTGATCGTATTGTCACGCTCCGAAGGCGGCACGATTCCCGAGTGGCCGGGGATTGGGCGCTGGGGTAACCCGACACGGCCGCCACTGGCAGCTCGAGTCAACGCCGTGAGGTCAGGGCGGCGAGATCGAATCCGAGCCGGGTACGATTGGCCCATCTGCCGAGAGTCACACGCTATAATTGAGAGCGTATGAGTATGAGAAGATCGACAGTCACCGTCCGCCGCTGGACCGGCCCGCCTCCCGACGAGGAGACGCTCCGGCAGATCTACGCCAGCGAAGGATTACGGCCCTATGGCTGGTCGAATGGGCCGCACGATGTCTACGCCGTCCACTGCCACCACTACGAGAAAATCTTGCGGGTCGTTCGGGGGATGATCCGGTTCGACCTGCCCGAGCAGCGAGAATCGATCGAGCTACGACCTGGCGACACGATGGTCCTCCCGGCGAACGTTGCGCACGGCGCGGTTGTCGGCCCGGACGGCGTGGCTTGTCTGGAAGCGCACCGATCGACCCATTGATGACATTGTCCACCGCAGAACCGACCTAAGGAGAGTTTATGCCGCGCTTCTCGATTCTCCCGGCCGAGGAGGGCTTCTACGACTGGTTCGAGAAGGGAGCTGCCAACCTTGTCGAGGCCGCGCGTCTTCTGGCCGACCTACTTCACGATTACCAAAACGTTCAGTCGAAGGTAGCGCGCGTGACCGAGCAGGAGCACCACGGCGACTTCATCGTCCACGAGATCTACGATATGCTCCACCGAACGTTCATTCCGCCGCTTGACCGCGAGACGATCCAGCGCCTGGCGGGCGCCGTCGACGACGTCGTCGATAACATCGAGGCCGCGGCCGACCTGATGCTGCTCTACAAGGTCGATCAACCCACGCCCCAGGCGGCGCGCCTCAGCGAGATCATCCTCGCCTGTGCCGAGCAGATCGACGCGGCGATGCCTTTGCTCCGTAGCAAGAAGACAATTCCCCAGGTCCGGCGTCACACGATCGAGATCAATCGACTCGAGAACGAGGCCGACCAGGTTACCCGAGCCGGCATCGCCGAGCTCCTCGAGCATCCCGACAACCTCTTCGATCTGATCCGCTGGAAAGAGATCTATGCGACGCTCGAGGACGCGACCGATCGCTGCGAGGACGTCGCCGACGGCCTGAACGTGATCGTCCTCGAGACTGCCTGAGATCGCGGTGCGCGGGTGAGATCACAAGCAGTCCCGCCAGTGGTGGACGGCAAATCGACGAAAGCGGAGCATCCTCACGTCATCTCACGCATCGGGGGGCCTGATTGAGCACCGGCTTACTCATTGTCTACCTTGTCGTCGTTCTCGGGCTCATTTTTGAGTTTCTCAACGGATTCCACGACGCGGCGAACGCGATCGCCACGGTCGTCGCGACACGCGTCCTCACGCCGATTGCCGCGGTGCTCATGGCTGGCACACTCAACCTGGTCGGGGCACTCTCCGGCACCGCGGTCGCCGTCACTCTCGGCCAGGGAATCGTCGACCCGCGTGCGACCAGCCAGACAACCGTCGCGGTCGCGCTGCTGGGCGCGGCGCTCTGGGATCTGATCACCTGGTATTACGGACTTCCCACGTCGAGCTCGCACGCGCTGATCTTCAGCCTGATCGGCGCGGCCGTCGCGACGAATGGATTCTCCGTCGTCGTGCTCGGCGGTACCTTGAAGACCGTGGTTGGCATCGTCTATTCGCCGGCCATCGGGGTCGTGTTCGGTGGGCTGCTGATGCTGGCGATCTACTGGCTCTTTCGTCGGTCCCGGCGCTCCGACGTCAGCGGAGTCTTCGGGCGGCTTCAGCTCGTCTCATCGGCATACATGGCCTTCAGTCACGGGGGAAACGACGGTCAGAAGACGATGGGTGTGATCGCGCTCGCGCTCTTCTCCTCCGGTCTCCTGGGCGAGCGCTTCTTCGTTCCCTTCTGGGTCGTCGCGGCCTGCGCCACCGCCATGGGCCTGGGAACGGCGCTTGGCGGCTGGCGGATCATCCGCACCATGGGCCACCGCCTGGTCAAGCTCGCTCCGGTCAACGGCTTCGCCGCGGAGACCGCGGCCGGTACCGTGATCGAGATCGCCACGCGTCTGGGCATCCCCATCTCGACGACCCACGCCATCTCGGGAAGCATCCTGGGCGTTGGAATGGTCCGCGGCCCGCGCAACGTCGGCTGGCAGGTCGCCGGAAACATCGTTACCGCCTGGATTCTGACGATTCCGGCCTGCTTCGCGATCGGCTTCCTGCTGATGTCGGCGCTGGTCGAGATCTCCTCGCTTGGCGTGTCGATCCCCGGTATTCCTTAGACCAACCCGCTCGGCCAGGCTTTTCAGCAGATGTTCAGGGAAGACGTGGCGTCTTTCGGGTCAGTTTCAGGGCCGATGGGCAGAATATGTCCGAGACAATCGAGCAGCATTCGACGGCTGCCGAGCGTGAAGGAGGATCTTCACCATGCCCCACTGGCCACGATTACCTGGAGCCGTCCTCATCCTGGCGGTCGCGTCGGTGCTGGCACTGGGTGCCTGCGCCCGCGTGACCAATCCGTCCCCGTTCGATTCGGGCAGGAGCACGGCGGGTAACGAACAGGCGGCGACGGCGCAAATCCTACCGATCGAGATTCACGTGAACGGGTTCCACATGACCCCGAGCTCGCTGACGATCCCGGAGGGACGCCCCGTCCAGCTCGTGTTCGAAAACGACGACGCCGTCGCCCACCAGATGACGATTCCGCAGCTGAGCGCCAAGGTACTGGGAGCAGCAGAAATCGCACAGATCACCGGGAACGGCACGCCGAGCGGGGTCTCGGAGATCCTGCGAAAGGTTCCGGACAGCGAGGTATCATTCCGTGCCGCGCCGGGAGAGAAAGTTACCACGACCTTCATCGCGACCAAGGCCGGAACGTTCCAGCTCGAGTGCACCACGCCCGGACACCAGCAAGCGGGCATGATCGCAAAAGTCTTCGTCACCGCATCGTCCGCTAGCACGGCGAGTCCACAGGCCACGTCCGCCCCGGCGTCGGGCACCGCAACGTCCGGCGGGCACGTCATGGCTCCCACGACCGCCGAGGGAGCCGCGCACCAGGCCCGTGACGCCAGCCTTCCTTCCGTCGGAGCGGAAGCGGTGAAGCAGATCAGCTTGACCGTCACCGATACCGAGGTCGACATCGCGCCGGGAGTGAAGCTTGCCGCCTGGACGTTCGATGGCCAGGTTCCCGGACCGGTGATCCACGTTCGCCAGGGCGACACCGTCCAGTTCACGCTGACCAACCACAGCACGATGGCCCACTCGATCGATTTTCACGCGGCGCGCACGGCTCCGAACGTCAACTACAAGAACGTTCCTCCGGGACAGAGCTTCACCTTCACCTGGAAGGCTCGAGACCCCGGCGTCTTCATGTACCACTGCGGCACCGCCCCGATCTTGCAGCACCTCGCCCAGGGCATGTACGGAGCGGTTATCGTCGATCCTGTCGACCAGCCGCTTCCGAAGGTCGATCGCGAGTTCGTTTTCGTCCAGAGCGAGTTCTACCTGACCGACTCGAAGGGCCTGGTCACGACCAATCCGCAGAAGGCAAACTCGGGGAATGCCGACTTCGTGGTCTTCAATGGCTACGCGAACCAGTATGCGGACCATCCGATCCCGGTGAAGGCTGGCGAGAAGATCCGCGTCTACCTGGTCAACGCGGGCCCGAATCACTTCAGCGCCTTCCACGTCGTCGGGACCATCTTCGATCACGTCTGGGTTGATGGGAATCCGCAGAACGATCTGCACGGGATCCAGACCTGGACCGTAGCACCGGGTGAAGGCTCCGCGTTCGACTTCACCCTGAGCGAGCCGGGCACCTACCCGATGGTCTCCCACAGCTTCGCCGACGCCAACCACGGCGCGGTGGCCGTCTTCAAGGCCGAAGAGTAAGCCCGGGACGCGCTCGTCACTGAGACGTCAACGAAGTGATGCGTGATGAGTGATGAGGCTAGGACGTCGCCCAAGTCCCACTCATCACTCATCACTCGTGACTCATCACTCGAGGTGTCTCGGTGGTGAGACGTTCCCCGGTCCGATGCCGGGCGAGGCACGCGCCTTTCGTGGTAAGATGATCACCGGAATGGCTCGTCCAAAGTCTGCTGCCGGCCCCCATCCGACGACCGTTTTGCTCCGATTGAGCGTCTTTCTGGGCGCCACGGCAGGGTTCACCCTCGGACTTACCCTCCTCTGGGCCGTCGCGCTTCAACGCGCCGGAGATCTTCCCTGGGCCGCTCTCGTCCAGGCCCACGGCCAGGTTCAGATCGTCGGCTTCGTCGGCCTGTTCGTGCTGGGAACCGCGGCTCAGCTTCTACCAGGCTTCCTCTCGCGCCCGCTGACTCACCAGCAGGCGATCACGCGGGGCGGCTACCTCATCGCGAGTGCACTGCTCCTTCGCGCCGTCGCCCAGCCCCTTGATCCGAGCGCGGCTCGCGCCGCCGGTCTCTGGCTCTCGGCGCTGGCCGAGGCTGGCGGCGTCGGGCTGTGCCTGTTCAGCTACGCCAGCCTGGTCCGCCAGACGATTCAGCCGCCCGATCTCTGGCGCTACCTGGCGTTGACCGGCTTCGGCTTCCTCGCGCTGAGCGTGGCGCTCAACATCCTGGCGGTTGCATTCCTGGCCGCCGGACAGTCGGTCGTGCCAGAAGCCGTCGACGCGGCGCTGGTTCACCTGGAGCTAGCCGGATTCGTCGTCTTCCTGACGTTCGCGGTGAGTCGGAAGATTCTCCCGCGCTTCCTGCTGCTGCAAACGCCGAATGATGGGCGCATTCGCCTGGGGGCAGCTTGCTACCTGCTCGGCGTGATCTCGATCGCCGTCGGGTGGCTCCTCGGGGCGCTCTGGCCGGCCAGCGCGGTCGGTGGCGACCTGCGCATCGTCGGCGCCTGGCCGCAGCTGATCGGCGTTCTCCTCTACCTCGACGGGCTGAACCTGTATCGCGCGCCCGTTCGACCATCCGGCGCGCCCAACGTGACCGATCCGGCGCGGCGCTGGATCCGCGTCGCGTTCGCCTGGCTGGCGATCGCGAACGCGCTGACCACGTTATGGGCGACCAGAGCGCTCCTCGGCGGGCCAGCCCCGAGCTTCTTCGAGATCACCGCCGAGCGCCACGCCCTCGCCCAGGGCTTCATCCTGACGCTCATCATCGCCTACGCCTCGCGGATCCTCCCGGGCTACTCGGCCTGGGCAATCCAGCGTCCGCGAATCATCGAGACGATCGTCGCACTGGTCACCGCGGGCGCGGCGCTGCGCGTGATCGGCGAGGTCGTCGCGTCGTGGCCCGCGTCAGCCGGCGAAGCAATCGCCGGCGTCGGCGGAACGCTGGGCGTGGCCGGCTTCCTTCTGTTCGCGGCGTTCCTGGCGAAGATGATCGGCCACGCCCCGCGAGCCACTGGAAAAACACCGACGGCGGTTTCCCAGTGACGACGACGTGACGCGTCGGTCAGAAGAGAGCGAGTCGAACGTGCAGCGTAGATCCGACCCGCCCGCCACCTCTCGTCTGGAAGCGCGTTTAGTTTGCCGGCGCGACGGTGAAGGGAGTTACCATTCCGAGATCGACGTGTGCCTTGCCGGTCTTTGGATCGGGAACGAAGCAGAGCGCCACGTAGCTTCCGGGCTGCAGATCCAGCACCGCCCAGCCGCTCACGCCCGGACTCAGGGCTCCGATACCCCCGGCGTCCTCGAACGGAGGGGGACCGGACGGCTTCGCTAGGTACGCCGTGACGTCTTGCATCATCTTGCCCGGCGCGAGGCGGATCAGCGTAAGCTCGTGCGGCTCCGCGCCGTCGTTGACGACCTTCCAGGTCTGACGTCCCGCCTTCACGCTGCTCGGCACCGCGATGGTGAAGTCCTTGAGCGTGGCCACGCCGTCCGTCTTCGGGTCCGTACTCGCGGTTGGCTTGCTGGACGCGACCACTTTGAGTGGCTTGATCATTCCCTTGGCGACATGCGGCGTGCCGTCGGGACTGGCGACGAAACAGATCATGACGTAGGTGCCTTCTCGCAGCTTGGCGATTACCTCCTGCCGTCCATGGGGATCGATCGTGTTCGGTCCGCCGACGAACTCGAGGAGCGGCAACGCGGCTTCGGGGCTCTGCTTCATCGCCGCGGCAAGGTCGTCCAGCGTCTTGCCGTCCTGAAGACGAGCCAGGTTCGCCTGGTGCGGCTCCTTGCCATCGTTCTCCAGCGTGATCTTGACCAGACCAGCCTCGACTTGATCGGGACCGGTGAAGGCGAAGTCGTGGCCCTGGACGATGATCTCGGGAATATCACTCGCGGCCGCGTTGGTCGCGGTGGCGCCCGGCTGGGACGGCGCACAGGCGACGGCGAGCAGCAGAAGTCCCGAGCTGATAGCGCCGACCAGGCATCGGCGAGACGTGCGCCGTGGTCCCTCTCTCGGTGTCAGGTGACGTCGCGATAGCGCGAGGGGGCGTGCCGGGGACCGATTGAGCCGAAACATCGGACTAGCCTCCTTTGGTGATAGTTTGGACTGAAGATCCGACGCGGTCGGAACGGTCGTCACGATAGTCGATACCCCGAACGACCGACCGGCCGCGGTCGCGCGCGTCTCCTCCTGGGGCCTGGAGGAGATGCTAGGACTGCGCAGGCACAATATTCTGGTTCAGGCGAAAGAAGTTGGTCGGGTCGTATCTCCGCTTCAGCTCTGCCAGCCGGTGATAGTTCGGGCCATAGACCGCCCTGACTCGCTCTGAGCCGTCGTCTGCTATCGCATTGACGTAGACCGCGGGCGTCGAGAATGGCTCCAGTGCCTGCGCAAGGTCTCGCGCCCAGCGGACGTGCGGCTCCGCCGGCCCGTCTGTCCAGGCTGCGATGATGCTCGTCTCGTAGTGTGTTTCGCGGAGGCCGTAGACCGCGGTCTCGGAGACGCCGACGCGGGTCGCGGCGCCGTGGACGTGCTGAACGAGCACCTGGCTGAGCGGCGAGCTCGGGACCGTCGCAACGTCCGCGAAGACCTCGATCGCCCCATCGGTCAGATCCGTCACGGCCGACGGTTTCTCGTAGTAGCTCCAGCCATCCGGCGCCGTGGCGTCGATCATCGAGATCAGCTCGAGATACGCCATCGGACGAATCAGATCCGCCAGCGGGGGACCAAACTGGCGCAGCGGCGCGACGAGCTTTTCGGCCTCCTCCAGGGGCGCGCAGCAGCCGACGGCGAGGATCACTACCGGATGCCCGTCTGGCATCGTGGCGAAGACGGCGTAGGCGGTTAGCTCGTCTGGCGCCGCCGCGGAATATTCACGGTAGAAGCGCAGGACCTCCCGCGCGCGCGACGCGGGGTGGATGACAATTCCGCCGAGGAGAGCTCCCACGCGGTGGAGGCGATACTCGAACGATGTGACGATCCCGAAGTTTCCACCGCCTCCGCGGACTGCCCAGAAGAGATCAGGGTGCTCGGTCGCGCTGGCGTGAAGGAGCTGACCTTCGGCAGTGATGATCTCGACCGACAGCAGATTATCCAGGGTCAGGCCATACTTTCCCATCAGCCAGCCCATGCCGCCACCAAGCGTCAGACCGGCGATACCGGTACCCGAGACCGTACCGACCGGGGTCACCAGCCCCTGGGCCTCGACTGCGCCGATGAACTCGCCCAGCGTCAGACCGGGCTGCGCTCGCGCGACGCGGGCGACCGGATCGATCTCGATGCACTTCATCGGTGACAGATCGATAACCAGGCCGCCGTCGCAGATGGCCCGGCCCGCGACATTGTGGCCGCCTCCTCGGATGGCGACGCGCAGGCCGTTGCTCCGCGCAAACTGAACCGCGTGGACCACGTCGGCGGCGTCGGCGCAGCGGACGATCAGGGACGGGAAACGGTCGATCGCGCCGTTCCACACCTTCTGGGTGGCATCGTAGGTCGAGTCGCCCGGTCGAATAAGCTGTCCCTGCAGATGGGATCGAAGCTCGTCCAGGGTCGCCTGGCCAAGAACTGGTGTCGCGAATGGTTCTCGTGTCATCACCGTCAACTCCTCATCGAAATGCAGAACACGGTCGATTCGGCTGCTCCGCGACGATCCCGCGGGATCCTCGACGCGGGCCGCTTCAACCTCTGATCAGGGAATTCGTCCATCCGTCACCGCCGAGGGTGGGGGTGGCTGCCGCTCCATCATCTCCGCCGCTCCCGTGTGTCCGCTTCAGCGGGAGGCCCGGCGAGCTGTCGCACGGTGGCGCCGCCATCAGGCCAGACGTTTTCCCAACTGATGCGGCAATCTCGGCCGAGATATGCTCCTCGCTCAGGGGATCCGTGTCTTCTCGGCTCACTCGTGTCTTTCCTGATCCTGCGGATTCTCCGGCGACTTTGGTCGGCGGAAGTCACACCGTCACCGTACCGCGACCGCCGTCGATCCGAAACCCCTCGCGTGCGGGATCATGACCGCGCAAATCCCCTCAAATGAGGGGGTTGTCGGTGCGCGCATTCGTATGTACACTTTGTCGTATGACCATCGATGCTCCACTGGCGAACCCAGCGGCTCGCCGCGCTCACGCGCGTATCCACCACCTCGCTCGAACGGGCCCGATGGGTCCCGCGGCTCTTCTCGAGCTGTCCCAGCAGCTTCGACTCATTGTCCCGTTCACGGCCTCGTTCTGGGCCGCGAGCGATCCCCTCACGACGCTCGCCATCGGCCCCGCGCGGCTCGAGAACACGTCCGGTCAATGCGACCGGTTCTGGGAGCGCGAGTTCCTGGTCCAGGACTTCAACCTCTTCCGCGACCTGGCGCGCGCGGAGCGCCCGGCCAGCTCGCTCTTCCGTGCTACGGACGGCCAGCCGACGCGCAGTGTGCGCTACCGCGAGATGAATCGTGCCCTGGGCCTCGGCGACGAGCTGCGGGGCGTCTTTCGCAGTGGCAAGCGCGCCTGGGGCATCGTCGCGCTCTGGCGGGAGGAGGGCCAGCGACCCTTCAGCGCCGCGGAGGAAAAGCTCGTCGCGGACCTGTCTGCTCCGATCGCCGAGGCGTTCCGACGGGCCGCGCTGCTGCGGGCCAGTACGTCGGCCGAGTCACCCGAGGCGCCGGGATTACTCGTGTTTGATCAGCAGGGAGAGCTGGTCTTCTTCAACGACGAGGCGGAAGGGTGGCTGAGCACGCTCCCGCCGACCGATGGTGGTGATCGAAGCCCTTCCGGCCTTCTGCTCCCGGCCGAGATCCGCAGCGTGGTCGGGCTGGCGCACGCGGTCAGCGCCGGCGTCGAGCAAGGCAGCGCCCGGGTCCGCACCCAGACCCGGACCGGCCGCTGGCTCGTCATCCACGGCTTCCCGCTGCGCGGACCGGGGGACATGCCCGGCAGGACTGCCGTCGTGATCGAGCCGGCGAAGGCGTCGGAGATTGCCCCGATCATCGTCGAGGCCTATGACCTTGGACCGCGCGAGCAGCAGATCAGCCAGATGATCGCGCGCGGTCTCTCGACGGCGCAGATCGCGGAGCAGCTGTGCTTGTCTCAATACACCGTCCGCGATTACGTGAAGACTGTCTTCGAGAAGGTCGGCGTCTCCAGCCGTGGTGAGCTCGTCGCGCGCATCTTCGCCGAGCACTACGCGGAGCCGCTGCGCGACTCTCTCGCCAACGGTCTGCTCGCCACGCAGTAATCGATACGCCCGGACCTCCGGCGGCGAGTCGATGATCGTTTTGTCCCCCGTGTTCTCTGTAGCGGCGCGTCACGAACTCCGGGGAACACGCGGGGCAGTCGATCCGGCTCCTCCGGCACCATCCGTCTAACCTCCAGCCTGGGCCGACAGAAAGGCCACGTGCTCGCTCGGCTTCAGTCCGTGCAGGTACGCGTAGATCGCCTTCAGCTCGTCGTCCGAGAAGGCTGCCGATAGCTCCTTCCAGGGCATCAGCTCTGCGCGGAGAGAATGTCTGGTCGGATCGGTGCCGGTGCGGATGGTCTGGACGAACTCGGCCTCGGTCCAGCGGGGAACGATCACGGTCAGGTTTGGCCCGGCCGGCGGTCCATTCTCGTCGGAGCGCCCACCGGTCAGATCCGCACCGTGACAGACCTGGCAGCCAGCGATCGAGACCAGGTACCTGCCGTACTCCGCCGTGACACCCGCGGGAGGCGCGGCGACGGGCTGGGCAATCGGAGCCTGCACCGCGGTCGGGAAAAGGCCGGTGCCGACCAGGAGCGTCCCGATCAAGCCAATGTCACGGGGCGGCGTTTGGCGCGACACGGCCGGCTGCGATCGCAGGTAGGCGACGAGTGCCTGGACGTCGGCATCGCTCATCGCGTGGAAGCTTTCCGAGGGCATG
This sequence comes from Chloroflexota bacterium, assembly GCA_902810745.1. Lineage (GTDB taxonomy): Bacteria > Chloroflexota > UBA6077 > FW602-bin22 > CADDYW01 > CADDYW01. The sequence goes on along the minus strand of CADDYW010000049.1, from coordinate 5,285 downwards.
ATGATCAGCGCGCGGCCATCCTTATCGACGCCTTCGCGAATCGCCCGGATGATCTCCCCATCCGACCAATCCTTGAGCGGGCCGCCGGGCGTCAGATTCGGCGCGTAGAGGGTTCCGAGTCCGGAGCCGTCGGGATTGGACAGCATGCTCGCGCGCCCGCCGTCGAGTGGCAGATCTCCGGTGGTCGAATGGCAGGACGCGCAGAGGTGAGCAAGATGCTCACCGCGCGCGAGCCGATCCGCGGTCATGGCGACCCTGACGTTGCGCGCCGGATTCCCGCGCGGAGCGTCGAGCCGATAGACCCCGGCCAGGTCGACGACGCCGACCAGCGCGAAAACCACGGTCAGCAGGCCCCCCAGCACGATGCCCAGCCATCTCGCCAGCGGATTCTTCGCGCCACGGACACGAACGACCAGAATCGCGAACAGAATGGTCAGCGCGACGAAGACGACTCCGACGACGATCTGCACCACGATCCTCTCCCCTTTCCGTCACACTCGCACAGCTAGTGCCCCGCCAACGGAAATATGAGGGGTAGCAATTTGGGAAAATTGGCCCTGCGGGCCAATTTTCCCAAATGCCTCCACCCATCAATTTCTGCTTGACACACCACTAGACGAGCCGCTGGATCGACGTCACCACGCGAGGCGGCTGCACCAGCTCGCCGGCGGTACATCTCCGCCGGTCGTTCGATCATATCCCGGAGCACGCTCGGTCGCGCGCGCTCTGCCCGCGCGGTATCAGATCCGCGCTTACGCCTCTCCCTCCTCGCGCCTGAAGTTCGCGGTGTATCGTCCCAGTCCCGGGTAGACCTGCTCCAGACGGAACCCGGCTGCCTCGGCCAGCGCCCGCACCGTTTCCAGTGGCTGGAAATGGGGATCGAATCGAATCTCGGTGATCGAGAGCCGTCCCCCGGGCACGAGCACGTCGTGAGCCTGCTTCAGCGCAGCCAGCCGATCGTGAATCTCGCCCAGCACCGTGCAGAGGTAGACGACGTCGAAGCTTCGCGGTGGAAAGTGTGACTCGGTCGCGTCGCCCTGCACGAGTGTTACGTTGGTGAGGCCGGCTTGCTCGATCCGTCGACGCAGCCGCTCGATCATGCCCGCCTGGAGCTCCAGACCGGTGACCGAGCCGTCAGGGAGCACGCGCCGAGCGGCCGGAATGAGCAATCGCCCCGGCCCGGGCCCGATCTCCAGCACGCGCTGGCCCGGCTGCAGGCCAATGTGATCCAGGGTCACGGCTGTCCCGGCCAGCCGGTCTACCAACGGACTCTCCAGCCACCAGGCAAGCGCGGTCGGACAGGGCTGCGCGCGCAGCTTCTGGACAACCCGCCAGGCGGCTCCAGCAGCGACGCCGACAGCCAGCATCGCCAGCAACGTTCGGCCGATGCGCATGGGTAGACTCCTCCTTGCCAGATGACGCCACGATCAGAATAGAGACGCGGCGGTCCTTCTCCATCAGTTTCGCCGTGACTGATCCCGACGAGCTGACCGACGAAAGGTAGAATTGTGATACGCGGGCTTGATCGGTTCGTGAGCAGTCTCTCACGTCGCACACCGGATGCGACGACCCGGCAGTCCGGAGCCGTCGACACCATCCGGGTGCTCTATAGCTTCGACGTGCAGCGCGAGTCAATTGTTGCGGCCGACCTGGTGAGCAGCTTGCGATCAGGATCGATGGAGGCGTCATGCTCTTCAGCGCACTCGCCGAGGCTTTCAAGCAGATCGAGGCCATCTCCAGTCGTGCCCAGATGACGGCACGCCTGGCAGAGATCTTCCGCCAGGCACCGGACGATGCCGCGATCCTTCCCTACCTGCTCCAGGGTCAGCTCGGTCCGCCCTACGCCGCGCCAGACCTCGGCCTCGACGAGCAGCGCATCGCCCAGGCCATCGCGGCAGCGGCGAGCGTGTCCCCTGACGAGGTCCGCCGACTCTACGATCAGCTGGGCGACCTCGGGCTGGTCGCGGAGCATCTGCTTCCGTCAGCGCCTCGGCCACTGCCGGTCCAGGACGTCTACACGCAGCTTCGCCAGGTCGCTACGACCGTCGGCGTTGGGGCGTACGTCGAGAAGGTCTCGCTCTTCCAAGATCTGCTCCAGCGCACCGGCGGACAGGCGGCGCGATACCTCGTCCGCATCGCGCAGGGACGCCTCCGCCTTGGCGTGGGCGATGCAACGCTGCTGGACGCGCTCTCGGTCGCCGTCGTCGGCAGCACCTCGCTGCGCCCGCGAATCGCTCGGGCCTACAGCCTCTGCTCGGACCTCGGGCTCGTCGCCAGCCGGCTCCTTACGGGCGGACCCGACGCGCTCGACCAGATTCATCCGACGCCCGGTCGCCCGGTCCTGCCCGCCCTGGCCGAGCGGCTCCCGTCGCCGGCCGAGATCATCCGCCGGCTCGGTCGGGTCATCGCCGAGCCCAAGTACGACGGGCTTCGTCTCCAGGCGCAGAAGGATGGCGATCGGGTCTGGCTCTTCACCCGGCGCCTCGAGAACGTAACCCACGCGTTTCCCGAGATTGTCCGAGCCGTCCGCCAGCAGATCATCGCCGATCAGGCCATCCTGGACGGCGAGGCGGTCGGCTACGATACGCGGACTGGCCAGTTCCTGCCATTTCAAGAGACCGCTCGGCGCCGTCGCAAGTATCGCGTCGAGGAGATGGAGGCTCGGTTCCCGCTGCGCTACTACGTCTTCGACCTGCTCTATCTGGATGGCCAGGACTGCACGCCGCTGCCTCAGCGCCAGCGGTCGGAGCGGCTGCGCCAGATCGTGCGGGAGGAGCCAAATGGGGTGATCAGCACCACGCTTCAGGTCGAGACGGGGGATGCGCGCGAGCTCGAAACGTTCGTCGCGGAGATGCTGCGTCGGGGACTGGAGGGAGCAGTCGTCAAGCGCCCCGATGCCCCCTATCACGCCGGGGCGCGCCAGTTCAGCTGGGTCAAGCTGAAGCGCGAGTACCGGGAGGCGCTAGCCGATACTTTCGATCTGGTCGTCGTGGGATACTTCTACGGCCGCGGCAAGCGTGCGAAGCTGGGGATCGGCTCGCTTCTCGGCGCCGTCTACGCACCGGACCGAGATCTGTTTCGCACGCTCTCGCGGGTCGGCGCGGGCCTGACCGACGAGGAGTGGCTACGCCTCCGCGAGATGCTGGATGCGAGCCGCGTGGCGACGAAGCCACGACGGGTCGACTCGGAGATCGTCCCCGACGTCTGGGTCGAGCCGCGCTACGTCGTCGAGGTAATCGCGGGCGAGATCACCCGCAGTCCCCAGCACACCTGCGGCAAGGTGGACAGACAGCCCGGCTATGCTCTCCGCTTCCCCCGGGTGTCCCGCTTCCGCTTCGACCGCCGACCGGAAGACGCTACCACCGAGAACGAAGTGATCGAAATGTACCGGATGCAGAGCGGGCACGGGGCACAGGCCAATCAGAGGCGGAACGGTGACGGCAGTTGAGCCTACTTTTTCCTTGATATGGCTTCCGGCAAGCGCGTCGCCCTTGGAGTCCTTCACCAGCCGTATGCACGGTGCAACCGTTATGCAGCGCCATGTGGCCGATTTCGAGACGCGAGGCTTATACGTCCAAGAGTCGCCGCGCGGTGCCCCGCCGCTCATTCCCGCACGTCCCGATGCGCCTGTTGGCCGGGATTCGGGTCGCATGTGCGATTCGTCGAGCCGAATAAACCACAGCCGAAGCTCCGAGGTCGCTCGTACACTTCGCGCCCCCTGACAGCGTCGCGCCTGGGTCGTATATCTCTGCGGTAATAGCCCTGCGGAGCGGGGACAAGCACCGACTCAATCGCAAGCGTAACAAGGACAAGGAACGACAGCACGTCGAGGAACGCAAGTAGCCCGGCAAACCAGTGGAGTGGACCAAAGCGCCGGTTCAGGAACGGGGCAAGAAGAAACAGCAAGTAATAGTTCCAAGCAACCGGCGATGCAAGCAGTGAAACGATCAAAGCACGCTCACTTAGGAGTAGAGCGGTTGGTCGCGAGTGAACTGCCCAAAGGGCGAGAACGGCAACGAGCGCGACGCCGAGCACCGATCCAGCGCGAGGGCCAAATATGTAGAACGAGCCAATCAGCATTGGTGGAGGCTGATAGGCAGCGGCCGCATTGATCCAAGAGATATAGATGCCAGGCCCCACGAACAGGGCAGGAATTAGATTCATTGTGATTATAACAACTCCTGCGGCGAGGGCAGGTACGACGAATCCGGCGCATAAGAGCGTGGAAGGCCAGACAGCCAGATTCGGCTTGACTGCCGCGACAATCCCAAGCAAGATGCCTGCACGAATTGGATGGTCGCCACGCAAGGAGTCCCAAGCTCCAAGTGCGCAGAGAGCAAGCGGTAGCTCGATTTGCCCAAGGGAAAGAGTATTCCAAACGAGCGGGAGGGCGACCAATGCCGAGAGAGGTAAAGGAGCACGGACTACTGGGAACAGCCGCCCGAGCATAATGAGGAGCATCACGAGGGTCAGGACCGACGCGACGAACCAGACATGGAAAGCGGTCAGAGGCGAGAAAAGAGACAACGGCGCAAAGAGAAGAAGCGACGCGGGAGCATTCAGGTTTGGCGAGAAGTAGGTGTGTCCATTTATCGTGGGTCGATTGACCAGCGGGTACGGCGCATATGGATCCTCACCGAGGCCGAAGGCACGTCCTGTTTCCCAGAATGAGCCGAAGTCCCCAAGGTTGCTCGGATTCCAAGCAAAGACGAATTGTGTGATGGCGAGCGTTAGCAGAACTCCAGCAAGTAAAAGTGATCCAATCATACGAGCCTGCGCCATCCGGTCTCCTCCGGCCTGTGTCAACGCGATTCGTCCGTGGTCGCGCAACCTGCAAAACTGCTAACGATTAGGCGAAGAACTTACCCTGCTGCAAGTGTGCAGTCCGTAGGAGCCGACGGTTGGAAGCGACTAACACCCGGATCCAGGCAGCGAGCCGTGCATCCTCTCCCTGACCCCCGTGGTCCCGTCGGCGGTGCCCGGCATGAGTAATGAATAGCGTCCGGCCAGTCTCGCGGGCCTTGTCTTCAATCCGCTGCGCCCACGCAACGGTGTCAACGCGAGAGATGGTGCTAACGCACACATCAATTGAGCTCATGCCGCTACCTTCTCCTCCGCACCGCTTCGATCAGCGAAACGTCGCGTAGCGACGGGATCGCCTGCTCGGCAAAGAGGCGCACCGGCTCGACGTCGCAGACAGGGGATGGCATCCCAGCGCTTGCCGGTCGAGCCCGGAACATTGGGATCGACCGGAAGACCAAAGCGCACTAGCCTGCCTCCACCAG
>CADDYW010000048.1 GCA_902810745.1 Chloroflexota bacterium | reverse complement strand
CGCGCGACCGGCGACCGTTCGCGAGTCCGGATGACGTGGTGGCAGGCTGATCAGGAGAATGAGGACCGCCGAGGCGAGGTAAGAGGCGACGTCGACGAGGATGAGGAACGTCACGCCGAGCAGCGCGAGCAAAGCGCCGCCGAGAGCCGGCGCGACCAGGCGAATGAGCGGACCGGTCGCTCCGTCCAGCGCGTTGGCCGCGGTCAAGGCCTGCGCCTCGACCAGACCGGGTAGCAGCGCGTCGCGGGCGCGATCGAAGAACTGCGACACGGCTGCCTCGGCGAAGGCGACGGCGTAGATTGCCCAGAGCCATTCGCTCGACCGGACGCCGAGGAGTAGCAGCAGGAACAGCGCCCGGACCAGGTCGGTCAGGACCATCGTCTGCTTGCGATCCCAGCGATCCGCCCAGACGCCAGCCACCGAGGACAGGGCAATGCGCGGAACCGTCTGGACGACGACCATGGCGCCGGTCGCGAGGGCAGATCCGGTCCGGTCGTACACGTAATAGGGGAGAGCGGTGTAGAGGGCCCAGGTCCCTACCCCGGAGATCAGACCGGACAACCAGAGGAAAGCGAAATTTCGCTGGCAGAGAACGGCGAGCATCAACGTACCCCGCGGGTACGACGCGCCGAACCGGCCAGGGCGACTCCGCCGCGACGGCCTGTCCCCGCGCGATCGGCACGACCGCCAGCGAGAATGAGCCGAAGCCTCTTTCGTGAGCCTGCGAGGTAAGCTGTCGGATTCGGCCGAAAGAGCTAGCCTACCGGGCTGATTCCCGGATTCACCCCAAGTGGCCGCCACGCGCGGGCCACGTCCTGGTTCCCCCGTTCGGCACCATCAGGCGCCGATTCGGCAGTCGTGTATCAAATTGTTGGTCAGAGAGTAGCGGCGTGCCGACCGCCTGTCAAGTGACGTCGGTGTTGCGAATGCTGCCCAGCATCTCAGCTCGCTTTAGACTACCTGGCCCGTACCTTCGAGTTACGCGGCAATCCACAGCAGGACGCTGGAGACGACCAGGAGCGCGGTGGCGGGGATAAGCGCGAATCCGACGCTTGCCAGGCTGGTCACGTTCAGGGGAATCATGACCAGAACCGTCAGCGCAAGCAGGAGCTTCCGCCCGGTGGTGACGGCGAAGAAGGCGATGCCGTACAGCGCCAGCGCAACCACGGCAAAGCGAACAATCGGAAGTGGCTCTCCCCCACCGGCCGGCTCGCTCAGTTCACGTTCCAGATAAATGGCTGCTTGAAGCACGGTCATGGCGATTCCGTAGAGGCAGCCCACCCAGCCGACCGCCCGCGCAGCCGCGAGCGGGGCTGGTCTCCGCCTTGCGCTTGCCAATTCACTCCCACCTCCAAATTTTCTAAATACTCAGCAGGCCCGTCATCCCATGTGCGAGGTAGCGTGCCCAATGGCGGGGGACGCTACCTCGCGCTCATGCGGCGGGACATCAGTGTTTGTGCAGACCAGCCGTACGGTCAAATCTGGTACGGACCGTACGTATCCCAGTGCAGCCAGTCGTAGCATCCACCTGAGTCCCAGGTCGTCTTGCTCCCCCAAGCTACACCGTTCTGGTCACCCATAATGCTCGCTCTATCGTAGTAGATCTCCGTGGGGTTCCCTCCGACACAGAACTTCGTGTTCTCGTGATGAACGAATCCGGACGACGTGCATTGCGTCTGGGTGGAATTATACGTAACAGAGATATTCTTGGCGACCTCGGCCCAGCCGCTCGTCGAAAACCACCAGGTGCTGGTGTTACCGGCGCAGTTCGTGATAGTCGAACCGTTGGAGTTCCATAGTACGTATGGACGGGCCTCACTCAGCTTTGCGCCGACTGGATCCCACCACCGGACAGCAAACTCGTAGGAGTACTGCCACCCCGATACTCGCGGAGCTACGCCGTCGCTGCTGCTGAGCCGTCCGATCACGGTACCATGAGCAGGGCTGGCTGGGACCGGGGCGCTCGGGCCCGATGACGGGACACCCGTCGGCGGAGGAGGCCCAGCATATCCCCCTTCCTCAATCAAAGTCCTACACGTCGCGCGGTCGAACGCTAGCTCCCGCGCCGCGGGAATCGGATCCCCAAGGCGGACGGGCGGCGTCTTGTAAGTGAAGCTGCAGTTGCCATCCGGGCGCCGGACGCCTTGAAGAATTACCCTGTGGCTGTCCTTTATTGGGGGCAGATTTGAGACATCGTACGTGACAACGCCCGGCCCGGCTAACTCGGGGTATTGGGGGAGGTATCTCGGGGTTGAAGCTTCGGGACCGTCGCCGGCAGCACTGGCAGGTGTGAGCGACAAAAGAAGGAGCAGCGCAAGTGCTATCGACCAGCCAATTCTGGACTTCCTCACGTCGTTTAATCTCCCATCCACGCAACTTTTGGGCAGAACTCTTTCCGTTATTTCGCGAGTGGGTCCAATTCCATCACGCCCCCTTTCTGCGGCCGCCATTCATCCCCGGTTGGCGACGGCCACGGAAGCAAAATAACGGCACATGCCACTCGCTGGGAAGGTCACACCCGGCCATCTTTCGTGACCGCTTCCGGCAACCCCCTGGGGATGCAACCAAAAGGAGAAGGGAGGAACCGGGTTCAGCCGATCGGCGGCGTGACTACGACGCCCAATTGGATCGCGTGAACCGCGGCCTCGACCCGGCTCACCGCGCCAAGCCTGTCATAGATGCTCCGAAGGTGGCGGCGAACGGTCCGCTCGGACATGCCGAGGGCGGAGCCAATCTCCTGATCACCCTTACCGTCAATCAGTAGCCGCAGGATGGCGGACTCGACTTCGGTAAGCTTCGGCCGGGGCAGACAAGCCGCTTGGCCCAGCCGGGGCCGGGCCAGTTGGACGAGGATGGCGGGACTGAGCCAGGAACCACCGTTCCCGACGACCCTCACCGCCTCGACGACCGCGGCGTTCGGCTCGTCTTTGAGAATGTAGCCTGCCACGCCCGCCGAAAGCAGACCGCGGACGAGGCCGGGGTCCTGATATGCGGTCAGGATGAGAATCCGTGTTCGCGGCGCATCTCGCTGAACCGCCCTGATCGTGTCGACCACCGGGGGACCAGGCATGCTGACATCAAGCAAGAGAACGTCTGGTTGGAGCTCGCGGGCCAGGCGCTGCGTCTCGTTCCCGTCGGCTGCCTCGCCCACTAGCCCCATCCCGTCCGCGCCAGCCAGCACCGCCCGGAAGCCAGTGCGCACCAGGGGATGATCGTCCGCCAGAAGCACCCGTATCATCTTGGGCCCTCCAACCGTATTCAGGCGATGATCCTGGTCCCGTGGTCTGGTCGGGAGCGAATACTCAAGCTCCCGCTCACAAGTTCGGCCCGCTCGGCCATCCCAACCAGTCCAAAGTGGCCCGTCTCGACCAAGGGGCCGAAGCGTGGCGGTGGATTGAAGCCTCGACCGTCATCGCGGACGGTCAGCACGACCTCTCCCGTCGCAAAGCGCAGCCGCAGCTCGACCTGCTCAGCCTCCGCGTGGATGACCGCGTTGCGCACCGCCTCCTGAGCGATCCGAAAGAGCGCGATGGCGATGCCTTCCGGCAGATCAGTTTCGCTTTCCTCAAGATCGAGGGTGAGACGCGGCGCCTCCGTACCGCCCCAAGCATCTTGGCCAAAGTAGCTGCGCAGGGAGGCGGTCAGCCCGAGCTCTCGGATCCAGGCCGGGCGCAACTCACTGGTGACCTCGCGCAGTACTTTCACGACTGCGAGAATCTCCCCCCGCAGATCTTCCAGCCTCAGCGCTTCGACCGAGAGTTCCGCCGTGGCGTCATTACTCGTTTGTCGGCTTCCCAGTACCTCCAGCAGACGGCCGACGCCTAACATCTGCTGCAACGGGGGGTCGTGAAGCTCGCGCGCCAGGCGAAGGCGTTCCTGTTCCCGCGCGCACAGCACCCGCCGGTGCGCCCGCGCGACCTCCTCCCCCCTGGCGCGGACCTCTTCTACCAGGCGAATGTTGTAGGCCGCGACTCCTACCCGCTGGGCAAGCATCCCGAGAACCCGCCGGTCTTCCGCAGTAAAGAACGTATCGCCCAGGCGCGCCTCGATCAAGAGAGCTCCCCGCGGCTCGCCTGAGAACGCCAGCGGCAGCCAGAGACCGTTCGGCTTTCCGACCAGAATCACCGCCGAGCCCGGATTCAGTTTCCCGCTGGCCAAGTCGCGGCGCATCTCTTCGGTCGTTCTGGGCTCGCCAGACGTTGCCAGGTAGTCGATGAGGGCACAGCAGGCGGAGCTATGCAATGCCTCCGAGCAGTCGTCCGCCCTACCGGCGCCTTCTATCCACACCAGGCCGTCCTCAGGGCCTCGCAGGAATACGGTTGCCGACGAAAACCCCATCGCCGCCGGCAGATCCTCGGTCAGGAACCGGCGCAGCTTCTCCCGGTCGAGCAGCTGCGTCAGGGAGCGCGAGAGCTCGGCCTGGATGCGCTCGCCTGGGATCTCTTGACCATAGAGCATCCAGCGCACGGTCTGGCGAAGGGTCGGTTGGAGGGGGACGACGGCGCAGACAAGCGTCACGCTGACTATGACGCCAAATGATAGCCTCTGACTACCTGCAGCGAGACCTCCGGTTAGTCGCAAGAGACCAAGCCCCGTGCCCAGCCACGTCACAGCGATGAACAGACCGATGGCCACGACGCCATTCAAGTAAAGCACCAGCGCCCGGGCCAGGACCGCCTCCGCGCGCACCAGACGATGACGGAAACGCGCGTAAGCGAGAGCGCCAGGGCAGACTAGCAGCCACGGGAAGGCGAGGTCGTAGGGCAGATACACCGGCCCGCCCAGCGTCTCCGGAACCAGCGCGAGCAAGAATAACGGTGTAAATCCCAACGCGGTTCCCATGGCAATCAGCCGAATGCGGCGCCGCGCTCCGACGGGCGCCCGCCGGTAGGCCCACCGGAGCCGCCCGGTCGCGACGAGAAAGGCGGCGACCAGCGTCAGCCGAACGCCGTCGTGCCAGAAATCGAACCAAGACTGCTCTTCCGCCTGTGCATACGGGTAAGCAAGCGGTGGCAGGGATTCGAGGGCAGCCAGGGCGGACAAGCCCAGAAGCGTGAGCCTCCCCTTCCGATCGACGGGGCGAGCGCCGAGGGCGCGAAAGAACCCCACGATCGCGGGAGAGAGCCAGCCAAGCAACATATAAGAGAGCCGGGCTGCCACGTCAGACCCGACCGTCGCAAGGTCGCCCGCAGCGAGCGCTCCCGCCACCGAACAGTAGAACACCGCATCGAGAAGCGGCGGAGATCGGACGGCGGTGGCGGCACCAATGTACCAGAAGGCCGCCTGGAGAAGGATACCCTGATGATACCCATAGAGGTGGTAGTGAGTCGCCCCGGTCGGATCGCAGCCCGCCACGCGCGCGCCCGCCGAGGCCGCCCTGCCCAGCAGTTCGCCGGATTTTCCAGCCGCGATTCGCAGCCAGGTAGCGGGATCGACACCACGTATGCCCTCGGCCGCGCCAATCAAATGCCTGGTATGCAATGCAGGCGCGGAGCACCGCTCGATTCAGCGAGCAATGGACAGAACGGGCGGCTGCTGGGGATAAGAGCGAGGGCAGGAGATCCAACGCCGCCCGGGCGACGAGGAGCGGGACGGTCGCGGTATCGGTCATTTCTCCCACGTGCCCGGCAAGATCCCCATCCTTGACATCGTCGATGAGCTTCGCCGCCAGATACGTCGCCTGCCAGGCGGCCGCGACCGGGACGAACGCTAAACCGGCGCCGCCTGCGGCCTCGTACGCAAGGACCGGCAGGCGCGCGACCACGGATGCGCCGTCGCGCCTGGTCAGCCAGGCCTGCAGGACCTCCTTCACCGGACGTGGGTCCACCTCGGGAGCGTCGGCCACCGGATCCTTCGGGCTAGGTAGGTGGCTGCGTCCCAGTGGGCTGCAAGCAATGACCAGCCAGCGTGTGAGTCGGGGAGCACCCGGGCATGCCCTGCCCTCGGCTGCGCCGCGTGACTCGAACTCGGGCCAGTCCGCCGCCGACCCCGCGTCACGCAGCCGATCCGCCAGCTCTGTCGTCGAGACCCGAAAAATCTTCGCGAGATCTTTGAGCGCGGCAATCTCGCCGGGTACCAGTGACTCGGTTTCAATGTCTTCGAGCTTGAGTCGCCCACCCGGCAGGGCGCAACAACTGATAGGAGGTTGTTCATGATCAGCACGCTCACCTTCCGCCCGGATCCGGGCCGATTTTCCGCCTTCTCCCTGGTCACAGAGCGAAGGGCCAAGCTTGGCCCCGGCTAAGCGCAGTCTATCACACTGTGCTCGAGCAGGGAATACCACCGCCGCTCGAAATGGTGGCCGGTTCCGGCCACAACAGTTGGACGAATCTCACCTTGCGATGCCTCCACCCACCATAGCGCGGCTTTGTCACGCCGCGCGACGCGATAGACTGGCGTGGAGTGGCAACGCACGCAGCGATGCCCGCAGTGACGCGCCCGCCAATTAGGCAGCGCCCGGGGAAAAGTTGGCGCGTCAATGGTCACCCGATACCTCCTCCAGCCCGGTCAACCTCCTCAGCGTCATCCCCGCGAGGAGCGCGATTGCGCCGAGGACCAACCCGAAGGGCTTCGATTCCTGGCCGGTACGGGGGAGCCGAGAGGGCTCGGTCGCGTTCGGGCCGAAGGGAGCCAGGTTCGCCACGATTTTCCGCAGCTCATCGCGGCTGATTGTTGCGACACCGGAGCCTCGTTCCGCTCTCACGCTGTAGAGCTCACCGTTTTCGACCCAGGTTACCTGGATTGGCGGAGATCCATCGGTGGCCGACAAGTTTCCAGCGAAACCGTGAACGCTGATGGGCTCGGTTTGGGTGAACGGTGCGGAGTTGGTCGGACCGAACGCGAAAACAATCAGATCACCCTGGTCACTCTGGTAGGTCACGCCAAAGTAGGGACCAGGCACCGGCGGCAATGGCTCCGAATGAAAGCGGGACGGAAGCCAGGTTGGGCGGTAGATGGGTCGCTCGGCGGGCAATGCCGCGCGCACGATCGCCCAGGCGTCGTCCACTCCGACGGGAGGCCAGGGAGTCCCCGTGGCAAGTGGTGGTATCAGACCACAGGCGACCACCGGACCGCGCGACGGATCGGCGGACCGGCGCGTGGCGATGACGTGACGTCCATCACGCAGACTCGCCAGTTTACCGAAGAGATCGCCACTGCTGACGACGATGCCGAGCCCATCTGCATCAGCATGCGGATGGGTGCCGGTGAAGGTCGGATCGAACGGGACGAGCGTCCCAATCGGGCCAACGCCCGTCGCGGGGCAGCTACCTCGGTAGATTGCAGAAACATAATTTTCGCCCGGGCGTACCTCCGCCAGGGTCACGCCGACCGAGACTACCCCTCCCTTCTCGGTGAACCGCGCGATGCCGGCCGCGCCCGAGCCGGCAATTGGCCTCAGGAGGACGGCGATCTGAGGGAGCCCTTGCGCTCGGGCTGCGATCGGCTGGAGCCCATGGAGAAGAAGCGCACTCGCAACGATCAAAGGAAGGAGTGTCAGGGCCCTACGTCCAGCTGGTCCCATGCTTTGCCTCCGTCGACCATCCACTCCCTCCCGCCCGCCACGCAATCGTCCAGCCACCGCGCGCATGTCAATTCGTGCCTTTGACGGCGATCTAGCCACGCCACCAATCGTACAGCCGGGCCCAGTCCAGGTACCCATAGATCCCGAGGTCGCTCGGACCGGGAGAGAGGGCGTCGACCACCCGGCGCGGGTTTGAGCCATCGGCGCGCATCAGCCAGACCTGCGCCGCGTCGCCCTGGAGCCGCGCGAAGAGGATTGCACCGCTATCGCGCGACCACTCCGGTCGCTCGTCCTGGAATCCCTCGGTGCTCGTCAACGCGTGCTTCTCGGTGCCGTCAGGCTTCACCGCCCAGATGCGACGCCGTCCACTCGCCTGCCGCGCGTCGTCTCCGCCGTCGGTTTTCGTTTCGGGCGCGTCGGTAAAGGCGATCCAGTGCCCATCCGGCGACCAGGCCGGAAAGAGGTCGGACCGGCCCGAATCGGAGAGCGTCCGAGGCGCGCCGCCGAGCGAGGCGACGGCGATGGCTTTCCGATACCAGGTGCTCCGACCGGCTCCGGCCACCAGGGCGAGCTGCTGACCGTCCGGCGACCAGCTCAAGAAGTCTCGATGCAGCAGCATCGCCGAGACCAACTCGGTTGGCGCTCCTCCATTCACCCCGACTGCCATCAACGGGCCGCCGTCCATCAGGAGTGAGGCCGACATGCCTTTCCCGCCCCAGAAGAGCACGCGCTGCCCATCCGGCGACCAGCCAGCCAGGTAGCTCTGGGTTTCGCCGGGTTTGGGATTGAGGTAGACGTCGTGGTTCTCGGTCCCGTTGGCTTTCACCCGCCAGAGACCTTGCGAGGCGGGCGCTGGTGGATTCGATCCTCCGGGCGGTGTCGCTCCCCATTCCAGCCGCTCGTAGGCAATCCAGGCGCCATCTGGCGACCAGGCGAGGGCGTTGAGCTCGCCCGGCCGCGAGCCTCCGCCTGGCCGCGGCACGAGTTGCTGGCGGCCGCCTCCACCCGCGTCTTCGACGAAGAGGCCACCCGGCGAGATGTAGGCAAGCCGATCGGCCACCGGCGACCATTGAGCCTGCAGCCCGAGCGCGGGACGGACGACGTCGACGGTGTGCGCGTCGGCCCCGGTGCTTCGGATGACCCAGAGCTGACGGAGGTCGCCGGCGTCAGCCTTCTTCTGGAAAGCGAGCCACTCGCCGCTGGGGGACCAGCGGGGCCGCTCGTTCGTGCCGTCGCGCGTGAGGCGTCGCGGCGCCCCATCCGGAAGCTCTCTGACCCAGATATCCCCGCCCTGAACGTAGGCGATCTTGCCCAGCGCCGAGCCGGGCGTCGGCGACGGCGTAGGCTGGACAGTGACGGTCGGCGAAGGAGCAGGCGTCGCTTGAATCGACGGAGTCGCGGTTGCCCGAGGCGCCCGGGTCACTGCCGTGGCGGTCAGCTCGGCCGGCGAGGTGATGCTCACCTGGGCCTCCACCGAGCGACAGGCGGTCGCGGACCCGGCGGCAAGAAGAAGCCAGAGGCAACGGCGACGATTCAGAGACATCGGCGATCCTTTCGTAGACACGTAATCCGGGGCGACCGCATCGTAGCGCGTGTCACCCCCATGGCTACTCTACTGCGCCGACGTTTCGCCGGTGTTTTTGGCGTGTAACTGGTTGGAAACATCTAGCTCTTACCGCCGGACCAGCGGTAATCGCAGCGCGGCGACGGTTCCCTGCCCAACCCGGCTCCGAATCGCGAGGTCCCCCCGGTGCAGCATCGCGATCCGCTCGACCAGCGCCAGTCCCAGCCCACTGCCCTCGATTCCCCGCGTCGCCTGGCCGCGATAGAGCTCCTCGGTTAGGTGCGGCAGATCCTCCGGAGGGATGCCGGGGCCGTCGTCGGCGACCTCGACGCTGACCCGAGCGCCATCCTCGCTCACCCGAACCTCGACCGTCGCATCGCTGTCCGAGAACTTCAGCGCGTTGTCGAGCAGGTTGTAGACGCCGAGGAGCAGGAGATCCCGGTCGCCGAGGACCGGTCCTGGCGGCCAGGGGACCTTCTGGACGGTGACCGCGACGCGACGGTCGGCGTGGCCCGGCACCGCCCGCGTGGCGTCGACCGCCTCGGCGACGACCTCCGCCAGGTCGACCATCTCCTGCTCGACGATTCCGGCGTCCAGGTCCGCCAGCTTGCGCAGGTCGCCGGCGAGCCGTCCCAGTCGCTCGACCTGATTGCGCAGGTTGCAGATCGAGGCGCGCGCCGATGGGCTCACGTCGCGCTCGCGGTCGACGTTCGCCAGCGCCGCGCCCATCGCCATCAGCGGGTTCTTCAGCTCGTGGTCGAGCCGACGAATAAACCGCCGGTGGGCCTCGGCCTGCTCCTCCCGCTCGCGCATCGCGGCGCGCCGGACAGTCTGTCGCCAGCGTCGGCTTCCCTCCCAGATAGCGGCAAGGAGCACGCTCACCACGACGCCGAGGGTGATCGCCAGCACGCCCAGGCTGACCTGCAGCCGCAGCACCAGCAGTTCGTAGGGCAGCAGACCGGGCTCAAGCGCGCCGCCCAGGAGCAAGCCGATCGCAGCCGGGGCGAGCAGCCGGGCCGGGACGATGGGATGTCTCACACGCCGACCTCCACCGCGCCGACGAAGCGGTAGCCCACGCCGACGACGGTCTCGACGTAGCGAGGATGCTCCGAATCGTCGCCGAGCGCCCTGCGCAATTCGGCGACGCGCACGTCGACCGCGCGGGTCGCGACCGGATCGTCCCAGCCCCAGATCTCGTCGAGCAGACGCTCGCGCCGAATCACCTCGTCGGGGTGCAGCATCAGGTACTCGAGGAGCGCCAGCGCCTTGGCAGTGAGAGCCAGCTCTTTTCCGTCGAGGAAGGCGCGGCGGGATGGGCGGTCGAGCAGGAGTGGACCGGAGACGATACGGCGCGCGCTCGCGAGCGACTGGCCTCCGCCCCGGGCGCGGCGCAGCACCGCCCTGATCCGGGCCACCAGCTCGATCGGGTCGAATGGCTTGTTCAGGTAGTCGTCGGCACCCTCCTCGAGGCTGAGCGCGCGCTCGGCCGAGGTACCGACCTGGGTGAGCATGATCACCGGCGTCCAGTTCCCCGCGGCCCGCAGCCGACGACAGACCGCGCGGCCGTCCAGCCCGGGCATCAGCACGTCGAGGACGATCAGATCGGGGCGGAAGCGGCCCGCCAGGACAAGCGCCTCCTCGCCATTCCGCGCGACGGCAACCTCGAAGCCGTTCCGCTGGAGGAATGGCCCCAGCTCGCTGGTGATCGCCCGCTCGTCGTCGGCGAGAAGAATCTTCACCATCGCGCCTGACCGCTACGAGCGCCCGTCGACGCGGGGTGCTCGACGGCAGACCATCGCCTCACGCGAGCACACCGATGCGCGCTGTGGGTCGCCCCCGATGGCTGCTGCCCAGGATGTCACCACTCCGGGCGCTGATCAGGAAATCGCGCTCGTCGGTCTCTTCGATCGCTGGTCGGCCACCTGGCATCGCCATCCCTTCGTAGCGGAAATACCCTCGGACTCGAACGAGCCAGACTGCCCCATCGACGGCGGCACCCTCGTCTTGTCCCAGCTCGCGCCAGGCGAGGGCAGCCGTCGGGAACAGCTCGGCCTGGACCGAGTCGATCCGCGCGTCGAGCATCTCAAGCTCGGGCGCCGACTGCTGGGCGGCGAGCCGCGCCTTCGCGATCGCCGCGTCGCGCGTGATGGATGTGACCGTCGCCGACGGCGTGACGACCGTGGGCCGAACCACGCCGCAGCCTATCGCCAGGAATGCAACCACAGCAAGAAGCCCGAGGATCATCCGTCGCTTCATTGATCGCCTACCCGTGGCCCCACGTCCAGTATAGCGGCTGCTGGTCGGCCGGATACACGTCCCGCACGACCCAGTGACGCGTCAGCAGCGCGCGCAGGTCCGAGGACGAGGAGCTGCCGTCGCGATCGAAGACGTCGATGACGTAGTCGAGCGCGACGCCGCTTCGGTCGATGAGCCTGATGCGCAGCCGGGCACCACCAGCGTCGCGCGGGCCGTCGATCAGGCCTGGCTCGCAGCAGGTCCGCCACCACTCGATCGACCGGATCGCGACGTCGGGCCGGATGCCGACCGCGATCAGCGCGCGCGTCACGTCGACGCGCCGCTGCCGAAGAGCCGTCGACCGACCGTTGGGGAGATCCACGGCTGGCGGCTCCCAGAGATCGAGCGCTGCCGCCTCGTCGCCCCGCGTAACCGCGCGGACATAGGCGTCGACCTTGGCGCTCGGCGTTTCGCCGGTGATGCGATCCCAGGGCGAGAAGCCCCGCGATCCGTCAGACGGCAAGAAGAACCACCCCGCCGCGTACAGGGAGACCAGAGCCAGAGCGACGACGCCCGCAATCTTCCGACGAGACACCGGTAATCAGCCTCCTCGGTTCCGTTCCCCGTTCTCGGTGCGATCTGCCTGGATGAACGCTCGTCGCGCAGCCACGCCCACCGCGATCGCCGCGATGCCGAGCGCGATCGGCAGACCGAGCGGCCACCCGCCGGAGCGGGGCAGCGTGTTCACGGTTGCTGTTACCGACAACGGCTCGGACGGTTGTACCGGTGGCGCGGACGATGGGAGGCCGGGCCGCTGATCCTGGAGCAGGGTGAAGCGGAAAGAGTCGGAGAACGTTTGCCCATCGGTTGCCATCACGGCGGTCCAGGTCGCCCGATACTCGCCGTGCGGCGCGTTCGGCTTCAGCGAGACGCTCAGCGTGGTCCCGGTCGGGTCGAGGTGGCTATTTCCCTGGTCCTCCCGGACGCCGTTGGGCCCGACGACCGTGATGCTGCTGCGCCGCGGATCCAGTCGCTCGCTGAAGACGGCCGAGACCGCGTTGTCCGGCAGTGCCCATTTCACGTCCATCCAGGGTATCGGCACCGTCCGGACGATCGGCGCCACGGTGAAGTCGAAGGAGCCGGTGCGCGTCTGGCCGTCCTCGGCCGAGACGCTCGTCCAGCGGACGGTGTAGCGGCCGATTGGTAAATGGGGCTTGAGCGGGACGATCATCGCTCGCCCCATCGGCTCGAGGCGGGGATTGCCCTGATCGACTCGCGCGCCATCCGGTCCCCGGACCTCGATGGAACTCCCCGCGAGGGTCACCGGCTCGCTGAAGATGACGGTGACGGACTGAATCGGCGCGCCGACGGTCGAGCCGGGCAGCGGGCCGGATTTGACGAAGGTGGCGGCGGCGAGGGCCGGTGCGGTCAGTACCAGGGAAGCCAGGATGGCCAAGGCGGCGGCGATCGCCAGGATCGGTTGGTAGATCAAGCATTTCAGAAAATCGTTCATCGGCTGATATTTCCCCTGCTGTTGTTTGCCGGTGATCCCATCTGAGAACCGGGCAACGATAACGAATGCCAGGTGACACCGCCGTCTGTCGTCGCCCACAGGCCTGGCGGCCCACCGACCCAGCCCGCGCTCGGGCTCGCAAAGTAGAGATCGTCGAAATTGTCGACGTCCTCGATCCGGACCTTCTGCCAGGTGTGGCCGCCGTCGCCGGAATGGAGGAGACCGCCGCGCGGCATCGCAATCCAGCCATCCCGGGCGGTCGAGAAGGCCATCGCGCCATCGTCGAGGACGTCGCCATAGTCCGGGAAACCCTTGGCCGAGCTTTTCGGATTCCAGGTGTGGGTCCACGCCAGCTTCGTCCAGGTCTGGCCGCCGTCGGCGGTGTGGAAGATCTCCCTCGGCTGGAAGCCCGCGCTCGGCTCGCCCAGCGCGAGGAGCCAGCCCTCGGTGGGGCTACGGAAGAAGACGCGCAGGGCCATGCCGAAGCCCGCGTCCGCGTCGATGCCGACCGGACTCGACGGCGATTGCCAGGTCTGACCGCCATCGTGGGTGACGAGCAGCCATACACCAGCCGGGCCTGCATACGTAATCCAGCCGTCCGCCAGGCTCGGGCGAGCCACGGCCAGGGCGGAGCCGGTGAACGACAGCGAAGAATCACGCCAGGTCTGACCGCCATCCTTGGTCCTCAGCAGGTGCCAGGTGCATGTCGGCGGGCTGCTCGACCCGACGCAGCCCTGGCCAAAGAGCCAGCCATCGGTCGGCGAGGCAAAGGCGAGGTTTGAAAGGCGGAGGGTCGAGGTGTAAACGTTCGTCCAGTGCTGGCCGCCATCGGTCGTGCGCACGAGCGCACTCGGACACGCGGTTTGGGAGCAGGCGACTCCTTGTGCCCCAATCGCCCAGCCATCCCGGGTACCGTTAAATTGGATCTGGTCGACGGCGACGGCTCCCACGTCCTGGGTTTGCCAGGTCACTCCCCCGTCGCTCGTGGCGGCGATCACGTTTTGACAATTTTTTCGGTCGAGCAGCACCTGCGTGGCGCCGGGTGTGGGCGTCGCCGCGTACTCCTCCTGACAGCGCTGGCCGGCAACCCAGCCGGTCGTCGCATCGGCCAGCCAGAGGCGATGGACCCGCGTGACTGATTCCCACCTCGTCGCCGAGCCGGATGCCGATCCGACCATCGGCGTTGGGGTGGCCGCTGCGCCGACCGCGGGGAATGCGATCTGGCGCCAGTTCTTCCCGCCGTCGCTCGTCGCCCACAGGCCGCGGTCCTCGATGCTCAGCGCCCAGCCGTGCTGCGCATCGGCGAAGTGCACGTCGACGAAGTAGTGGGCGTCGATCGGCGCTGGCGTCCAGGTCTTGCCGCCGTCGGCCGAGTGGAGCAGGCCGCCGCGCGCCGAGGCGATCCAGACGTCGTGGTCGGAGGAAGATGTCATCGGCCCGAGGTAGCCGCCGATGGGCAAGCCACCGGCTGCGCTATCCCGCGGCTGGCCTATTGCCCCGGTCCAGGCGAGCTTGCTCCACGTCCGTCCGCCATCGTCCGTGGCGAAGAGCGCCTTCATCTGCTGGCCGGCCCCCGGCTGGGATCCAGCGAGCAGCCAGCCCCGGGTGGAGTCGCGGAAGGTCAGGCTCCGCGCGAAGGTAAAGCCGGGCGCGGCAGGATCGGAGAGCGTCTGCCAGGTCGCGCCACCATCGTGCGTGACGATCAGTTTCGACGGACCGGGACCGTCTGTACTGGCAAGAATCCAGCCGTCCGGTGTCGCCGGGTGGGCCAGGGCCAGCGAGGCCCCGCTGATCGGCAACGTCGCCTCACGCCAGGACTGCCCACCGTTTGCCGTCGTCAGGAGACGCCCACTGCAGACCGCCGAGATCGTGTCGGCGGGACAGGCGAGGCCGACGATCCAGCCCGCCGTCGACGAGGTGAAGGCAATGGTTGGGTTCCTCACCGTCGTCGCGAATACCTGGTTCCAGTGTGCCCCTCCGTCGGTCGTACGCAACAGCGCGTTCGGACAGGCCGTGTTGAAACAGTCGGCACCAGCCGGGCCAACCGCCCACCCATCTTTCGTCCCAACGAATTGGACCTGGTCCACCTGAACGTCGCCCCGGTATTGCTCCTGCCAGGTCCGGCCGCCGTCGGTCGTGCCTTCGATCAGCCCCTGGCAACGGGGCGGGGGTGGCGGCGGGATGTTGCCGTTCGCGTCGGGCGTCGGCGGGAGCGACTCCTGGCAGCGCGCGCCGGCCAGCCAGCCAGTCTGGGCATCGGCGAGCCAGAGGTGGTCGAATTGCACGGCCGGCGATGGGAGGGGCGGCGGCGCGTCGACCCGAAACGGTGCGAACACCGTGTGCTGAGAGTCGAGGACGAGCGCGAAGTCGTGCGCGCCCGGCTCGATCAGCCAGAGGTCGCCGCTCGCGGTCTGGATGACGCGCGGCACCTTGACGACGTCCAGCGTGAACTGGCCACCCGGTCCCGGATGGACCGGCCAGCGGGACGGCCAGACCGGGCCGGTGTATTTCGTGTGCGCCCTGTCGCCGAGGGGCTGGTGCGGACCGTCCGGCCAGAACTCCACCCAGATATCCTGAGCCGACCGAAGGTCAGGCGCGATGCTCCCTTCGATCTGCACGCCCGAGCCGACGGCACCGTGATCGGGACTCACCGTCAAGGTCAGTCCCACGGACGACGGACTCGGATTCGGCGCGACCGGGACGGTGCCAGCTCGATCCACCGTCGCCACCGCGGTCGGCGTCGTCTCTGCAACGGATGGTACTGGCAAAGCTGTCGGCGTCGAGGCAGCGAAATCTGCCGTCGCCAACGGTGTCGGTCCACGTCCGGCACCCGCGGTTCGAGCGCAGCCGACGAGCACCAGCGCGAGAAGAGTCAGCGCGACAAAACGTGCAAGAAGCCGCTTCATCATCACAAACCCCAGACCGGACACTCGAAACCCGAACTACTCCATCGCGTCGCCGACGGCGGAGGGAGCGTCCCCGCCTGGCCGGTCCATCCGGGCGATCCTGGCATCATCGGTGTCACTCAACCAAGCTCCCGCCGCCGCGCCAGCCAGCCAGGCGCCGATGACGGCACGTTTGATCGTCATTCTCTCGACGACCTCCTCCGAACCCATTCGAATCCATCGCCGGCTGGTCTTGTGCAATGGATTAACCCCGTCCAGCCCGCCGCAGCGCGAGCCCCGCGACCACGACGCCCAGGCCAATCGCGGACGGCAGGGTAGGCACAATTGGTGGAACGCCACCAGTGGCCGGCAGCTTTGACGCTGGCCCAGTGGCCGGGGTTGGTCCGATCACGGAGATCGTCGCCTGGGCGATCGTCGCGAGTGGCGCGATATTGCCGTGGGGCGAGCAGCCGCCGAAGATCACCCGATAGCTGCCGCCCACCAGATTCCCTGGAACCTGCACGTCGGCCTGGCCGGCGCCGTCCGCGGCGATGGCCATCGTGCCGATCTGGGGACGAAACCGCGGCGAGAGGTTCCGCTCCACGTTCTGGCCGGGCCCGAGGATGCCCAGACAGCCGGTTTTCCCGGCAATCGGGAGACCGGCCTGGCCGGTGACCGAGACGTGGATCATCTGCCCCGGCCGAACCGTGCTCGGCGTGACCGCGAGCGGAACCGGCGTCGGCGTCGCCTGAGGATCGAGTGGCGCGGCATACGCCGTGACCGCGCACGCAACGAGCAGGAGGGATGCAAGCAGAACGACGGCGGCCCAACGAGAGCCCATCCCAAAGCCTCCTTCACGATCGTTCTCCGAGCCCCGCGTTGCACGGCTCACGCGCATCTATTTCGCCTCCTGCGGGGGAACGGCACCGGTCTCGGCTTGCTTGACGATTGTGCCTCGCCTGTCGACGACGAACATCCAGGTGTGGCTCAGCCAGCCGGCGGCCGCATCATTCGCGGCGTGGAAATCCTTCGCGTTCCAGCTCTCGACGAAGTCGACCTCGTCGAGTTCTCCCTTCACCTGGACAATGGTGGCGCAGATGCCGGAGATCGCGATGCCCGGCGCCGGACCGCCGCCGTGGATCGAGCAGGGCTGCTTGCTCATCCTCCGCGGGAAGATCGCGAAGAGACTGGAGCCTTTCACGCTCGGCGAGTCCAGCACGACCCGGAGCGCGTCCTCGGGTGCGATGGCCGGCGTCGGCGCGGGCGTGAGATACCGGGGTGAGATCGACTGGCCACACTGAAGATTCGAGATCGCGACGCTCCCGACTGTCGGCGGCTCGGCAGGTGTGTTTCCCGGCTGGATCCACCAGAGCCGGTCGCCGATCGCCCGGAACGACGTTGCCGACGCGGGCGGCGATGCGCCGGCCACCTCGCACCACTGGCTCGCCCCGGGCGTCAGCATCAGCCAGCCGTAGTCTGGATTCTCGCCGCGAGTCAGCAGGCTCCCGCTGGGCAGCATCTGCAAACCGGGATACTGGCTCACGCCCTCGCTGGCCGGACCGAGCCCCGGCAGCGCGATATCCTCCCAGGTCTGGCCACCGTCGTGGGAGAAGAGGAACGGGAAGGGCGCGGAGCCGGAGAGCAGCACGACTTCGGTCGGCGACAGCGCAACCAGCTCGCTCGATCCCTGGCGCACCTCGACCTGGCTCGGCCACGTCGGCGTCGTCCAGTGCTGCCCACCATCGGACGAGACTTCGATCGACTGGGGGTAGCTGGCCCCCATGCCCCCGACGAACGACGGCGCCGCTCCCCACCGCGCGCAGGGGCCGCGCGACGGGCAGGGTAGATGCGCAGTCGTCCAGGTACGTCCGCCGTCGGTCGTGACCTCGGCGACGAAGGGCACCGGGCCTGGCGTCGACGCGTTATCGTGGAAGAGCGCAACGACGGCTTCGGCCGCGACCTGAAAGCCGCCGAACTGCTCGTCAGTATGGCCCGGCGGCGCCGGCACGACCCGCCAGGTCTGGCCGCCGTCGGTCGTGATCAGACCGACCAGGTTCTCCGGTGGCGGGCTCGGCTGCGGCTTCTTGAGCACTGCGAACGTGGCGAAGAAACTCCGCGGGTACGACGGATCCAGAATGATCGCCGAGCAGGTTGGAGGCAACGCGCCGGGCTGGAAGAGCTGAAATGGCGTCGGTGCTAGCGCCGCGATGATGCCGGTCGTCGGGATCGTCGTCCAGGTGCTCCCACCGTCGGATGAGACGCGAATCCCGCCGGCCGTGCAGTAGGCCAGGCGTCGTGGATCGGTCGGATCGCCGATCAGGGCGGGTCCAGCGTAGAACGGAGCACTCCAGTCGGACCAGAGCGGCGCGACCGGACCGAGCGAGGCCCAGGACGACGCGGCGGTGATGGTGAACGTCGTCGGCGCGAGGGTGATCCGCTCGGACGGCCTGCTCTGCTTGTCCGGCATCGCCACCACCGTCGCACCGGCGACCGGCGTCGCCGTCGTCGCGGCGCCCGGGTAAAACGACTCGAGCGCGAGCGTGTACCTACCTGGCGTGAGCCGCCCCAGCGACGGCATCGACTCCGGGACCTGGAACGAGCCGGAGAGGTTCCCATTCTCATCCTGCTGCACCTGGCCGAGCGAGGGCGGAAAGCTCGCCTTCTCGTGCTCCGGCGACGAATTGCCGCCGGGCTGGACCTCCGCTTGTAGCACCAGCGTGTACCCCCGAGGTCGGTCGAGGAAGAGACCGGTCAGCGGCGCCCAGCCGCTGATCTGGACGATCGTTCCCGGCGGCCCCTGGTTCGGGCTGAAGCTGAGATGCGCGCAGGGGCCGTTTGCGCAGAGCGTTGGGACGGGGCCAGTCAGGTGGAACGTCGTCGTGGCCTGGGCTGGCTGCATTCCGCAGGGCACGAAGTCGGGGCCCTTCGCCTTTGGCGCTGCTGGAGCCAGGCATTGGATCCCGACCGCGTAATCCCCCGGAGTCAGCGCCCGTGGACCATTCGCCGCGAGCCAGGGAGCCGCGGGCACCCGAACGTGCATCGTGAAGTGGCCTGGCTCGGTCGACGACCACCGGACCGTGATCGCCTCTTCTTTGAACCCCGATAAGCAGCCTGTCCAGCACACCGTCGCCTGGCCCAGGACCGGATTCCCTGCGACCTGATCCGGCGACGGTCCGTTCGGCAGGTAGCCCTGAACCTCCACCAGGGTGCCGGGAGGACCGGAGTCTGGCGAGAGGCTGATCCAGGCACCGACGGGGGTCGGCGTCAGCAGGCCGCGCGTCCGAGCACCAGAAGGCGTCTCCGCCGGCATCAGAACGTCGACGGCGTTCGGGGTGGGCGCCGCGCGAGCGGTCGATTCGGTCGGAGACGGGAGCGGCGCTTGCTGGAGCGGCGTCGTGGACGGATGGGGCGCTCCGCTGGCTGTCCGCCGCGCGACGATGGGCTTGCCCACGACGACGAGTATGATGACCAGCAGGCCGATCGCGAGCAGCCCGCCGGCCGTCGAGACAATCCGGGTCAGCCAGGCCCGCCGCGATACGTCCCTCATTCACGACCCCCGACGCAAACCTTCCTCTCAGTACAACGCTTCATCCTCCCGATCGGTTCCGCTGGCGATGCGCGTCCCTGACCGAAGCGGAAGACTCTCGGGAGACCGCAGAGATCGTGGCTCGTTGGTTGGGAGGACGGTCCTGAACCAGCCACGAGCGCGGAGCAGCAGATGGGCGCTCGCGACAGATCCCGGAGGCGACGTCAGGCGCGGGCGCACCCCCCTGACGTCGATGCCGTCCCACCGGTTCGGGGCCTGCCATCGGTCGATCGCTTTCACCCGCCAGGCTCCGTTCACTCCCATCAGCGCCACCGCGAAGGCGCGGCTCCGATCCGCGTTGTCGAAGAAGGTAATCGTGACCACGCCATTCGCGGTCGTTTCATTCGTCGCCCACCAGCCACGTCCGCTCGCCGGCTTGCCCAGGCCGAGCTGCAACGCCCGATCGACGAGCGATGGATCCGCCGCGAGCGCAGCCGCACCGGTCCGATCACCCCGCTGCAGCCTGTCGACGAAGCTCACCAGGGCCGTGAACGGCGTCGGGACGATCCGTCCGCTCACTCGGACGTACCGATCGCCCTGGCGCTGCCACTCCGATTCGTACTGCTGCTTGAGCGCCGCGCCAAACTCGTCGAAGACCCGGCTCGCCGGCACGTCCGGGGGAATCGGCCCTTTCAGGTGCAGGGTATCGATCCCCGGCCCGACGAGCTCGACCGATCCGCCGCTGCTCGCCCAGGAGTCCTTCGCCGCGGGGAACGGCGACCAGACCTGCTGCCAGTGGCCTTCCGTAAAGCGCGCCAGGACGAAGATCGCGTCGCCGGTGCTCCCGAGGCTCGCCGGAATCAGCCCCAGCTCCAACGCGCCGTTCTGTCTGACGAGACGAAAGGCGCGGACGGGATTGACGAAGTAGAGGAAGAAAGGCTGGTCGCGGCTCGTCCAGACCTCGCCGCGGATGGTCGCGCCATCGCGCCAGAGGATGAAGGCGGTGCCCGGCTCGGCGAAGCCAATCCAGGCGTCGACCTGACCAGCATCCGACGGCACGAGGTAGCGAAGCCGCACGCCGCGCTGCCTGGCCAGGTCCTGGAGACGGACCGCGCCGATCGTGACGCTCGCCGCCTGGCCTTCCGTGCTGCCGAGATCGGCGCGCGCGGCGTCAAGATAGGCGGCGAACGGATCGGCCGAGGCCGTCGGCATCGGGGTGGCGGTGGTGGCTGGCGTACGCGTGGGCACGGCAGTCGACGTCGCCGTCGGGATCGGCGTCGGCGGGCTGCTCGCGGAGCTGCGAGCCGGTCCCCTCCACCAGTCATAGAGCGACGCCCATTCGGTATAGCCGTTATTGCCAAAGAACGGCGGCGCCGGGGTCAGATCGCCGACGACCAGGCGCGGGTTTCCGCCATCCGCGTCCATCAGCCAGAGCTGGGCCACGTCGCCCTTGAAGCGCGCGAAGAGGAGATGCGTCCCGTCGGCCGACCAGAGTGGCCGCTCGTCGCGGTAAGTCGGATCGCGGGTCAGGGCGTGACGGTGCGAGCCGTCCGCGTCCATCACCCAGATCCGCCGCCCCTGGAGGGCCTGCTGGGCCTTCTCGCCGCCGAGGAGACCGTGCGCCTCCGGTCCGCTCGTGAACGCGAGCCGCTTTCCATCCGGCGACCAGGCAGGATAGAGGTCGGACACGCCATCCGGCGAGAGGCGACGGAGTGCCTGCCCGGCCAAGGCCACGGCGATTGCCTTCTGATCCCAGGTCTGGCGCCCCGGCCCGACGACGAGGGCGAGTGTCTGGCCATCCGGCGACCAGGACAGGAAGTCGCGATGGGCGAGGGTCCACAGATCCTTCCTCGTGGCTCCATCGGTCAGCGCGAGCTTGGTCGCCTTGCCAGTACCCGGGTCGAGGCTTTCCAGCGGCTCGCCGTCGACCAGCAACGAGGCCGAGTGCATCGGATCGCGCCAGACGAGAATGCCTTGCCCATCCGGCCGCCAGCCGGCGAGAATGATTCCCGCCTGCTGCGCGACGAAGCGATGAACCGTCGTTCCGCCTCCGACCGCCACGGTATCGAGCGCGTCGCTCCGCCGCTGGACGTCCCGATTGGGCAGTGTGACGACGTAGGCCAGGTCTTGTCCGTTGGGAGACCAGACCAGAGACCACACCCGCGTGTCCCGCGCGGCAATCAGCCGCGGGCTGCCGCCAGGTGACGCCAGCCAGAGGCCACCCGAGTCGGGCGCGACCGCGAGAACGTCGCCGCTTCTCGTGGCAACCGGCGACCAGGCAAAGCCATCCGGGTAGATCCGCCCGGGCAGGCCGGATTCCTGGTGCAGATCCGAGCCGTCCCGCCGCGCGATCCAGAGATCGCCGCTTGGATCGAAGTGGTCAGGATGATCGGCTCGCAGGAACGCCAGCCACTCCCCGTCGGGCGACCACTTCGGCGACGACAGGCGAACCGTCCCGGTACTGGACGCCGGCGGACCAATTACGCGGACGCTCCCGGTATCCCCGCCGAGGACGACTATCTGACCATTCCAGACGAACGCCAGCGTGCCCTGCCCGAGGAAGGTCCTGGCGTCGACGGCCGGGCCGGTCGCCATCCGCTTCGGCGGCTCGCTCCGCGTCGCGGTTGCCGCAACCTGGAATGGAGTGGAGATCGGAGCTGGCAGACGACTGGCTGGCGTCGGTATGGCCGGGCCCGTCGGCGCCGACGACGCGGAGCAGCCGACCAACAACACGGAGACGACGAGCAGGCCGAGGACGCGCGGCATGCTGCCTAGAAACGCACTTCTTCCTGAGGATGATTCAGCTCGGCCGCAGCAAGCGCACCACCGAACCCACCCAGCGTCGAGTCGTCGCGCTATCGGAGCGTTGAGGATCTCGTGGTTCATCGCCATTCCACGCGTTGGCCGTCGCACCGCGACCGGGTGATCCTGATGCCATCTACCTCAACGCTCGGCACCCGCAGTTGGTTCCCGTCGTGTCATCACCGCGACAATCTCCAATCGGTTTCCCTGGTACGCGACCGTGATCGCGTCGCCGGTCGCAGCGCAGCGAAATCAAGTTCTCCGCCTGCTTTCCTCCCCACGTCCAATGGAGAAGGTCCGGGGGCGGGACCATTTCGTAGCATACCGATGACGCTCTGACGAATTGAATTCGCATTCCGGCGGGCGTATAGTCTCTGACAGAGCGCTCGCTCGTCGCGTGATGCTCGAGGCCACTGGAGGAGCGTGAAATGGCGGTTTCTTCGCTCGCCACGCGCACGTACAAAATTCCCTGGAACGGTTCGGAGATCGAGCTTTCACTTCCCGCCGACTCAGTCCGGGCGGAGATTCGCTTCACCGACTTTCCGCCTTTGACGGACCCTGCTACCGCGCTCGTGCGGGCGCTGGAAGAGCCCATCGGACGGCCACCACTCGCCGAGATGGTCTGGCCGGGGGCGAAGGTCGCGCTGCTGACCGGCGACCGCATGACCGATCTGATGCTGGGATCGCGCGACGGGCTGGGCCACGTGATCCTCGATTACCTGAACCGGGCTGGCGTCCGCGACGAGGACGTAACCCTCGTCTTCGCCTGCGGTACCCATCCGCACCGCAACGCCGACGAGAAGCTCGGGCCCGGGCTGATCAATCGCGTCGGGCGCTACCTCAAGCACAACGCCACCGACGACGATCAGCTTGCCTTCGTCGGCTACACCAGCCACGGCAACGCGGTCTGGCTGAACCGGGCCGTGGTCGAGGCCGATGTGGTCGTCGGCTTCGGCGAGATCAGTCCAAACACCCACGGCGGCTGGTGTGGCGGCGGGAAGATGATCCTGCCCGGCGTCGCCGGCCGCGCGACCGTCGAGCACAATCACCGCCAGCTGATGCGTCCGGGCACGCCGCTCGGCCTCGCCGACGGGAATCCGCTCCGCCGCGATATGGAGGAGGGCGCCGATCTCGGCCGCCTCGCCTTCAAGATTGACGTGCTGGTCAACTCGGCGCAGCAGATCGTGGCGATCTACTCTGGCGACTTCCGCCAGGAGCATCGCGCCGCGCTGAACGACAAGGGACGCGAGATCTGGATGACCCGCATGGACCCGGTCGACGTCGCGATCTATTCGCCGGGCGATGGGCGGGAGCGCTACTTGGAAAGCTCGCTCTTCATCACGCTCGACTCGGCGATGCTCGCCACCAGGCCCGACGGCGTGATCATCCTCGTCGCGTCGGCGGCTGGCGGCTACGCCCCGGAGGGCGGCGGGCTCCCGTTCAGCGACCGGCTCAGCGCGCGCGATCTGCTCAAGCGTAGCTCGCCCGAGATCGCTCGCGCGATGATCGACACGACCGGTAACGTCCGCACCGCGTCGATCCTCTTCGCCGCGAAGCGCGTGCTCGAGCAGCGCGCCGTGCTCCTCGTCGCGGAAGGAATCGATCCGGCCGAGGCTCGTGCGTTTGGCTTCGCCGACTGCGTTCCCTCGGTCGACGCAGCGCTCGAGCGAGCGCTGGCCTGGAAAGGTCGCGACGCCACCCTGGCTACCTGCTTCCCGCGCGGCATCCAGTGGCGCATCCTGCCGTGGCGAGAAGGGTAACTGCCGCGGAAGAGTGGCGGCTAATCCCTCTCGACGCCTTCGACGGCCCGGAGAACATGGCGATCGACGAGGCGCTGCTCACGCTCGTCGGCGAGGGCGTATCGCCGCCGACCGTCCGCTTCTACACCTGGCGCGCGCCGTGGATCTCGCTCGGCACGGGACAGCCGGCTGGTGACCTCGATCGGGAAGCTGTCGCCGCGCGCGGCTGGGGAGTCCTGCGTCGCTCGTCGGGGGGAACCGCCGTCCTGCACCAGGGCCAGCTCGGCTACGCCGTGATTCTGCCCGCCAACCACCCGCTCTGGGAGGGCGACCTCGCCAGCTCCTATCGCCGTCTGGCCGAGCCGCTCGCCTTCGGTTTCAACCGTCTCGGCGTCCACGTCGATCCGGCCCCGCCCTCGCTCAAGACCGAGTTCGCCGCCAGCGCGCCGCCGATCGCCTCCCGCGTCTGCTTCAGCGCGCTCGGTCCGTACGAGCTACTGGACCAGCGCGGCCGAAAGATCATCGGCAACTCGCAGATTCGTCGCCGCGCCAGCGCCCTCCAGCACGGAACGATTCAGGTCGTGGGCAGCCAGAATCAGCTCGCCGAGATTCTCTCCACCGCGAGCGACGCCGACCGCTCCGATCTGGCTGCCTACCTGACCGGTCACGTCGGCTCGGTCGAGGAAGCCGCCGGGCGCTGCCTCTCGCCCGCGCAGATCGCGGGGGCGCTTGTCGCCGCGTTCGCCGATCTGCTTGGCCTGTGCCTCGTCGAGGGCAGCCTCACCCCCGCCGAGCGCACCCTGGCCGACGAGCTGGTGCGGACAAAGTACGGCGATCCAAGCTGGACCTACCGACGCTGACCCCGGGAGCGTGGCACGCTGGCTGCATGGCCGGCCGTGCAGAAGAAGCGCGAGGTGCCTGATATGGCCAGCGTCGTCAACCCAATCCAGGTGCAGAAGTATCTCAAGGGCGTCAACTATCCGGCCTCTCGACGGGACCTGATCGAGACCGCGCGCCGCGAAGGTGCCGATCAAAACGTGATCGCGACGCTCGAGCGCATCCCCGATCGAACCTACGACGGCCCAACTGGCGTCGCCCGGGAGATCGGCAAGCTCAGCTAGGATGAGTGATGAGTGATGAGGAAAGAGTCGGGAGTCAGAATCTGGAAGCCAGCATCTCGATTCGAAAGGTCCGGGGCATCTCCCGATCACCTCATGCCGCTAAACTAAGTCCAAGGTGAGACCCACATCCTCGATGTACGGAATCTGGCCGCCAGTGCGGTGCGCGGATGGTCAGCATGCAGTTTTCACCTTGGCTTTAGTTTAGATATCGCGTCGCCGTGTCACCGAGTCCCCCGGCCTCCTCATCACTCATCACTCATCACTCGGGATGTCTCGGTGGGGCGAGTTTCCTGACTCCTGGCGTCCGCTGCAGCGCCTGGGCCAATCGGCTGACCCCGTCGCGAATCTGCTCCTCGTTCAGCGCGGCGTAGCCGAGCACCAGCCCGCCCCGGGGAGCAGGTTGCAGATAGTAGCGCGACAGCGGGATCGTTTCCACGTCGCGAGCGTCGGCCAGCGACGCGGCCGCGACGTCGTCCACGCCTTCGGGAAGCCAGCCGATCAGGTGCAACCCGGCATCGGCCGGGCGCACGTCCAGGAGACCGGACAGCTCCCGCGATGCCGCCTCGACCAGCGTCGCCTGGCGCTCAGCGTAGAGAAGGCGCGTGCGGCGAACGTGGTGAGCGAAGTGCCCGTCGTGGATGAAGTCGGCGAGTACAGCTTGCTCCACCAGGGGCGAGTGCCGATCGACGAGCGCGCGGGCTGCCGCGAACGCGTCCACCCGGTCCGGTGGAACGACCAGGTAGCCCAGGCGCAGCGACGGCAGCAGAACCTTGCTGAACGTCCCGAGGTAGATGACCCGGCCGTCGCGGTCCAGCCCCTGGAGCGCGGCCAACGGGCGACCGGTGTAGCGATATTCGCTGTCGCAGTCGTCCTCCAGAACCCAGGCGTCAGCGCGGCTCGCCCAGTCGAGCAGGGCGAGTCGGCGCGCGAGCGACATCGTCACGCCGAGCGGATACTGGTAGGACGGCGAGACGTAGACCAGACGCGGCGTGGGAGCGTGTGCGGTGCCCCAGGCGACGTCGATTCCCTCCGCGTCGACCGGAACGCCGACGACCCGCGCGCCCGCGGCGACGAGCGCGCCTCGTGCTCCCAGGTAGCCCGGGTCCTCGATCCAGACTACGTCGCCCTCGTCGAGCAGAACGCGCGACGCCAGGTCCAGTGCCTGCTGCGAGCCAGCGACGATCAAGACCTGCTCCGCGTCGCAGCGCACCCCTCGCGTGGCAGCCAGCTGCGCCGCGATCGCCTCGCGCAGCGGCCGGTAACCGGCTGGCGCGCCGTAGCCGAGAAGCTCGCGCGATGGACGACGCCAGTGCCGTGTCATCAGGCGCGCCCAGAGCTGGAAGGGAAAGGCATCGAAAGCCGGCAGGCCAGCCCTGAAGGGACGCGGCATGGCACTCGTCTGGGAAGCTGCCACCGGCGTGGCCGCCAGCAGGTCGCCCCGTCGCGAGAGCTGGCGCCCGGAGCAAGGCTCGCGACGGGCTTCGACCTCGGCTCCCACCGCGATCGCGTCGTCGGGCAACGTCCGCGCCACGTAGGTGCCAGAGCCGACCTGACCTTCGAGGTAACCTTCGGCCACCAGCTGATCATAGGCGCTCGCGACGGTGTTGCGTGCGATTGCCAGGTCCGCCGCGAGCGCGCGGGTCGACGGCAGGCGCGTTCCACGCGGAAGATGCCCCCGCAGGATCGACGCGCGCAAGCTGTCGTAGAGCTGTCGAAATAGCGGCGTCGCCGAGGACCGATCGAGCGTAATCGTCGCTGCATTGACGACTGCCAGGCCACTGCTCCGATCTCGCCGACGCATCGACGCTGCCTCCTGAAAAGTGGCCCTCTCAAGATACGAGAAAGTGGCACTTGATTCAATCCATTTCGGAGGTATCCTAGATCTCGAACGTTGTAGCGAGCGTACGAGGAACCGTTGAAGGCGATATCAGTCGCGATCTGGCCCGCGTCTGACCGGCGACGCGGCGCTGATCGGGGCGCAGACCGAGGTGCGGAGTGCGCAGGTCCGGTGTGGAGGGAGAATGGACCCACGCGGCGCGGGGACGAACGGCCCGGGCACGCGGGGCATCGTCGATTTGCGCGACGGGCCGCGCCCCAGGTATCTGCCGTGCCTGCAAGCTAACGCGTGGCAGGTTTCACGGCCGGGTTACCGCGTGGCATTCCACGAACATGGAGTGACGGACAACGCGCAGTCGGCAAAACGCAGATGGCAGCTAGGCTCGGCGCGCTGGCCCCTGGGATTGCGCGTTGCGTAGTGCGCCTCAGCGCGGTGACGGGTATTTCACGGCGCGATCGTCGAAGATGCGATCAGTGGAGAGTTTCGAGAGAATTCCGATGAGGAGCGAGAATCGGCAAGCCGACTGTCTTTCGACGTCCAGACCCATCCAGCCCGACCTGTACCACCTGGCGTCGGAAGTACATTGTGCACAGCAGGCCCTCGCTAAGATCAGTACGGGTCTGAAGAGCTTTGTCGACCGCCAGCTTCGCGAGAAGAAAAATCCGAGCGACGCCTGCGCCTCGATCGACTGCGCATTCGGGCTGATGCTCGACATCCAGGAGGTATCGGCTCGCCTGACGGCATTCGCGCAGCTGATCGAGACCGCGGGAAATCCGTGCTCGTCACCGAGCACTGACGCCACGCACCGAACCCAGTGCCGGTATAACCCCCGGCGGTAGCCCGCTCGCCATTTTGCTCGTCGACGCCGCTCCTCTTACAATAGAGTCGATCGGTGAGCCATGCCTCGCACCCGGCCAACGTCCACGCCGTGGTGTCAGAGTGCCGGCGAGAATGGCTGATCGCAGTGATGCCGCGTTCGATCATTCCGAAGGGAGGTTGGTTCAGGTGCACGCACAGGTGCCTCCAGGACCCCGCGAATGGCCGTTCGTCGGGAGCTTGCTCGCCTTCAACCGGGATCCTTTGCAGTTTGTCGACCGTCTGTACCGCGCCTATGGAGAGGTGGCCACCATCACGATGATGGGTCTACGCTTCTTCTTCTTCGCGCATCCCCGGGCGGTCAAGTACATCCTCGTCGACAACGCGCGCAACTTCACTAACCGCGAAGCCTATCCCGAGCTGCGCATGCTCATCGGCGACGGTCTGCTCACGATCGACGGTGCCGAGCACCGACAGCAGCGACGGATCGTCCAGCCGGCGTTTCACCGAACGCGGATCGAGCGCTACGCCGGCACGATGTTGGAGTACACCCGACGCATGCTCGAGTCGTGGGAACCTGGCGCGGAGGTCGACGTGGCCGACGCGATGAGCCGACTGACCATGGCGATCGCGGGCGCGACTCTGTTCGGCGTCGACCTGGTCGAGGAGACCGCGGCGATCGGACGCGCGTTTCTCCAGGCCGCCGAGTACACCGATCTGCCGGTCATCGCACTTGGCCACCTTCCCATCAACCTGCCGTTCACCCCGTACGGGAAGTTCGTCCGGGCGAAGCAGCAGCTCGACGAGGTCGTCACCCGCATCATCACAGGTCGACGTCACGGGAATCAGGAGGGAGACGACGTGCTTTCGATGCTCCTTGCCGCCCGTGACGAGAACGGCGTTCCACTCACTGACCGGCAGGTCCGCGATCACGTTCTCACCTTCCTCGCGGCCGGGCACGCCACGACCGCGAATGCGCTGACCTGGACGTTCTACCTGCTCGCGCAGCATCCGCGCGTCATGACGAAGCTCACTGACGAGCTAACGACGGTGCTGGGACGGCGCGATCCGAGCGTCGAGGATCTGCCGCGCCTGCCGTATCTCGAGGCCGTCGTCAAGGAGTCGATGCGCCTCTATCCGCCGGCCTGGGCCCAGGCGCGGCGGGCGGTTGCCGACTTCGACCTGGAGGGCTATCACTTTCCAGCAGGCAGCTACGTCATCGTCAGCCAGTGGGTGACGCACCGACGACGGGATCTCTGGCAGAATCCGGAACAGTTCCTGCCGGAGCGTTTCGAGCCAGCCGCCGAGTCCGAGATTCCGCCGCTGGCGTACTTTCCGTTCGGAGCCGGGCCGCGGACCTGCATCGGGATGCCGTTCGCGATGATGGAATCGCGCCTCGTCCTGGCCATGATTCTCCAGCGCTTCCGCCCGATGCTGGTGCCTGGCTTCCGGGTCGTCCCGCGCGCGCTGATCATCCTCCAGCCGGCGAACGGCCTGCGGGTGAAGCTGGAGCAAGCGGAGCGACCGGTCCAGGTCACGAGTGGGAGCAGCCTCGGCTAGCCGCCGGAGGCGGAACCGGCTCACCGCCGAGACACGGAGAACTCGGCGATAGCACAGAGACTTTCTCCTCGGTGCCCTCTGCGTTTTCGCGGTGAACGTCGCTCTACTCTCGTCGAACCACCGATCGCGGTGACGCAGATTCCGGCGGTCACGAGCCCGGAGGGATCGACAAATGTGGCAGGATTGGCCTGCACGTACGCGT
>CADDYW010000047.1 GCA_902810745.1 Chloroflexota bacterium | reverse complement strand
TATCCACCACTCCACGCGTCGCGAATGTAGCTGGCAAACGCGCGCATCGCCGCCGATTCTGGTCGATCACGCAGCCAGGCGAGAGAGAAGTCACGCCAGAGATCGACGCCTTCGATGGTGATACTCCGCAGGGTACCGGCGGCGAGCTGCCGATCCACGATGACCCGCGAGATGAAGGCGAGACCAAGTCCTGCCTCCACCGCACGCACAATGGCCTCCGGCTCCGCGAGCTCCAGGACCGGTACGAACGTGGAGGCGATCGTGCCGAGCGCATCCTCCGCGAGCGCTCGCGTGCCGGACCCGGGCTCGCGTAAAATGAACGCCTGTCCCTGAAGGTCCTCCGGTCGAATGGTCGAGCGGGAGGCGAGCGGGTGATCGGGGGAAGCGATAAGAACCAGCGCATCGCGGCGCAGCGAAACGCTTCGAATCTTCGAGCTGGTCACGCGCCACTCAACGACGCCGAGATCGATGACCCGGCTCAGGAGCATGTCCTCGATCGCCTGGGTGTTATTGATCGTCAGCTCCAGCTCGATCCGTGGATGGGCGGCGTGGAAGCCGGCCAGAACGGCCGGCAGGGCGTACCCGCCAATCGTACGCGTCGCTCCGAGACGTAGCCGCCCGACGATGCCCGCGCTGTAATCGCGCATCTCCTGCTCGAGACCTTCGAGATCGTTCAGGAGCGCGTTCGCCCGGATCGACAGGCGCTCGCCCGCGTCGGTCAGGTAGACGCGCCTCCCGTCGAGCTCGACCAGCCGCACGGCCAACGCACGCTCGAGGGCTCGAACCTGGTAGCTGACCGAGGGCTGAGCAATCTGTAGCTCCTCGGCTGCCCGCGTGAAGTGTCGATGCCGGGCTACCGCCGCAAAGATGCGGAGCTGAGCGAGGGTAATCATAGAGATAATCTATCACAAGCTGAGAAAACTGGTATTGGACAGATCGAGGGAGTCGCCGCTAGAGTGTCTGCATCCGGGCCCAGACGCGAGGATGGGTCGCCTCAGGAGGAACTCTTCGCATGATCAGCTCGAGCATCGCGCTTGGTACCCGCGATTCGTCCCGAATTGCCCGGCTCGTGCCCGGAGTGGTGCTGGCTGGAGCCATCGCCGTCGTCGCTCTTGTTATCGAGAGCCTCGAACGAGCAATCTTTGGTCAGCCAGTTATCGAAGCACTTGTCGCGGCCATTCTGGTGGGCGTACTCCTGCGGAATCTCGTACGCCTGCCCGCACAGGTCGATCTCGGCGCGGCGTTCGCGGCAAAACAGATCCTGGAGTTTGGCGTCTTTCTGCTCGGCGCGACGATCGACGTGCATCAGGTGCTCGCGGCCGGGCCGGTTCTCCTGGTAGCCATTGGCGCAGGGATCGTCGGGGGCATTACCGTCAGCTACCTTCTCGGACGCACGATCGGGCTTCACGGCAAGCTTGCCCTGCTGGTCGGCGTTGGAAACTCGATCTGTGGGAATTCGGCGATCGCGGCAGTTGCACCGGTGGTTGGCGCCGACAAGAAGGACGTTGCCAGCTCGATTGCCCTCACCGCCGTGATCGGCGTCGCCATGGTGCTGCTGCTTCCGCTCCTCGTTCCTCTGATCCACCTGAGCCACTACCAGTATGGCGTCCTCGTCGGCATGACGATCTACGCCGTGCCTCAGGTGATTGCCGCGTCCTTCCCGGTGAGCCAGCTGTCCGGTCAGGTCGCGACGCTGGTAAAGCTCGTCCGCGTGCTCTTCCTCGGACCAGTCGTGCTGGTCCTCGGGCTCATCCATCGCGGGCAGCCCGGCGTAGCCGCGGCCGGCAAGCGCCCTGCGCTTGTCCCCTGGTTCGTCATCGGGTTTCTGGTGCTTGCCGCGCTACGATTTGCCGGGTTCGTGCCCTCGCCGGTGATCGCGTCGGCATCCGATGCCAGCCGGTGGCTCACCATTCTCGCGATGGCCGGGCTCGGACTGGGCGTCGAGTTCGCGGCGATCCAGAAGGTCGGGACGCGGGTAGCAGTCGCGGTCCTCGGATCGCTTGGCTTCCTGATCGCCTGGAGCCTCTCGCTCATCCTGGGCCTTCGCATTGGTGGCTGAGCGCTCGCCGAGCCCTCTGCCCTCCAGGTCCCGATACGACGGCGATGAGCGACCCAGGTTGACTTTCATACCCCCTTAGGGTATATTGGTTCCGATTATGATACATTATCGACTGAGGGATCTGTATGCCGCTGTATGAGTACCGCTGTGCCTGCTGTGGACAGACGTTCGAGAAGCTGCTCCGCATGGGCAGCAGCGACCTCCCGCCCTGCCCACACTGCGGAGCGACTGAAGTCAAGCGGCTGATCTCGACAATTGCCCGGACCGGCGGCACGAGCGACTGTGGCCCAAGTGGGTCGACTTGAGGCATCGTGCGACGCTGATCCGTGAGATCAGGAGAACTTCGTGAGTGATCAGGAGCGCGCCATTCGCACGCGGCTCCGGCGCGCCCAGGGGCAGCTCGGCGGGATCCTGCGCATGCTCGAAGAGGGTCGGAGCTGCGAAGAGGTCGTGACCCAGCTCATGGCGGTCCGAGAGGCAGTTGAGCGCGCGGCGGTCGAGATCGTCGCGGCGCACCTCGACGAGTGCCTGGCAACTCTCCCACCCGAGCAGGCGCGAAGCAAGGCCAATCAGGCGGTCAAGCTACTCGGCCGCCTGGGATGACTGGCCAGGGGTCCGGAAAGCCCTCGGGAAAGCGCCGGGCCGAAGAGCTCGTGAGTGCCGCCGCATCGACTCGATCGCCGGCAACCGGGAGGCCGGGCACCGCGTGCCACGACCGTGGTGCGCGGTATGGTCTCTGACCGCAAAGGCCGTCCCCTGGCCTGGCGATCAAACGCAACGTCGTGTATTTGAGGAGGTTAGCGATGGCCACGCGGCAACGCACCAACTACGGCTTCGGAACGCGGCTGAATCTACCGTATCCGGAGGCAGTGACACGCACAAAAGCGGCCCTCAAAGACCAGGGCTTCGGCGTACTGACAGAGATCGATGTGAAGAAGACGCTGAAGGAGAAGCTCGACGTCGACTTCCGCCCATACGTGATCCTTGGCGCCTGCAACCCTCCGCTCGCCTATCGCGCGCTATCGGCGGAGACCGACATTGGCCTGCTGCTTCCGTGCAACGTCATCGTCTATGAGGTCGACGGGGGCAGTGTCGTCGAGGTCATGGACCCGGAGGCCGCGCTGGGAATCGTGGGCAATCCAGCCGTGGAACCGATCGCCCGAGAGGCGAAAGGGCGGCTGGAGAAGGTCATCGAGGCACTGGAAGCCTCCTGATACCGCCGCGTGACCACGGTTTCTCCCGGTCGCGGAGACTCCAGGGTGGCCGCCCGTTCCGATCGGTCGGTAGTTGCGGAGTCTCTGGTTCCCCCGTACACTATCGCCATCAGCGGTGCAATCGATTCGATAAGCGGTTCCACCGTGCTGCTTGCGCGCGGAGCCCTCGAGCATTGTTCCTCGCGCGCCAGACTTTACCGTGAGGAGAGGCCACCATGGCTCGTATTCCCTGCATGGAAGCCGCGGTCCAGATTCTGGAGAGCGAAGGGGTAGACTACGTCTTCGGCATCCCCGGATCTAACGTCAACGCGTTCTATGCCGCCCTGGCAAAGTCGACGAAGATCAAGCACATTATCGCCCGTCACGAGGAAGGCGCTGCCCACGCCGCCGAGGGATGGGGGCGCGCGAGCGGCAAGGTCGGCGTCTGCGTCGGTACGTCCGGGCCAGCCGGCACGAACTTCATCACCGGTCTGTACAACGCGCAGGCCGATTCCATCCCTCTGATCGCGATCACCGGCCAGCACATCCGGGCAATGCAGGGAAAAGAGGGCTTCCAGGCGATGGATATCACCGAGGTCGCCCGGCCAGTCTGTAAGAAGACCTTCTACGTTCGCGAATCGGCCAACGTTCCCTGGATCTTTCGCGAGGCATTCCGGATCGCCCGCGAGGGGCGCCCAGGTCCCGTGCTGATCGACCTGCCAATCGACGTGCAGCGGGGCGAGGTCGAGTACGACGCGTCAATCGACGCTCCACTGCCGATCCATCGGCCAGAGCCTGACCCGCGCAAAATTCGTCGCGCCGTGGAGATGCTTCTCGCCGCCAGTCATCCCGTCATTCTGATGGGAGGGGGTGTGATCCTCTCGGGCGGCTGCGAGGAGCTAGCGGCCCTCGCCGAGTACCTCCAGATCCCGGTGGTCAACACCAGTATGGCCAAGGGAGGTATTCCGGCTGACCATCCCCTCTACGCGGGCGAGGTCGGGATCCAGTGCAACACGCTCGCGGGCAATCGGGTGTTCCTGGAATCCGATCTCGTGCTTGGCGTTGGCTGTCGCTTTGCCGACCGTCACACCGGGTCGCTGGACGTTTACACCAGAGGCCGAAAGTTCATTCACATCGACATCGAGCCGACCCAGATCAGCCGTATCTTCCCGGCCGATCTCGGCATCGTCGCCGACGCCCGGCTCGCCCTGCAGGCGCTTCTCGACGAGGCCAAGGCGCAGACCCCACCGCGTGCCCCGAGCGATTATGTTCGCCGGATCCCTCAGCTTCGACGCGAGCTCGCGCGCCGACTCGACTACGACACGATTCCCATCAAGCCCGGTCGGGTCTTCAAGGAGATCAATGAATTCTTCGACCGAGATACAATCTTCGTTACCTGCATCGGGAACAATCAGATCTGGTCCGGGCAGATGCAAGAGATCTACAAGCCCGGGCATTACCTGCTCGCGGGCGGTGCGGGGCCGCTCGGCTGGGATCTACCCGCCGCGCTCGGCGCCAAGCTCGCGCGGCCCAACAATACCGTGGTCAACGTGACCGGCGATTTTGGTATCCAGTTCTGTATCGAAGAGCTCGCCATGGCCGCGCAGTATAACATCCCGGTGCTGGTCATCATTATCAACAACGGCAATATGAGCCTGATCCGCCAGAACCAGAAGTACTCGTATAACGGTCTGCGCTATGGCATCGACCTCACCTACGGCGAAGACGACAGCTTCATCGACTTCGCCCGACTCGCCCAGGCGTACGGGCTCTACGGCGAGCGGGTCACGCGCCCTGACGACATCAAGGGTGCGTTCCGCCGAGGGCTCGATTCGGGGAAAACGGCGCTGATCGACATTATCATCGAGCGTGACGCCGACGTCTCGATGGGCACTTCTCTTGACGCCATTCGCGAGTTCGAGCCGCTTCCCCAGCTCGAGCCAGTGCTGCGGTAGCAGCACAGCGTTCTAGCACAAAGGCGTCCAGGGAGGGTACCCGCGGACCGCGCCACCGTCTCGGAACGATCCCGACGTACTGTCACCCCGGCACCGATTCTGCTCGGACCCGGCGCACGAATCGCCGGCGATCCAGCGATCGCCGCTCGCACGGAGGTGTATGCGGCATGGCGCGTGAGAACATCGAAGGCGTCAACATCGTCAATCGGACCGGGAAGACGACGCCGGAGTATACGAAATCGGACGTGGAGCGCATCTACCAGATGGCCAAGCCGCGGAGCTGGCAGGATCTGGTCAGCTTCATCGAGCAGCGAGGGGACAGTCTGTGGCACATTACCCCGGGCGAAGCAGTTGCCATGAAGAATGACTTTCAGCAGCTCGCCACGAACAATGTTCCTTTCCGCGACAATCCGGATCAGGCTTACGAGGAAGCTCACAAGTTCCGCGCCCAGAATCGCCCGGCCGAGGAGCAGGCGTTCAAGCAGATGCGACGCTCGTAGACGTCCAATCATCTCTCCCGCGTACCTCGGTCGCCAGGCGACCGATCTCGCCTGACCGGTGAGCGCCGCCGTTGCACGGGTCAGGCGAGTATCGTCGATTCCGGATGAAGACTCACCGATTCGTGGTGAGAATGCGTTACCCTTCATCACGGAAACCATATTCCGGTTCGCTCCGGGCGCCTGGCCTGTAACCCGCCCCCGTACACATGTATCGAACACCAATCGATGCGCGCGTCGTGCGGTGGATCCGGGTGATGAGGCTAGGTGACGATGAAAAGTATCCGACTGCTGGTGATTCCGCTTCTCCTCCTCCTTGCGCAGGCCACTGTGACCTTTGCCGCGGGTGACGCGACGGTTCAAGTTAAAAATGACCCGAAGCTTGGAGCTTTCCTGACCGACAGCAACGGTAGGACCCTCTATCTCTTTAAGAAGGACACCCTGAACAACAGCGTCTGCTATGACAACTGCGCCAAGGCCTGGCCGCCGTTCACCGCGTCCGGCGACCTGACACTGCCAGAAGGTGTCCCCGGCACGCTGGGAACGATCACACGGACGGACGGGACCAAGCAGGTCACCTATAACGGCATTCCGCTCTACTACTATGCCCCGGATACAAATCCGGGCGACGTCAAGGGACAAGGCGTCGGTAACGTCTGGTTTGTCGTGGCGCCCCAGACCGCCGCGACGAAGCTACCGGCGACCGGTGGCGTGCCAGCCGGACTGGTTATCCTGACGGGGGTGGCACTGGCCGGCGCTGGTGCACTGTTGCGCCGGCGCTAGCCCGCCAAACACCGACCGCTTGACCAGGCGGCGTGGGCTGATCGAGCGGTCGGTCGGGGCGTTTCTCTCGATCGCGCGCGATCGGAGGACGCCCCCCTCTTTACTCTCCCGCGACGATCGAGCGCTGATGCTACACGGCATACTGGCGGGAAAGCGCGGCGTTGATGACGCGGACGAAATCATCGACGTCGTAGGGGTAGTACTGGCCGGACTTCTCGAGCTGCTTGATCACCGGGATGAGCATGAGAACGATCTCGTTCTCGATGCCGTTCGCCTTGTTCAGGTGACCCTCGACAACCTTGAGCAGCCCCGACCAGGTTCGCTGCGTATTCTCCTCGAAGAGCTGACGTGCATCGTCAACTGGCAGGTGAGCAGGCATCACACCCCACTCCACGGAATCTCGGCCATTATCCCGCAAGGTTGGTGCCAGGCAGCCTGCACGCGCTCGCGGCTCGCGTCAGAGCGGGGGTTGGGGATCCTGACCCAGGATCGGCTCTGAAGGTCGCGCCGGGCGGTGCCTCCGGTGCCTGACACCGGTCTGGCGTGTCCGCTCAGCGCTGTATAATCCGGAACGCCAGCACGAGTGCAATGGCGGCGATGCTGGTGCGGGAGGTGCGATCGATGTCGAGCCACGACGACGGAAGGGCCGTCGTCTTTGTCGGGGCGTACACCGGATTTGGTCCAAATCGGCGAGGAAAGGCGGAGGGAATCGACATCTTTCGGCTGGATCGGGCCAGCGGCGCGCTGACACACGTCGCGACGACGCCGGGCGTGGAGAATCCCTCGTATCTGACGGTGGATCCCACCTGCCGCTTCCTCTACGCAGTCAATGGATCTCCAAGCATTGACGGGCATCCGGGTGGCGCAGTCAGTGCCTTCGCCATCGAGCAACGGACGGGTCGGCTCGAGTTCCTCAATCGCCAGATGACCACCGGACAGGGCCCCTGCCACCTGACGATCGACCACGCCGGCCGCTTCGTGCTTGCGACCAGCTATCACACGGGAAACGTCGTCGTCTTCCCGGTGCGTCCGGACGGCAGCCTCGCCGAGGCGAGCGACCTCGTCCAGCACCACGGCTCGAGCGTTCACCCGGATCGTCAGGACCGACCACACCCGCATTCGGTCAATCTCGATCACGCCGAACGCTTCGCGCTGGTCTGCGACCTCGGCCTCGACCGCGTGTTCGTCTATCGCTTCGACCATGAGCGTGGCAAGCTCATCCCCAACGATCCGCCGTGGGTCGCCATCGAGCCGGGGGCCGGGCCGCGCCACCTCGCGTTTCATCCGAACGGACGCCACGTCTTCGTGATCAACGAGATTGGATCGAGCCTGTCGTCGTTTCGCTACGATCCGGATCGCGGCGTGCTGAGCCCGCTCGAAACGGTGCCGACGATTCCAGCCGACTTCGTCGGAACCGCCTTCACCCCGGATATCCAGGTCGGTCCGGCGGCAAGCCGACCACCCGTCGTCGGTACCAACTTCGCCGCCGACGTCCACGTCGCGCCGTCGGGCCGCTTCGTCTACGGATCGAATCGCGGCCACGACAGTATTGTCACCTATGCCTTCGATGATGTGACCGAACGCTTGACCTGCATCGGCTACGAGCCCAGTGGCGGCCACGTTCCACGCAACTTCGCGATCGACCCGACCGGAACCCTGCTCCTCGCCGCGAATCAGGGCTCCGACTCGATCGTAAGCTTCCGAGTCGATCCGTCCTCTGGCCGGCTTGTGCCAACCGGCCACGTCGCCGCGACTCCAACGCCGACCTGCGTTAGGATCGTGGATATGAGGTCAGATGGATTTACGCTCGCCACCTGAAGACGGCACGATCATCTCCGTCCCGCGTCGACAGCACCCCGGACGTGACGCTGGCATAGCGGCGCCCCGGTCTCGCCACCGTCGATCACCCTCGAAGGCTGACCCAGGACGCCCGATGACCCTGCCGTCGGTGACGGTGGCGATGACATCCAACCCGGGCAGCCTGTGTCTGT
The DNA here is from genome assembly GCA_902810745.1 of Chloroflexota bacterium. Classification (GTDB taxonomy): domain Bacteria; phylum Chloroflexota; class UBA6077; order FW602-bin22; family CADDYW01; genus CADDYW01. The sequence continues at coordinate 21,318 of CADDYW010000047.1, read as the reverse complement.
TACAATTGGCAGCAACAATTCGACATCCTGCGAGCGGGCTTTTGGCGAATGACCCTGGCATTCCGGCGTCCGGATCCTCGTCCCGCGCGCCAGACAGTTCCGCGGTTCAGCGCTCTCCGGCGCCAAAGCGGATAGATTGCAGCCTTCGGGGAGAAACGCGCGATGGCGAGAGTCTCATCTCCTCACGAGAGCCTCATTTCCTGACAGAGGAGGGAGCCCATGGGACAGGTCTACGACACCATCGACGATAAGCTGAGCGAGTGGATCGGCCGGCAGCGGATGTTTTTCGTCGGGACCGCACCGCTCTCCGCCGACGGGCACGTCAACGTCTCGCCAAAGGGCCCGATCCAGAGTCTGCGCGTCCTCGGACCGCGCCAGGTCGCCTATCTCGATCTGATCGGCAGCGGCGCCGAGACCATCGCCCATTTGCGCGAGAACGGCCGCATCATTCTGATGTTCTGCGCCTTCGAGGGTCCGCCGCGCATCGTCCGGCTCCACGGACGAGGCCGCGTCGTTCAGGTTGGCGAGCCAGGCTTCGACACGCTGAAAGCCCGACTCGGCTTCGATCGACTCCCCGCGGCCCGGGATGCCGCGCGGTCGATCGTCACGGTCGACGTCGAGCGCATCTCCGACTCCTGCGGCTACGGCGTCCCGCTCATGGCCTACCAGGGCGAGCGGACGCAGCAGATGGATTGGATCGCGAGCAAGCTACGGAAGGGCGACGACGCGCTGATGACCTACATGGTCGAGCACAACGTGACCAGCGTCGACGGGTTACCGGCCGTCGAGCCCCGGTGGCTTCCCCATCGCGACAACGACGCTTGACGCCTCGCTCACCGTGATCCGTTCCCTGGCGCCGCGCCTTGTCATAGCGTTTCCCCGTCTATCGAAACGAGTATGAGCGGGAACTTCGCTTCGATGCCAAACGGGTCGTGCCTCTTGTAGCTCGCTCCTTTTCCTGGTATCTTTTTACCGAAACGTATGATGAATCGACAACTTCCCTTTGGCCTGGAGACCGACGTCGAGAGGCAGCTAACTGCGGATGCAAGCTGGCAACGTGGAGCGTGGTGGGGAGCTCCTCGCTCAGGACATCCGGAAGGAGCGGTAGCTTACCACATCGCCGAGGTGCTCGCCAACGTCGATCGCTTCTATCCGGCATCGCCCGATCGGAATCGCCTCCGCTTGATCGCACTGGCGCACGACACGTTCAAGCACGCCGTCGACCCCAAGCGACCGAAGACCGGAGACAATCACCACGGCGCCTATGCCGCGCATTTCTTGGAACGGTTCACGAGCGACCAGAGCGTGTTGCTCGTGACGCGCACCCACGACGAAGCTTACAACGCGTGGGAGGTTGGGTTCCGCAGGGCCGACTGGAGTCGCGCCGAATCGCGGGCGCGTCAGCTCCTCGACACGCTGGACAACGTCATCTCGCTGTACCTCAGCTTCTATCGCTGCGACAACGCGACCGGTGATAAGAGGCAGGATCCTTACGAATGGTTTGAGCACCTCGTGAATGCCAGGAAGTGAGCAGTACCTTTTTGGACCGGTGGATCGGCGCGCGGTGGTCGTCGCCAAACCGACGAGCAATGCCCAAAACGCAATGTTGGCTCGTCCTGGCGCCCCGGCTTTGCGAATGACGAGTTGCGCTTTACGTACCCGTGCTGCGATCAGTAGGATACGGCCTTCGCACTGATCGCGGTTGAGTAGATCTGTTGAAACGCAGCCTATCGCTCGCCCAGGACCTGATCCGTCGTCACGATCGTGGCGAATTCGCCCTGGAGGGTCGCAAGCGAGACGGCGTGGACGATCTCCGCTGGATAATGCGTGCCGTCGTAGCCCGTAAGCTCGTGAGCTGCCGTCGCATCGCCGACGACGAAGGTCGTGAAGCCGAGGTCGCCCGCCATCCGCGCGGTCGCCGAAACGCAATGGTCGGTCGTCAATCCAACGATCACGACCGACCGAATGTCGTTCGCCCGCAGGCGATGCTCCAGATCCGTGCCGACGAAGGCGCAGTTGACCGTTTTCCGAATGACCGGCTCATCGCCCTGCGGCGCGACAATGCGCTTGATGGCGTTGCCCGGTAGCTCGGGCCGCAGCGGAGAGTCTGGCCGAGTGGACATGTGCTGCACGTGGAAGATCGGGCGGCCCTTTGCGCGCCAGGCCGCCAGGAGCCGCGCCATGTTGCGCTCGGCGTCGGGATTGTTGCGTGTGCCCAGGCGAGGGTCGTCCAACCCGTCCTGCACGTCGATGACGATCAGAGCGGTGTTGTCGGCGAACGATGGCACGGGGACGCTCCTTCGGCCGGCCTCTACGCGTCCAGGTTCCGGACTTCCCGGGCGTGGCTCTGGATGAACCGACGGCGCGGGGGAACGGCATCGCCCATCAGCATCTCGAAGATCTCGTCGGCCTGGACGGCGTCTTCGATCGAGACTTTCAGAATCGTCCGACGGGCCGGGTCCATCGTCGTCTCCCAGAGCTGCTCCGGGTTCATCTCGCCCAGACCCTTGTAGCGCTGGACAACCGGGTTCTTTCCATTCAGCTTCTTGACGAGCTCCTCGCGCTGCTGCTCGGTGTAGACCCAGTGATGATCCTTGCCCACGCTGATCCGATAGAGCGGTGGCTGGGCAATGTAGAGATGACCGTTGGTGATCACCGGCTCCATGAAGCGGAAGAAGAACGTCAACAAGAGCGTCCGAATGTGGCTGCCGTCGACGTCAGCATCGGTCATCAGGATGATCCGGTGGTAGCGCAGCTTCTCCGGCTTGAAGGTGCTGCCGATACCCGCACCGAGCGCCGTGATCAGTGCGCGGATCTCCTCGTGGGCCAGCATCTTGTCTTCGCGTGCCTTCTCGACGTTCAAGATCTTTCCGCGGAGAGGCAGGATTGCCTGGAAGCGACGGTCCCGCCCCTGCTTGGCCGAGCCACCGGCCGAGTCACCCTCGACCAGATACAGCTCGCACTTGCCCGGATCTCGCTCCGAGCAGTCGGCGAGCTTGCCGGGGAGTGTCGTGTTCTCCAGTGCATTCTTCCGCGTGACGGTCTCGCGCGCCATCTGCGCGGCGCGCCGGGCCCGCTGGGTCGTCAGACACTTCTCGAGGATCTTCTTCGCATCGGCCGGGTTCTCGTCGAGGAACGTGCGCAATCCCTCGGAGACGACCATCTCGACCTGCGCCTTCACCTCGCCGTTGCCCAGCTTCGACTTCGTCTGGCTTTCGAACTGCGGCTCGACCAGCTTCACGCTGATGATCGCCGCCAGTCCCTCGCGAACGTCGTCGCCGGTGAGATTATCGTCGTTCTCTTTGAGAAAACCGTTCTTCCGTGCGTAGTCGTTGATCGTGCGGGTCAGCGCGGTGCGGAAGCCGGTCAGGTGGGTGCCGCCGTCGACCGTGTTGATATTATTGGCGAAGCTGAAGACCGACTCGGAGTAGCCCTCGTTGTACTGCAGCGCCACTTCGACGGTGGTATCGCCGATCTGCCGCTCGATGTACATCGGCCGAGGGTGGAGGACCAGCCGGTTCTTGTTCATGTGGCGCACGAACGAGAGGATGCCACCCTCGAAATAGAATGACTGCTCGCGGTCGGTGCGCTCGTCCACGAACCTGATCATCAGGCGTTTGGTCAGATAGGCCATCTCGCGGAAGCGCTGGGCGAGAACGTCGGCGTTGTAGTCGAGCGTGTCGAAGATCGCCCGATCTGGCAAGAACGTCGTCGTCGTCCCGACGCGGTCGGTCGGGCCTTCGTCGACGACGGGCGACCGCGGCACCCCAGCCGCGTACTCCTGAGAAAAGAGGTGGCCGCGCTGGACCGTCTCGACACGCAAGCGAGCCGAGAGCGCGTTCACTGCCGAGACGCCGACACCGTGGAGGCCACTGGCGACCTTGTAGCCACCGCCGCCGAACTTCCCCCCCGCGTGAAGGCGTGTCATTACCGTCTCCAGGCCGGAGATGCCGGTCTTCGGGTGCAGGTCAACCGGAATTCCACGACCGTTGTCTGAGACGGTGACGCTGCAATCGCGGTGAATCGTGATCGAGATGTGATCGCACTGACCAGCAAGCGCCTCATCGACCGAGTTGTCGACGACCTCGTAGATCAGGTGATGCAGCCCGCGCACATCGGTACTGCCGATGTACATGCCCGGGCGCCGTCGAACCGCCTCCAGCCCTTCCAGGACCTGGATGCTGTCGACCCCGTACTCGAGCGCTTCTTTAACGTCTCCAACTGCCATGCCCTACCCCGTGAGAAGAGCCAGATCCGATCGCCCGGTGGGTACGACTGACTCCACCATCCGAATTCTGACTCCTGGATACTTACGCCGGTGAGACCCGGTCGAGCAGCTCGCCCGCGGGCCGGAGCCGCGCCGCCCGCGTCTTGTAATACAGAAGACTCGCCGCGGCCAATCCAGTCGCGACGTAGGCGTTACCGACGATCGCGATCACCACCCCGGCCGGACTCCCGCTCAAGGTCTTCCAGATGACCTGCATTCCCAGCGAGATCATGTACGTTAGAAGGATAAAGCCGACCGTGGCCCAGAAGTTGTTCGCCACGACCTGTGCACTGCTGATCGCCGCGCGCACCGGTCCGACCTCGCTGACGACGATGGCGTCAACGAGGAAGAACAGATAGATCATGGACAGCACGGCCACGAGATAGCCCACGGTGGACGCCGCTGCCCACAGCGCGATACCTACGCCGGGCGCGATCAGCTGCACCAGACCGATCGCTAGCCCGATCGGAATCGAGATGATCAGGGAGACTCCGATGACCAGCAGGATGAAGCCGATCACGCTGAGCCAGTAAAACCACACGCGCCGCCCGAGCCTGGCGAAGGTGACCTTCCCATCGCGGACCTGCTGACCGATCACGCCAAGGTAGAGACAGCCCAGCAAGATTCCCAGGACCTGGGTTGCCACGATCACCCCGACCAGTGCACCAATCGTGTGGATCTCCAGCGAGGGAGCACCCTCGCGCGGTGGCGGCAAGATGCTTGGCACGCTGGCGATATTGATGACCAGAAGCGTCAGCAGATTGAAATGTCCTGCGTCGGTTGCGAGGGTGGTGATGATCTGGCGTGACTGGTCCAGGGTATTCGTGTCGACGCCGCCTCCAGAGACGTTGGTGTAAGCCTGGAGCATCTGCTCATACCAGCGACGAACACCCTCGAAGACGGGCGCGGCGGTGAGCTGCGGAACGAGCCAGAGACCAAGATCCGTCAGAATCGGCACGGCGATGATCCACAGAACGCGGTTGACGCTCTCGAAGCCTCCGGACAACGTCTCGATAATCCCGGGAACGGCGTTGTTGGAGGGCGGATTCACCGGTCGCACACGTGTTCTCCCAGTTCGACTGCAGGCGCGAAATGGCGGTCGGGGCCTCCCGACCGCCCGTTCACTGCGTCAACTCAGAAGGCTTCCGCAGATGAAACAGCAGTTATATGTTACCAGATCTGGCCTGACCTGTCTCCTCTATCGAACGTTTGATCGCATACAGAGCGTGTGTGCCTGCCTGGCACGATCTCCTCGTGCAGGGTGGCCGCTAGCCTGCTCGAAGTGCTTCCAGCCTCATCCAGAGCGCGTGCCAGAGCGCCCGCCGCTCCGCATCGGCAAGACGTCGACCCAACGTACGTCGATAGGCCAGAACACCCTGCCCGGCAAGGAATCCCCAGGCCCCAGGCTGGTTCTCGATCCAGCGCTGGACGACCTCCGGGTGAGCGGCGATCGTCTCCTCGACCGCCCGCCGCAGGGGATCCGCGTCGAACTCCACGGACATCGTCACGCTCTCGTCTGCCCCGGTCGGGAAATGACCGCCTGCCCCCGGGCCCTCTCGCGGCAGCCAGCGTCATAGCGCCCCCTCGGCCCGCGCGATTGGATCAAGGCCCACCCCAGCCGGACACTACCCGGCGGCCGATAGGTAGCTTACTCCGATTGCACCGGCTCGATCGGCACTGGCCGATGCCCGCCTTTGATCCGGGTAGAGGGCGTCGGAATCGCCGGCCAGCCGAGCGGCGCAGCCCACCGCACCGCGTTGGTGATCACCTGCTGCACCTCGGGCTGGTAGTAGATCGGTAGCGTCTCGTGGCCGGGGCTGAAGTAGAAGATCTTGCCACGACCGCGCTCGTAGGCACAGCCGCTGCGGAAGATCTCGCCCCCCTGGAACCAGCTTACGAATACGAGCGTATCGGGCGCGGGTATATCGAAGGGCTCGCCGTACATCTCGCTGTGCGGGACCTCGAAGTACTCACCCAGGCCCGCCGCGACGGGATGGCTCGGGGCGACCACCCAGACGCGCTCGCGCTCGCCCATTTCACGCCAGGTCAGCGCGCAGCTCGTCCCCATCAGTCGGCGGAAGATCTTCGAGAAGTGCCCCGAATGCAGCACGACCAGCCCCATTCCCTCCAGCACCCGCCGCTGCACGCGGTCGACGATTCGATCCTCGACCTCCTGGTGCGCCATGTGTCCCCACCAGGTCAGGACGTCCGTCTCCGCGAGAACTTCCTCGGTGAGCCCGTGGTCGGGCTCGTCCAGCGTCGCCGTCCGCACGGCGCAGCCAGCTTTGCTCAGCATCTCTGCCAGCACCGCGTGGATTCCATTCGGATAGACGTCCCGGACTTTTCCCGGGTGACGTTCGTGTCGGAACTCGTTCCAGACGGTGACGCGTAGGGCATGCGACATGTTCGTTCCACCTTCCAGTTGCTTCGGGATGATCCCCGACTATTGTAGCGTCTCGCCCGCTCACGAGGACTGCCAGAGTCGGCGTATCCTCTGTTCGGGCTCTTCGGGGAAGGGCGATGAGCAAGCTACTCCGACGCGTCGCCCCGAGTCCACGCGGCTTGCACCGGGAACGCCAATGAGCGACGATGAGACCGTGGCGTAAATCGTAATGCCGGCTCAGTAGGGAGGTAATGCGCGAGAACGCGCGTCGGCGAGAGCCGCAGGTCGGGCCGACCGAGGTGGCGAGCGACGAGGGCGTTGCCCCAATTGGCACCGTCGGGGCGCACGAGGTAGATGGGCAAGGCCAGGGCGAAGCGTCCAAACCCGAGCAGGGGATAGGCGAAGGGGAGGGCGTTCTTGTTCGCCGGCGAGAGCTGGGGCGTCACGTCCCGGTTCGTCGCCGGAGATGCCGCTGCTCTCGAAAGGCGCTTCGGCTGCACCCGGCGCGGGGAATCCTCCGATTTCGAGGAAGCCTCGATCATACGGTTCCAGGGCTCCAGGATCGCGAACCCGCGCGGGTACACGACGGCCAGACGATCGTTCGAGTGGGAAGGGACGTGGTGACCGCAAGGGAGCGACTATTGACCGACGCAGCAATCAACGATAATCTCAGTATTACCTCGTCCCGGGCGAACCAAAGGTCGAAAACCAGATGACCACCACTGCTCACCGGCAAAATCTTCGCTTGACCGCCTGGTCCCACGGATCCTGACGTGATGTTCGAACTCTTCGGTCGGCTCGTCTACCGCCACCGCTACACGGTCATCGTCGTCTGGGCGATTGTCAGCCTCGCCGCCCTTCCAATCGCACCGTCTCTCCCCGGCGTCCTCAAGGCCGGGGGATACGGAGACCCGCAGCTCGAATCGCAGCACGCCAGCGACGTCCTCGGGGAGGCACTCGGCTGGCAATCGAGCACGCTCGTCATCCTGTTCCACAGTGATAGCCTGACCATCGACGACCCGCGCTTTATCACGGCGGCAAACCAGGCAGCTGCGCGCCTGGCTGGGCTTCCTGGCGTGGGAACCATCACCACGTTTATCGAAAATCCTCAGCAGATCGCGCCGACGCATCATACCGCGTACGACACCGTCGACCTGACAGTGCAGCCCGAGGACGCCCACCGTTTGCTCCCCGCCATCCGCCAGCGGCTCACCTCCAGTGACCTCGAGGTGACCCTGACTGGTGCACCGGCATTCTACTCGGACGTGGAGACGGTGAGCGAGGATGACCTGCGCCGTGCCGAGATTCTCACTTTTCCGGTCGCGCTTCTTGCCCTCGCCCTGGTCTTCGGATCGCTGGTCGCGGCAGCTGGACCGGTCGTCATCGGTGGAGTCGCGGTCGTCGTCTCGCTGGCGAGCCTGGCGCTGATCGGTCATCTCACCGATCTCTCAATCTTCGTCCTGAACATGGTGACGATGCTCGGGTTCGGCCTCGGAACCGACTACTCACTCTTCCTGGTGAGCCGGTTTCGGGAAGAGCTCGCGGGGCACTCGGTCGAAGATGCAGTCGCCATCACGGTCGCAACTGCCGGACGAGCAGTCATCTTCTCGGGCATCACCGTCTTCGTTGGGCTGCTGGGGCTGCTGACATTCCGCTTCATGATGCTGAGATCGCTCGGCCTCGCCGGGGCGATCGTCGTCATCCTGGCAGTGCTTGCCGCGCTGACTCTCCTTCCGGCGCTGCTGGGCGTTCTCGGACCTCGGGTAAACGCGATTCCCATCGGGCCCGGCTGGCAGACTCGCAATGCCTTCTGGGATCGGCTCGCGCGCTGGGTCATGCCACGCTCGCTACGAGTCATGGTTCCAGTCTTCATCCTGCTGATCGCGCTGGGATTGCCATTCTTCCAGGTTCACCTGAGCCTGCCCGACGCTCGTGTCCTCCCGACGAGCGTCTCGTCGCGGCGCGGCGCTGACCTGTTCCAGCGCGATTTTGGGGAGAGTGAGCTTTCGACGATCGTCGTGGCCGTGCAGGCCGACGGATCGATCTTTGCCCCCGAGCGCATTGCCGCGCTCGCTCGGTTCGTGCAGGCACTGCAAGCCGACCCGCGCGTGCGCCAGGTGACGAGCATCGTCAGCCTCGATCCGCGTCTGACCCTGGCGCAGTATCAGCTTCTATACGCCGATCCGACCAGAATCGGCGATCCTTACGTCGCCGCGCTCGTTGGCCACCTGGCGCGTGGATCGACCACCGCCGTGCTCGTGACCACGCGGGAACCGGCGATCGCACCGGAAACCGATGACCTCGTCCAGGCGATCCGCGACTACGCGCCGGGCGCCGGCTTACACTTCCTCGTCGACGGAAGCGCCGGTGCCCAGGTCGATATTGTTGGCGAGCTGTATCAGCAGTTTCCGCGGGCCCTGCTGCTGATCGTCGGGCTGACCTACGTCTCCTTGCTTGTGCTCTTTCGGTCGGTCATTCTCCCCCTCAAGGCGATCCTGATGGACTCGCTGAGTCTCTTCGCGAGCTATGGTGCCCTGGTGATCATCTTCCAGCAGGGATTTCTGTCGTCGATCCTTGGATTCCAGCCCCTGGGCTTCGTCGAAGCCACGCTGCCGATTATCATGTTCTGTATGCTCTTCGGGCTCAGTATGGATTACGAGGTCTTCCTGCTCAGCCGCATGCAGGAGATCTACGAGGAAACCCGCAACAACGACCTTGGCATCGCCATGGGGCTCGCACGCAGCGGGCAGGTCATTACCAGCGCGGCGTTGATCGTGGTCGTCGTGAGCCTCTGCTTCGTCAGCGCCGACATCGTGCTGATCAAGGCGCTTGGTCTGGGCGCGGCAATCGCGATCTTTCTCGACGCGACCGTCGTCCGTGGCCTGCTCGTTCCCGCGTTGATGCAGATCCTCGGAGATTGGAACTGGTGGGCACCCCGCGTGATCCGACCGATCCTGCCAAAACCCCGCGCGGCGGTATCCAAATGATCGCTCGCTTCCTGGCGCTCGGCCTTGCCCTGGTCCTCCTCGTCGGCTGTGCACCGGTGGTCCACCACCCGCTCGTTCCGGTCACGCCGCTGCCGACGTCCACGCCGCGTCCGATCCGACTGCCCGTCGACGATGCGCCTCACGACGATCTGACTGAATGGTGGTATTACACCGGCCACCTCGCGACAGCGGATGGCCAGCATTACGGCTTCGAGTTCGTGATCTTTCAGGTCGAGCGCCAGAATGCTCCGATCTACTACGCGGCGCACTTCGCCATCACCGATCCCCAGCGTCGGGAGTTCCACTACGATCAGAAGAGCTGGACGCTCGCGCGGGCGCCCACTACGTTCGACATCGGCACGGATAGCTGGTCCATGGCCGGCGACGGGTACACGGACACGCTCAGGGCGACCATGCCCGGCTATGGAATCAATCTCACGGTCTCGGCGCTCAAGCCGCCGACGTTTCACGGGAAGGACGGCGTCGTCTCGTTCGGACCGGCAGGCGACTCGTACTATTACTCCACGACCCGGCTGGCGGTCGAGGGATCGATCGACGATCACGGCCTCCGGCGGGCCGTTCGCGGGGTCGCCTGGAAAGACCGCCAGTGGGGAAACTTCCTGACCGTCGCGGGCGGTGGCTGGGACTGGTTCAGTGTGCAGCTCAGCGATGGCACCGATCTGATGCTCTTTCTCCTGCGTGGTCCGCTCGGCGAGACATCGCCCTCGTATGGGACGCTGGTACCGGCCGACGGGCCATCGGTGGAGCTGCAGCCGGGCGCGGCCGGCGTTACGGTCACCGGCCACTGGACCAGTCCACGTACGCACGCAATATATCCCTCCGGGTGGACACTCGACCTCCCGGACCGAAGAATGCAGTTACAGGTACAGCCAGTCCTTCCGGATCAGGAGCTCGACACTCGGTCCAGTACCGGCCAGGTCTACTGGGAAGGTGAGGTCACGATCGAAGGTCAGGATCTGGGGCAGCCGGTCACCGGGCAGGGCTACGTCGAGCTGACCGGCTACGCGAGTTCACGCCAGTAAGGAGTGAGAGTAGTGCCTGCAAGCCAGAGCGTCAATGCAATCCAGGCGTTGGTCCTGGCGATCCTCCAGGGCATCACCGAGCTTTTCCCGATCAGCAGCCTCGGCCACGCCGTCGTCCTGCCTCACCTGCTCGGCTGGACTGTCGACCAGGAGTCGCCCAGCTTTCTCCCCTTTCTCGTCGCGCTCCACCTGGGAACCGCGGTCGCCCTCCTGATCTACTTCTGGGAAGACTGGTGGGCTCTGCTGACCAGCCTGCTGCCCGCCGCGACCGATCCGATCTCGCGGGAAAACCGGTATCTGTTGACCCTCATCGTCGTGGGCACGATCCCGGCCGGTCTGATCGGTCTCCTGCTCGAAAAGCGTCTCGCGATCCTGTTTGGGCGCTATCAGATCACGGCGGTCTTTCTGATTCTGAACGGAGTCCTGCTTTTCGTCGGGGAGTGGCTCCGGCGGCGTCGCCGCTTCCAGAACCTCGCCGAACTGCGTCCGGGGCAGGCGCTGGCCATCGGTGTCAGCCAGGCGCTCGCCTTGCTGCCGGGGTTCTCGCGCTCGGGCGCGAGTATGGTCGGAGGCCTGCTCGTCGGACTGACGCACCAGGCAGCCGCGCGCTTCTCATTCCTGCTGGCGACGCCGATCATCCTGGCCGCGGGCGTGCTGGAGATGCCCAAGCTTCTTCGCCCCGAATTGCGGCCGGAGCTTGCGCCGGCGCTCATCGGGGGTTTGGCCGCGGGTCTGGTCGCCTATCTGAGCACGGCGCTCCTGATGCGCTACTTCAAGCAGCAGGAGGTCAATGCGCTGATCCCCTTCGGGGTCTATTGCATTCTGCTGGGGATCGTCTCGCTCGTCGCCTAGGATCTAAAGCGTAATACGTAAAGCATAAGATGTAAGACGTAAAGAGCGATAGCTTTGCGTTTCGCGTTTTACGCTTCACGTTTTACGTATTACGTTTTCCGCTTTACTCCAGGTAATCCCGCAGCTTGCGGCTCAGCTTGGGGTGGCGCAGCTTGCGCAGCGCTTCGGCTTCGATCTGCCGTGCGCGCTCGCGAGTCACGCCGAGCTCACCACCGACTTCCTCGAGAGTACGCCGCCGCCCATCTTCGAGGCCGAAGCGCAGCTGAAGCGCTCGGCGCTCGCGCGCGGTCAGCTCCTCAAGCACGTCTTCGATCTGCTCGCGCAGCAGCTCGTGCGCGACTGCCTCGGACGGGGCCACTGCAGCCGTGTCGGCGATAAACTCGCCCAGGTCGCTCTCATCTTCTTCGCCGACGCGCGTCTGCAGCGAGATCGGCACCTGCGAGGCGCGGAAGATCTCGCGGATGCGTTCGGCAGGCATGCCCACGACGCTCGCGATCTCCTCGGGCACGGGCTCGCGCCCGAGCTCCTGCTGCAAGCGCCGCGATACCTGGATCAGCTTGTTGATCGTCTCGACCATGTGGACCGGAATTCGAATAGTACGCGCCTGATCGGCGATTGCACGGGTGATTGCCTGGCGGATCCACCAGGTCGCGTAGGTCGAGAACTTGAATCCGCGCCGCCAGTCGAACTTCTCGACCGCGCGGGTGAGCCCAATATTGCCTTCCTGGATCAGGTCCAAAAGCGGCACTCCGCGTCCGACGTAGCGCTTCGCCACGCTCACGACGAGGCGCAAGTTCGACTCGGTAAGCCGCTGCCGAGCCGCATCACCACGTTCGACCGCAGCCATCAGCTTGGCCCGCTCCTCGGGCGTGAGATCTGGCTGGGCAAGCTGGGTCAGCGCCTCCTTTCCGCGCTCGATCGCCTGGGCCAGGGCGACCTCCTCGGCCGCGGTCAGTAGCGGGACCCGGCTGATCTCCCGCAGGTACATGGCTGCGGGTGTCGCGACACCCGGCTGGGTCGCTTCGATCCCGACCTCGGGCTCAAGCTCGATCTCACCTTCTTCTTCCTGTTCTTCTGTGACCCAGCGTTCCTGGATCATCTCCTCGACCGCGCCGATGTCAGTATCGCCATCAGCCTCGATCGGGAAGCCCAGATCACGCTCGATCGGGTCGTCGGCGGCTACCTGCCGCATCCCACGTCGCCGGACGCCGCGACGGAGGGACACCCCTGCCTCTCGGTATCGCATCGAGTCACCCCCCTCATGGTGTATGGGCCAGCAAGAGGTATGCCACTAGGGGACCAACCAGGCGCTTCTGGTGGCATACTTCCTGCACGCATTGGGGGCATCGTGGATGGCAGAGTAACCGAGGGGTGACCGGACCATGCTTCTCCGCGCAGACGTCAAATGCTACTACTGCGGCCACGTATCCGGCCAGGTGCAGGGCGACTACGAAGATCCACGCGCACGTTGGAGCTTTCAGCCCGCGCAAGGCTCAGCTATCCAGCGCCTACCGACCCGCACCGGCATTCGCTGTCTGCGGTGCGGTGGCCCCGTCTTCCTGGATGAGATCGAAGCCATTCACCCGCGCGCGTGCTCCGGGGAGAACACGGTAATAACCACGACACACTGATCCCCTGGTGCGCGCCGACTCTCTACCCTGCCGATATCCCGGCGACAGCGTTGTCGCCACGCTGGGCCTTGCTGCCCTCTCGCCTACTCGGCCTTCAGCGCCGAAGGCCGAGTAGGCCCAGCACATTCAGCGACCTGCGACCCACGATGCCCCGCGCGTCGCAAACTATCACACTCAAAGCCGAAATGGCGTGGCCAGGCCTGCTGTACCCGATACCACGCCCTCTGTCATTATACCGAAACCAGACGGCGAGTTGCAAGATTTTGTACAGAAAAGGATAGCCCGCTGACGGGTCGTTGACACCAAGATATGGGTACGATATAGTGTGGACGGCAGGTGCCAATCGCAAACCGTGTCCCGTGTTCACCTTCTTGCCCCGCCGACACCTCCCTCCATCTCCTACTGAGCGCGGTGGGTGCCTGGCCAGCGTTGCTCCGGAGGTAGGACGCGGTGAGTCAGGATCTCGACGGATACACGCAACGCGTCCGCCTGCTGCGGCAGATCGTTCAGCTCAAAGAATCGATCGCTGAAAAGCAGTGCGAGCTCGCCCGGGCGCGGTCGGCCCTTGAATCGGCCAGGAGACAGGAGAGCGAACGGCAGCGCACTCTCGCGGCGATCGATGACCACCTCCGGGCCACCGCGCAAGAGGTGCATCGCAAGAGTGCCGCTCTCTACCTGGACGGTGAATCTCAGAGCCGCGGAATGCTCACGCTCGACAGCGAGGTCATTCGCTTCTCGGGATGGCACGGCCACTTCGAGATCCCGCTCGAGAGGATCGACGACATCCAGGTCGGCACCCTGAAAGTCCCGCCACGCGCCGGTATCCCGATTCTGAGCAAGTTTATCCCCGGAGAAGTTCGACAGTGCCGCGCGCTTCTGCTGACTCTCCGCGGTGACGAGCGTTCCGCGCCACGAACGGTCCTTATCGCGGATCTGCCCGATGCCGCGAGATGGCGCGATCACATTCGGGACCAGCAGGAGCGCTACCGTCTCGACTCAACCGCCCGCGCCGAGCTGATCGAGCGCCGCCGAAACGAAGAAAGCTTACTCGCCCAGGCCAGGCATCTCCGGAAAAAGAACCAGGATCGGGTCGCCGCCCTCGAGGCGGAGCTCACGGCGCTGCGGGCCGAGCTCAAAACCGCCGAGCGGACCCGGTCGAAGTCGCCACACCCGGAGATGGATGCCGCGCTCGAGGATCTGCTTCGAACCGAGCGCGAGGCACTCAAGCGCCTCGGCGGATCCTGACGGGGCACCGAGCCGCCAGGACCGCTAGCGTGTGCCGTTTACCTGCTCCGACGACGCCCGCAGTCCAGCATCGTCGTCGATAGCAGAAGTCGTCGGAGCCCATCCCAGGAACAGGACCACGAAGAACGCCGGTACGAGGAGCAGTGTGCCAGCAATCGCCAGGATAATGATCAGGAGCATCGACCCTCCTTCCACGTCCGTCCTCTTGGTTGGCCGAGCACGAGGGAGATCCGTGCCGGCGGCGAACGGGCATCTAGAGCGCGGGGCGGTATGAATGAGCTGGCAGCCGTCAAATCCCCTCTCCCTCTGGGAGAGGGTAAGGGTGAGGGTCGCAAACCGTGCGCCGGGGATCCACGCCCTCACCCCGGCCCTCTCCCACGGGGAGAGGGAGACAGCCGTCTGCCCGATAGTTCAACCTTTCTGCTCGATGCTATAATCCGGCAGACCAGGTATGAGCATTCTAGCCCAGACAAATCTCTCCTGTCGTAAATTACGCTTCAAACGGCATACCACTTGCCCTCTGCCAACGACAGCTCGCTGAACGGTGGCGGAGGGATTGATGCAGAGCAGTTATCCATTCTTCGTGGCCGGTCGGTGGGAAACCTCGAACCAGCCGCTGCCCGTCCTCAGCCCCTACGATGGCTCGACGGTCGGGGTGACGTACGTCGCGAACGACCGGCAGATCGAAGACGCGATCGAGTCGGCTGTCGCGGCCTACCCACGGCTCCGCGCGATGCCAACCTATGTCCGGGCTGACCTGTTGTGCGAGATCCGGACACGCCTGCGTGCGGCCCGTGATCTCCTCGCCCAGCTCATCACCCGCGAGTCGGGCAAGCCGATCACCGAGGCATACGCCGAGGTCGACCGTTGCCTCCTGACCTTCGAGACGGCGGCCGAGGAGGCAAAGCGAGTCGTCGGCGAAGTTCTGCCCCTTGACCTCGCGCCATCGGCGCTCTGTCACGTCGGGATCACACGACGTTTCCCGATCGGTCCCATCCTGGCGATCACACCGTTCAACTTTCCGCTCAACCTACCCGCCCACAAAGTTGCGCCGGCACTCGCAGCAGGGAACCCGGTGGTCCTCAAGCCCTCTTCGAAGACCCCACTCACCTGGCTCAAGGTCGCCGAGCTGTGCCACGAGGCTGGACTTCCGCCGGGTGCCCTCAGCGTGCTCCCGGCGACCTCCGAAGGCGCTGACCGTCTGGTCCGCGACGACCGATTCAAGCTGATCACCTTTACCGGGTCGGCGCCCGTTGGCTGGCAGATCAAGGCACGCGCGGGACGCAAGCGTGTCCTCCTCGAACTGGGTGGAAACGCTGGCGTGATCGTCGATTCCGACGCCGACGTTTCGTTCGCGGCCGAACGCGTGGTCGCCGGGGGCTATGCCTTCGCCGGCCAGGTTTGTATCTCGGTCCAGCGGACCTTTATCCATCGCGACGTGTTCGACGATTTCGCACGTGACGTCGTCCGTCGCGTCCGGCAGCTCAAGGTGGGCGATCCAGAGGATCCCCAGACCGAGGTCGGTCCCGTCATCGACGCCGACGCCGTCCAGCGAATCATCACCTGGATCCAGGAAGCTGTCACCGGCGGAGCGACGCTTCTCACCGGGGGGCGTGTTCTCGGGCACAATCTGATCGAGCCTGCCGTTCTGATGAACGTACCCCCGGCCAGTAAGCTCTACTGCGCGGAGGCCTTCGCACCGGTCGTCAGTCTCTTCCGCTTCGACGACTTCGACAGGGCCATCGAGCGGCTCAACGAGTCGCCGTACGGACTCCAGGCCGCGGTCTTTACGCGTAATCTGGAGCACGCGTTCGCGGCGTTCGAGAAGATCGAAGCGGGGGGCGTGATCGTCAACGACTCGCCGTCATTCCGCATCGACCCGATGCCATACGGCGGGATGAAAGAGTCGGGCCTGGGGCGTGAAGGGCTGCGCTATGCGATCCAAGAGATGACCGAGCCGAAGCTACTGGTGATCAACCGACGGTGAAGGTTCAGATCTAGGTGCGGAACTGGCGGTCTCCCGCGTCTCCCAGGCCCGGCAGGATGTAGCCGCTGGCGTTCAGCTTGCGATCCTGAGCGGCGAGGAAAATCTCGAGGTCCGGGTGTGCACGCTGGAGTACCTGAATTCCCTCGGGAGCGCCGATCAGACCGACAAATTTCACTCGTGGCGCGCCCCAGCGCTTCAGCATGTCGACTGCGGCGACGGCGGACTGGCCGGTCGCGAGCATCGGATCCAGGATCAGATAGATATCGGCAGTGGGGATCCCCTGCAGACGACTGTAATATTCGACCGGAAGCAGGGTCGCGTGATCACGGTAAATCCCAAGGTGGCGGACGTCGGCAGTGGGTAGGAGATCGAGCGCGGCCTCGACCATGCCCAGACCGGCACGCAGGATCGGCGCAAAGCCGATCCGCTGCGCCAGCACACTCACCTCCGCCACCTCCAGTGGCGTCTCAACGCGCTCCGACCAGAGCGCCAGGTCGGCCGTGGCCTCGTAGAGAAGCAGCAGCGTGAGCTCGCGAATGAGAGGACGGAAGAGCCAGGGCGGCGTATCGCGGCGGCGAAGCAGGCCAAGCTTGTGCTTGACGAGGGGATGATCGGAGATGCTCAGCGGCACGTCGTCACTCGCCTCGATCCGGGCTGGTGATGCGCACCAGCAGCACCGGCTGATCGAACTCGGCAAGGAGACGCGGGGCAACGCTGCCGTTGAACGTTCCTTCCAGACCGGCTCGACCGTGGGTCGCCAGGACGATCAGGTTTACCTGGTTCAGATCGGCAACCGATGCAAGCTGCTGGGCCGTCCTTCCCCGCGTCACACTTGTCCGCACTGTCTGACCTTCCTGCCGGAGGGTACTGGCCTTTCCCTCCAGGTAGCTTCCCGCGTCCGACTGCGAAAGATCGAGGACGGCAGCCGTGGCTGTTGGGCTAAACGTGGCGCTGACCGCGAGGTCGCCGGTCGCGGTCGCGAGTGTCGGAATCACCGAGGCGAGCACCAGACTCGCGGCCGTCGCCTTCGCGATCTGTTCGGCCAGGAACAGCGCGGTCTCCGCCTCCGGGGTTCCATCGAGTGGCACCAGGATGGATCGGACCGTATATGGCTCGGGGCTTCTGGTAGCCGATGGCTTGACGATCAGCGTCGGGATCTTCCCACGACGCAGCACCTGCTGTGCAATGCTGCCAAACAGGAGATCTCGGAGGCCACCCCGGCCGTGCGTTGTCAGGACAATCAGGTCGGCGCCGGTCTCGGCAGCATGGTCGACGATGCTCTGCGCGACGTCCCCTTCCCGGGCAGCGTGGACGTGCCAATCGATGGCGACGCCGCAGGCACACCAGCGTTTGGCGACGTCGGCGAGATACGTCTCCGCGGTCGTGGGATCCTGCAGATGAGGCTCGCCATGGATCGTGCGCGGCGCCGAACGCTCCTGGATGTGCAGCAGCGTCATCGCCGCCCCCAGCGGTCGAGCGAGTCCGATCGCGACCGGTAGCGCCGCTTCGGCCATCGGCGATCCATCAAGCGGGACAAGGAAATGTTCGAAAATACTCACCGTGATATTCTCAGCCGACAAAAACCTGGTATAGCAGAAACACGTTCAGCGCCACGACCACCATGGTCGCCGCCCCTGCAATGACAGTCGTCAGCGGATGATTGACGAGCTCCTTCATGATAGCACGCTGCGCTGTGAACGTGACGAGTGGCACCAGCGCAAATGGCAGGCCAAAGCTGAGGGCAACCTGGCTGATCACGAGCGCGCGGGTCGGATCAACCCCCGCGGCGATGACGATCAGCGCCGGCAGCATCGTCACGATGCGCCGTACCCAGAGCGGAATTCGCCACTTGAGGAATCCCTGCATGACAACCTGGCCGGCCATGGTCCCGACCGTCGACGACGATAACCCGGATGCCAGCAGAGAGATCGCGAAAAGTGCCCCGGCCGCCGGCCCGAGAAGCGGTGTCAGCGTTCGATAGGCCTCCTCGATCGTGCCGACATCCTGCAGGCCTGCCCGAAAGAATGTGGAGGCGGCCATGATCAGCATGGCCACGTTGACCAGCCCGGCCAGTCCCATTGCCAGGATGACGTCGATGATCTCGAAGTGGAACAGTCGCTGGCGCTCCCGGGGAGTCTCTACGACGATACGGCTCTGCGTCAGGTGCGAGTGCAGGAAGATCACGTGCGGCATGACCGTCGCGCCGATGATGCCAACCGCGAGCAGTAAGGCCTCGGTCCCGTCGAGACGCGGGGCGATCACGGCGTGCCCGACCGCTCCCCAGCTCGGCCGGTCCATGATCGTCTCGATCAGATAGCAGATCGCGATGATCCCGACGAATGAGCTGATGACGAGCTCAAGCGGACGGAACCCGTACCGCTGCAGACCCAGGATGATGAACGTGACAACGCCGGTGAGGACTCCCGCGAGGAGGAGGGGGATATGGAACAGGAGGTTGAAGCCAAGAGCCGCGCCGAGAAACTCGGCCAGGTCCGTGGCCATCGCGACGACTTCTGCAATCACCCATAGGCCCAGCACGACCGGCCGTGGGAAATGCTCACGGCATACTTCGGCGAGATTCAGTCCCGTCGCGATTCCCAGCTTGGCCGAGAGCGTCTGGACGAGCATGGCCACGAGATTCGCGGCGATGATCGTCCAGATCAGTGTGTATCCGAACTGCGCGCCGGACTGGATGTTCGTGGCAAAGTTCCCCGGGTCGATGTAGGCCACGGCCGCGATGAAAGCCGGCCCGAGAAACGGCCAGAGCCGCGCGTACCACGGCCGGCGGTCCCCGCTCAAGACCGCCGTCGCGGCGTGCACCGTCCCGGTCGCGTCAGGAATCGGCGCAGCAGCCTCCTCGTGCATGAGCCATCGTCGTAGCACCTGACGTCCTCCCTTTCATTCGGTCACCAGAACACGTTGCGCCAGCTCGTCGCTCAGCACCCGTCGCTGGCCATTGACGTCGATAAAGAGCGTGCCGCCAAATGGTGCCCTCTCGGTAAGGCGGACGCGCTGCCCCGGGAGCAGTCCCAGCTCGCCAAGATACCGCAGCAGCGCGGGATCGCTATCGGGCACGCGGCTCACGACGGCTTCCACGCCGACCGCGACGGTACTCAAGGGACGGGCGCCTTCCTCGCTGACCTTTCCTTCTCGCGTGGGAATTGGATCCCCGTGTGGATCGAGCGCCGGATGGCCCAGCGCATCATCGATGCGCTCCTCAAGCTCATCCGAGAGGGCGTGCTCGAGCCGCTCGGCCTCCTGATGGACCTGATCCAGAGGAACTCGAAGCACTTCGGCCAGATAAAGCTCCCAGAGCCGATGGTGGCGGATAACCTCCAGGGCCGTCCGCGCACCCGCCTCGGTCAGCTCGACCCCCCGATAGCGGTCGTGCCGCACGAAGCCCAGCTCGGAGAGTCGCGTGATCATGCTCGTCGCCGAAGGTGCGGTCACTCCCATGCGCTCGGCGAGCGCCGAGGTCGAAACCTTCCGCGTGGACGATTGCAGCTTGTAAATGGCCTTGAGGTAGTCTTCGATGACCGTGCTCACAATTTGTCCTTGGCTAATTCAAAAATTAGATTCGTCTAAATTAGGATAGCGTACCGACGCCAGTTCTGTCAAGAACCAGCTGACCTGGGAGGGCCGATTTGTGGCGCCGGGCGCCGCGCCGGGTGCACGGTCGAATCGCGGCGCCCGTTCGATCGCGCGGCTACCCTGGATGCGGGGCGGGCAGCGGCTGCCCGACGACGTCGGCAAACTGGCGCAGGGTCATTCCACCCCAGATCCGCAGGCGTGGTAGCTCGAGTGGATCATCTCCCCGCCGGGCGATCCCTGGCTTCGTCGTGGTCGCGGCGAGGTATCCAGCCGCGGCGACCGCCTTCACCACGGTCGGGCTGAGCTGGCCACCGGGGTAGCAGAAGTCGAGAACGGGGTGTCCGAGATGCTTCTCGAGGTCCGATCGGCTCGATTCTAGCTCAAAGCGGAGCGCCAGGGGATCGATGCGCGGCAGGCTCGGGTGATGGACCGTGTGGGAGCCGATCTCCATCCCATCCCGATCGAGAGCTTCGACCTGAGTCCACGTCATGTAATGAGGATGGTTCAGAAAACCGGTGATGATGAAGAACGTCGCCGTGAGGTGATACTGCTCGAGCACCGGCCGCGCCGCGGTGTAGGCATCGTCGTAGCCGTCGTCGAAGGTGATGGCGATTGGCCTGGGTGGAAGCGGAGTGCCGTGTCGGACGTACTCGCGCACCTGGGACATCGTCACCGTGTGATAGCCATTCTCGACCAGAAACCGCATCTGGAGGGCGAAGTCCGACGGAGTGACCGAGAGAATGAAACCAGCTCGATCGCTGGCGACCGGATTGATCCGGATGTAGTGGTACATGAGGATCGGCACGCCGTCGCTCCGTGGCCTGCTGCTGACGATCGGCGCTGGCGGCGTTGGCGTGGAAAGATCGCTAAGCTCGGGGTTCGCGGGTACGAGCGTTGCGACCGTGCCGATGGACGGTGGAATGCTTGTCGGCACCGGAGGAATACTGACCGTGCTTCCCGCCGCTCCCTCCGGCGTCGGCGTGGTAGCGGTGCCGAGCACGGTGGGCGTCGGCCTTAGCGTCGGTCCTGCTGGCTGCGACGCCGTGGCGCTGCTCGAACGCGGTGCAGCCGCGCCAACGCGCGACACCACTGCCAGTGCAACCGGTTGCCGGTGGAGCCAGACGACGGCCACCAGAGCCCCGCCAACTAGGATCGCCAGAAACCAGGCGACCGATGGGTGCCAATCGTCGAGCAATCTTGTCAGACCTGTTCAGAATCCAGTCACGCGGGTCCCGTGCGTAGGGCCAGAAATGGTCAACCGAGCTTGTACTTCTTGAAGATCGCCTCGTACTTGGCCTGAGCGTCGGATACTGCCTTCTCGATTGGCGTATT
>CADDYW010000046.1 GCA_902810745.1 Chloroflexota bacterium | reverse complement strand
CGGTGACAACGTCACCCTCACCGTCGAGCTCATCGTCCCGATCGCCCTCGAAGAGGGCCTCCGCTTCGCCATCCGCGAAGGCGGCCGCACCGTCGGCGCGGGCGTCGTCACTAAGATCCTGGAGTAGGACGAACGATGCCAAAGAAGAAGGGCGAGGCCCGGGTGATCATCACTCTAGCGTGCACCGAGTGCCGGGAACGCAACTACACGACCGAGAAGAACAAGAGGCACGACGCCGACCGGCTGGCGCTGAACAAGTTCTGCCGCCGCTGCCGGAAGCACACCGTGCACCGCGAGGTACGCTAGTGCCCCGCCAACGGAATATGAGGGGTAGCAATTTGGGAAAATTGGCCCTGCGGGCCAATTTTCCCAAATGCGTCCACCCATCAATTTCTGCTTGACACACCACTAGCCCGAGCGGGTTCTTCTGATCCGTGGACGAACTAGCGGCGCGAGCAAAGTGACCCGTCCCACGTTGCTCTCTGCTCGCGCCGCTGCACGTTCTGGTCGCGAGGCGCCCGCGGTGCAAGGCACGCTGGTCCGCCGCCGTGGGATAACTCAGATCCGCACGATCTCAGTCTGGATCGGTGTGGTCACGATTGGGCCGCGCGACGGATCCAGATAGACGTCGACTTCGAGGCGAACGCCGAACTCCGGAAGGTAGATTCCCGGCTCGACTGAAAACACGACGCCCGGGATGATCTTGCGCGTGTCGTGAGTCTCGAAGCCGTCGAGATTCACGCCGTTGCTGTGAATTTGTTCGCCAATGCTGTGCCCCAGGCGGTGAGTGAAGTACTGGGCGTACCCGTCGGCGTCGATGATCTGGCGTGCGGCTTCGTCGACCTGCCAGCCCTCGAGCTCCCGATGCTGTACCCACGCTTCGTCCAGGAGCCGAAGCGCCGCGTCGCGCGCGCGACGAACGCTGTCAAACACCCGCTGGTTCAGGGTCGGTACGTCCTCGCCAACAAAACCCACCCAGGTGGTATCACCAAATACCGCGCCATCCCGCGCCTGCTTGGCCCACAGGTCGATGAGTACCCAGTCACCACGCTGAATGCGCGTCGCGGTTTCCGGCAGCGGTTCATAATGCGGGTCGCCGGAGTGCGCGTTGACCGCCACGGTCGGGCCACTGTCGGTCACCAGGTCCCGCGCCGCAAAGCGGTCCCGGATGAAGCGATGGACGTCATACTCGGTGACGCCCGTGTCCAGGTGCTGTCGGATGAATCTAAAGGCCTCCTGAGCGATCGTTCCAACCGCCTCTGCCGCGATGCGATGCATCTCGAGCTGCTCGGGCGTCAGCCGAGCAACGGCGTACTGGAGAACGTCTCCGGATGAGACGACGTCGACGCCGAGTGCTCGTACCTGTTCGATCGTCCCCGCGTCGACTCGCGACACGACCGGGAGGGAGCACGCTGGCGAATACTCCATTGCAACACGCTGCCGACCATGCAGCAAGGTGCGCAGGCCCGCCTCCTGATCTGCTCGACTCAGGTAGATGTCGATTGGCCAGCCGAGGTCGCTCAGGCGCTCCGCGTCGATCATGTGAAGGAGAAAGCGCGGGACACCGGCCGGTGGGATCAGCAAGAAGGCACGGCGGGTGGTGTGGCGGCGACCACCAACAACCTGCCAGAAGATGGGATTGTTCTGGTGAAAGTCCTCGAGGAGCCAGCCATCGAGCTGCTGGTTTCGGAGGTAGGATTGCGCGTCAGCAAGCGAAAATGCGCCAGGCACCTTGATCAACCTCGCAGCTGCGTGATGAGATGGGTGCGCGCGCCCGCGATCAGACTTTGCCCTTACCCTTGCACTTGGGGCACTGGCCCTCGACGCGGTGCCAGCCACTCGGCTCGGATGGATCCGGCCACTTCTCGTTCACCTGCCCGGTTCCGTCGCATCGGGTGCACTTTACCTTCGGCGCGAAATTGAAGCGCGAGACGAAGATAAATACCACGATGAGGACTACGAGTAGGATCAGTGACTCTACTCCCACGCCGACCTCCTTCAGGTCTGTGTCGCCTGAATTATATCACCGACAACTCGCGGAAGTGCCCTCAGGGCGGAGCTCGGCGGCGTTTCCAGCGGCCCACCGCCGTGCGGCCGGAGCCCGTGTCGGCGCGGGCTGAGACCGACTTCGCGTGGCCGTGCTCCAGATGGTATAATCCTGACGATGTTTCCTGAGACCGATGCAATCCTCGAACGGCTGAACCCGGCTCAGCGCAGCGCGGTCACGACGGTGGACGGACCAGTTCTCGTGCTGGCGGGTCCAGGTTCAGGCAAGACTCGCGTCATCACCCACCGCATCGCCTATCTTCTGAGTCACTGTCACGTTCCGGCTTACGCCGTGCTGGCCGTCACGTTCACCAACAAGGCCGCGCGCGAGATGCTCGAACGCGTGCGCGTGCTCGTTCCCTCGCAGAGTAGCCAGCTGACGATCGGAACGTTTCACGCGATCTGCGCGCGCATTTTGCGCAGGGACGGATCCGCGATCGGAATCTCGCCGACCTTCACGATCGCCGACGAGGATGATCAGGTCGCGGTCGTCAAGCGGGTCCTCAAGGATCTCGACTGGGACGAGAAGCGGAATCCTCCGCGCGCCTTTCTCTCACGGATCTCGGCCGCCAAGAGCATCCTCGTCGGTCCGCGCGAGTTTTCCGCGAGCGCCGATAACTTCGCCGATGAGCAGACCGCCATCGTCTACAGTCGCTATCAGGATGCTCTCGCAGCTGCGGATCTTCTGGACTTCGACGACCTGCTCATGAGTACGGTACGCCTCTTCACCGAGAACTCTTCGGTGCTCCAGAAGTACCGTGAACGGTACAGCCACATCTTGGTCGACGAGTTCCAGGATACGAATGTCGCCCAGTACGCGATCGTGCGGTTACTCGGCACGGGCCACAACAACCCCTGCGTCGTCGGCGACGAGGACCAGTCCGTCTATAGCTGGCGGCACGCCGATATCCGCAACATCCTCAACTTCGAGCGCGACTTTCCGGGAACGCAGGTCATCGTCCTCGAGCAAAACTACCGATCGACGCGAACGATCCTGCAGGCTGCCCGGAAGATGATCGCGCCAAATCGCCAGCGCAAGGAAAAGAGCCTGTTCACCGAGAACGAGGTCGGCGAGCGGATCGTCGTCTTCGAGGCATACGACGAGAACGAAGAGGCCAGCTACGTCGCGTCGCAGATCGAGCGCCTCGTAGCCGCGCAGACCTGTCGACTGCGAGACATCGCGGTGATGTACCGAACCAACTCTCAGTCGCGGGTCTTCGAAAAGACCTTCCTGCGCCACCGCCTTCCCCATAAGGTCGTTGGGATGCGATTTTACGAGCGCAAGGAGGTGCGCGACGTCCTGGCATACCTGCGCCTTTGCTACAATCCGAACGACGTGACCAGTCTCGACCGTATCGTCAACGTCCCCCCACGGCAGATCGGCGCGAAGACTCTGTCGGATTTACACGTCTGGGCCGCCCGTCTCGGCGTGAGCGTATCCGAGGCCATCCAGTACCTCGCAGCCGAGCGCGAGACCGCCGTTCCCTGCCCGATTGGAACGCGCGCCCGAACGGCACTGACCGAGTTCGCGCGCATCATCGAGATCATTCGGCGGGCCAGCCGTGAGATGGTCGTGGCGCGGCTGATCGATAAAGTGTTGGAGGTGACTGGCTACGGCGACTTCCTCAAAGACGGTACCGAAGAGGGGCAGGGTCGCTGGGACAACGTCCGGGAGCTGATCACCGTCGCCGAGGAGTTTTCGCACTACGAGCCCGAGGCGAGCCTGGCTGCCTTCCTGGAGGACGCGGCCCTGGCTGCCGACGCCGATGAGTACGACGCGTCCACCGACGCAGTGACGCTGATCACTCTGCACGCGGCGAAGGGTCTGGAGTTTGACGTTGTCTTCATTACCGGCCTGGAAGAAGGAATCTGCCCACACAGTCGGTCGATCGACGACGAGCGGCAGGTCGAGGAAGAACGCCGCCTCCTCTACGTCGGAATGACGCGCGCCCGTCGCCGCCTGTTCCTGACCTACGCGGCGCGACGCTCCCAGTTTGGCGAAGCCGGCGCCCGGCAACCTTCGAGGTTCTTCAAAGACTTGTCGCGCGACCTGGTTCAGGGAACTGCCCGCGCCATCCAGGGTCACGGTGGCGACTGGGCACACCAGGAGCGACGCGCAGTATCCGCGGCCTTCCTGCCGCGCGCAGATGGCTGGTCATCCCGCTTCGAATCCGCCGTGGACGCTGCTCCCGCTGGTGATCAGACGGTTGTCAGATTCAAGACCGGGGACCGCGTCGTCCACCCCAGGTTCGGCGAAGGGACGGTTATTAGCGTCGAACAACGGGGTGGGGATCAAGAGGTCACGGTCGCCTTCCGTGATCAGCCAATCAAGCGCTTGCTCGCTAGCCTGGCCAATCTGCAGATCGTTTCGTGACCGGGGGATCGATCCGGCTATCGTGGCAGAACGTGCCTCCGGTGCAGACCCGACGAAAGCGATCCGCGTCTGCCGTCGAGCCCGCGATCACGATCCGACCAGGTGCGGTCGGCTCTCGCGGTTTCCACCGCCGGCACGTCCAGCTAGCTGCGTGTAGATCTGGGTCGTGGCGATATTCGCGTGTCCGAGGAGCTCCTGGATTGCTCGGAGGTCCGTGTTATCGTCGAGCAGTCGAATTGCGAACGAGTGACGCAAAGCCTGGGGCGTAATGTCGTCGGGCAGTCCGGCGAGGCGTCCGTGCTCTTTCAGAATCAGCCAGAATCCCTGCCTCGTCAGGCGATCACCACGATGGTTGAGGAATAGGGCTCGTTCGTCCGTCTTACGGACGAGCGCCTTGCGCGCCGACAGAATGTACTCCTCGAGCGCGCGAACAGTGTCCGCGTCGATCGGAATCACGCGCTCGCGTCCCGCGCGCCCGACGCACCGAACGTAGCCAGACGACAGATCGATGTCGTCGAGGTTCAGTGCGACCAGCTCGCTGACCCGCAAGCCGGTCGCGATGAGGAGGCGAACCATGGCGTTGTCGCGCACATCCTCAGGCGCCGAGGCGTGCGAAGCGTGTTCGAGCAAGGTGACCAGCTCGGTTTCGGAGAGGCTACGCGGCAACGCCTTGTCGATCCGTGGAGAGTCGAGGGTCTCGGTTGGATTGACCGGAATGACACCCTTCGCGTGAAGATAGTGAAAGAACGACTTGATCGCCGCGATCTTACGGGCAACGGTCGTCGACGCGTAGCCTTTCTCTTTCAGCGCGACGACGAAACCAATAATGCGAGGACGCGTGATGGACGACCACGTCTGGTCGCCCGCGCGCGTTTCCTCGTCAAACCGTGGCTCGGTGCCTCGATTCGGTGAGCTCACCAGGTACTGGTAGAGCTGTGTAAGATCGTTTCGGTAGGCGGCGATGGTGTTTGGCGATGCCGAGAGCTCGGTTTCGAGGTGCTTCAGGTATTCCTCAACCTGTTCCCACATTAGTCCATCCATCCGATAGTCCTCACCCCGAAGTTGGAGTGGCTCTTCATCGCGTCCTGTTGGATGGACGACCGTAGTCCACCGTTCTGGCGGCCGCCCTGCTGCCAGCGCACGGCGAATTCTATCATGGCCCCCGCATTTGTCCAGAAGGCTCAACGTAATCTCAACGGGCTCTAACTAGATTCTTGCGGCCTGGCACGCGACGTGCCCATTTGTCTGCCTGATGCAGGAGCGCAATGTGCTGGTCTTCAAGCACGAGGGCGTGCTGGCATTCGTGGACCGTCTGGTGCACGATCACGAGTTCTGCGAGTGGTATGCCGCTCAGCCATCGCAGGCCCTGGCATCGCACGGCCTTGCCCCGCAGGACTTGAGGGATCTGATCGCGATCCTTCGATCTCATCGACAGCACCGTGATGTCGCGATCGCGTTACTCCCGATGATCCAGGTTCTACTCGAGGTTGTCGAAGAGGCGGAGAGCGGCGAGGGAACGAGTCGGCCCGAGGAACGACTCGCGCGAATTGACACCGAGTTGCAGATCGCTCGAGAGCGTGTCGTGGTCGCTCGGGCCCGGCAGCCACGGCCGTGGTGGAAATTCTGGTCTTGAGTGAGCCGGTGATGGTCCGTCCAGTCGCCAGCCGAAGGACGTCATCAGTCACTGGCAACGTCGATGCTCGGCGAGGTGCAGAACTCTATGGCGTCATTCTGGGCAAAAGTTGGTCGGTGGCTTGATTCGGTCCTGGGCGGGTCCGGCGCCCGAGGAGATGACGTTGACCCGGCGAAGGTCGACGCCGCCATTCGCCTGATTCAGGCAACCGTCGAAGAGGAGCAGCGAGAGCGTCAGACGCGTCGGCTCAGGGTCGCAGATCTGCCCCCCGAGCGCCAGGCTCAGCTGGCGAACGAGCTCGCGCATCTGCTCCGGAAGCCGCCGACCGACTAGCCAGCCGATTCCACCGGTCGGAGTACCGGACGGTACCTGGTGCGAGTTCCACAAAAGCCGGCGCGCCTGCTCGGACTAATTCTCGACCGCGGGCAGATTGCGGCGGAGGACGTCGATCCGTTCGAGTGCCAATCCGGAGCCAATCGCGACGCAGGCCATGGGATTCTCTGCGATGTAACAGGGTACGCCCGTTTCCTGCGTCAGCAAGCGATCGATGTTGCGCAGCAGCGCCCCACCGCCGGTCAGGATGATCCCCTTGTCGATAACGTCCGAGGCGAGCTCGGGCGGCGTCTCTTCGAGAACCGATCGTGCCGCGGCGACGATCGCGGAGATTGGTTCGCTGATCGCCTCGCGTACCTCCGGCGAACGCAACGTGATCGTCTTCGGGAGGCCGCCGACCTGATCCCGCCCCCGCACCTCCATGCTGAGTTCTTCCTCGAGGGGCGTGGCGCTTCCGATCTGGATCTTGATCTCCTCCGCCATGCGCTCGCCAATCATCAGGTTATACTTCCGCTTGACGTAGCTCGCGATCGCGTCGTCGATCCGGTTTCCGGCAACGCGAACCGACTTGGCCACGACGATCCCGTTGAGCGAGATGACCGCTGCCTCGGTCGTACCTCCGCCGATATCGACAACCATGTTGCCACTGGGAACGTGAATTGGGATCTTCGCGCCGATCGCGGCGGCAAGCGGCTCCTCGATGAGGTAAGCGGCGCGTGCACCCGCCTGGAGAGCGGCGTCGTGAACGGCCCGTTGCTCGACGCTGGTAACACCGGCTGGAACGCACACCATGACCTGTGGACGAAGCAGGCCGAGCCCAAGTGTGCCACACACCTTCCGAATAAAGTAGTGGAGCATTGCCTCGGTGATGACGTAGTCGGCGATGACGCCGTCGCGCATCGGCCGGATCACGCTGACGCTGCCAGGAGTCCGCCCGAGCATATCCCGCGCGGCATTGCCTACCGCCAGGATCGAGTTATCGACATTGGAGATAGCGACGACCGAGGGTTCCTGCAGGACGATTCCTTTGCCTCGAACATAGACCAGAACGTTCGCGGTACCCAGATCGATGCCTATTTGCTTGGCGAACATCTTTCTCCAAGACTCTCAGGCTGCAACTCGTTCGATGCGGGCTCCTAATGTCTGGAGCTTGCCATCGACGTTCTCATAACCACGATCAATGTGATAAATGTCAAAGATCTCGGTGCAGCCGTGGGCTGCCAGCCCTGCTAGCACCAGCGCAGCAGCACACCGAATATCTAGGGCACGAACCGGTACTCCTTCAAGGGGCGTCGGTCCGATAATCGTCGCGGTGTGGCCCTCTACGCGGATATCGGCGCCCAGCTTTTGAAGTTCCTTCGCGTACTGGAGACGATCGTCGAAGACGCGCTCGTGAATCAGGCTGGTGCCCGTTGCCTGGGTCAGGAGCGTTGCAAAAGCAGCCTGTAGATCAGTGGGAAAGCCCGGAAAATGGAGAGTTTGCAGCTCCAGCGCGTGGAGCTGCCCATTGGATCGAACGCGGTAGCAGCGATCTTCGGTCTGAACGATCGCGCCCGCTTCGATCAGCTTGTGGGTCAGCGGATCCATATGGTCGGGGACGATATCGTGGATCAGCACGTCACCACCGGTAATCGCTGCGGCAATGGCGAAGGTCCCAGCCTCGAGGCGGTCCGGGGCGATTCGGTAATGGACGCCGTGCAGGCGCTCGACGCCCTGGATCTCCAGGTAAGGAGAACCGATTCCGTTGATCTTCGCGCCCATCTGCTCGAGACACTGGGCGAGATCGGCGACCTCGGGTTCGACCGACGCGTGCTTGATTAGC
This sequence comes from Chloroflexota bacterium, assembly GCA_902810745.1. Classification (GTDB taxonomy): domain Bacteria; phylum Chloroflexota; class UBA6077; order FW602-bin22; family CADDYW01; genus CADDYW01. Next base: position 22,546 of record CADDYW010000046.1, on the reverse strand, counting down.
GTCGTCCCCTCGGCCAGGGTCGCGGCGAGGAGGATGTTTTCGGTTCCGGTATGGCTGGGGTAGTCCAGATAGATCCGCTCGCCGCGCAGACGATCGGCGTGCAGGCAGTACTGGTCGTCTGCTAGCTCCACGCGCGCTCCCATGGCCGAGAAGCTCTTGATGTCGACGTTGACCGGGCGCCGTCCGATGCTGCAGCCGCCCGGGTGGGGAGCGGTGACGTGGCCGGCGCGCGCCAGCAGTGGCCCGGTCGTGAGGAAGGAGGCACGCATCTTCCGAGCTAGATCTGGCGCTACGCTCGTCTGAAGGCGGTCGCGCTCCGGGGCCTGGATGATGACGCGGTGTGCCGCGCAGTCGAGCTCGACACGGCAGCCCACGCGACGAAGAATCTCGGCCATGGTCCGAACGTCTTCGACGAGTGGGATGTTCTCGATCACGCACTCGTCGGTCGTGAGCAGCGTGGCTGCCATGATTGGCAGCGCCGCGTTCTTGGCGCCGCTTGTCACCACCTCGCCGCGAAGCGGGACACCCCCTTCGATGACCAGCTTGTCCATAGCGCTCCCCTGCCGTTTACTCGGCAGCGCTCAGCGCGGAGCCTCGACAGCTCGACGCCGGCGTGCCACTTTCAACCGCACCTGTGATCGCCGGAGAGCCGCCTCGGCGCGGGCAAGATCGGTTGTCGGCTGCTTCTCGGTCAGGAGCCGCCGCGCACGCTCTTCCGCGGCGCGTGCGCGTTCGAGATCGATCTCTTCCGCACGTTCGGCAGTATCGGCGAGGACGAGAACGCGATTATCTCGGACCTCCAGAAATCCACCGCTGATCGCGAGCGTAACCTCCTCGGAGTTCTTTCGGGCCCACAGGGGCCCGGGCTGCAGCGTCGTCAGCAGCGCCGCGTGACCCGGGAGAATGCCTAGCTCGCCGACCGAGCCCGGAGCGACGACCAGGTCGACGTCGTCCGAGTAGACTAGCCGCTCCGCGGTGACGATATCGAGGTGTAGCGCGGGCATTCTACCGAACCCCCGCGGCCTTGGCCCGTTCGATGACCTCATCGATCGTCCCGGCCATGTAGAAGTGCTGCTCTGGGATATCGTCCAGATTACCGTCGAGAATCTCACGGAACCCGCGGACCGTCTCGCGGAGTGGGACGAAGACGCCGGGTCGACCGGTGAAGACCTCCGCGACAAACATTGGCTGCGACAGGAACCGCTGGATCTTCCGGGCGCGCGCGACGGTGAGCTTATCCTCGTCGCTGAGCTCCTCGACGCCCAGGATGGCGATGATATCCTGGAGATCCTTGTATCGCTGCAGAACCCTCTGCACACCGCGCGCCACGTCGTAGTGCTCCTGGCCGACGATGCGCGGATCGAGGATTCGCGAGCTCGACGCGAGTGGATCGACGGCCGGGAACAAACCTAGCTCGACGATCGACCGGTCCAGCGACACGATGGCGTCAAGGTGGCCGAAGGTCGTCGCGACGGCCGGGTCGGTGTAGTCGTCGGCGGGAACGTAAATCGCCTGGACTGAGGTGATCGACCCCTTCTTCGTCGAGGTAATGCGCTCCTCCAAGGCACCCATCTCGGTTGCAAGCGTCGGCTGATATCCCACGGCCGACGGCATTCGCCCGAGAAGTGCCGACACCTCGGCGCCCGCGAGAGTGAAGCGGAAGATATTGTCGATGAACAGCAAGACGTCGCGGCCTTCGACGTCGCGGAAGTACTCGGCCATCGCGAGGCCGGTCAATCCGACCCGCAGACGCACGCCGGGCGGCTCATTCATCTGCCCGAACACCATCACGGTGTTGTTGATCACGCCCGAGGCCTTCATCTCGTGCCAGAGATCGTTGCCTTCGCGCGAGCGCTCTCCCACCCCTGCGAAGACGCTGAATCCGCCGTACTCCGCGGCGATGTTGCGAATGAGTTCCTGAATGATGACCGTCTTGCCGGTCCCGGCTCCCCCGTAGATCCCGATCTTGCCACCACGCGTGAACGTGGCGATCAGGTCGATGACCTTGAGACCAGTCTCGAAGACCTGTGACTCGGTACTTTGGTCCTCGAACGCCGGCGCGGGTCGGTGGATCGGGAAGCGCGTCTCGGCATTGACCGGTCCGAGGCCGTCGATCGGCTGGCCAAGAACGTTGAACATTCGGCCAAGCGTTGGCGGACCGACCGGTACTTCGATCGGCTTACCGGTATCGGTCGCCTCGGCACCGCGCTGGAGGCCATCGGTGCTATCCATGGCCACGCACCGAACCCAGTTGTTGCCAAGGTGCTGCTCGACCTCCACCACGACCGGGCCGTCCTTGCGTTCGACCACGACTGCGTTCAGCAGGCTCGGCAGACGATCCGGCGGGAACTCGATATCCACGACCGGACCAATCACCTGCACTACTCGTCCTTTACTATCAAGGGTCACTTCTATCCTCCTGCGGCCTGCGGACTGTGTCGTCTGACCACCTGGCGTGAGCGCTCGCGCAGCACGACGCCGCGATCAATTTCCCCACCATCCGTCCGAGCTCCGTCGCTCGTGTCCCGGGTCTGGGTTGCCCGTGCGATGCGTTTCGTCAATCGCGAATCGTCCCGCCGAGCAGTCATCCCCCGCCGGATCACGATGCCCTGAGAGCTTCTGCCCCGGCCGCAATCTCCAAGATTTCTTTCGTAATTCCCGCCTGACGTGCTTTATTGTACGTTAGGGTAAGCTCGCGTACGACCTCGCGCGCATTCTGGGTCGCGTTGTGCATCGCGAGCATGCGCGCGCTGTGCTCGCTGGCTGCCGTCTCGAGAACGGCCTGGTAGACCTCCACCTCGACGTAGCGCGGCAGAAGGCGCGAGAGAACCGTCGCGGGATCAGGCTCGAAGATGTAATCGAGCACGTGATGCGTTTCCTGCGCCTGAGGAACGACGGGCAGAATCTGCTGGATCGTCGGCTCCTGCCGCGTTGTCGAGACGAATCGGCTGTAAACCACGTCGACACGATCAAAACGCCCGTCGCGGTAGCCGTCGATCGCAAGGGTCGTAATCGGAGAGACCTGAATGAGGGACGGTCGTTCGGGAAGACCGCTCACCTCGGCGATCAGCTCGCTCCCGTGGCGCAGAAGCCAGTCGCGGCCTTTGCGTCCGATAGCCATGACCTGGACCGGTACACTCTGATCCAGGATGAAACGCGCCGCGCGACGAATGATGTTCGTATTGAGCGCGCCGCAGAGGCCACGGTCGCCGGTGATGACGATCAAGCCGATCCGGTTGACCGGGCGCTGAACCAGCAGCGGGTCGACCTCGTCCGACCTTGCCGTCATTCGAGCCAGCCCCGCGACGAGGTCGGCCATCTTTTCGGAGTAAGGACGGCTGGCACTCACGGCCTCCTGCGCCTTGCGCATCTTGACCGCAGATACCATCTCCATCGCTTTGGTAATCTGACTGGTATTCCTGACGCTTCGAATCCGTCGCCTGATCTCGCGTGTGCTTGGCATGTGCTCGTCCTCGTCGTGATCGCCGTCGGGCAGAATCAAGGGACGTTCACAGTGGAACGCCCCTGCGTGCCTGACCTTCAGTCGTGTCCTTATTGAACGTACCGGGATACCCGGCAGACACTAGAAGGGTACCGTCTGCTTGAACTCGGCAACCGCCGCCTTGAGCGCCTCGATTGTTGCATCAGACAGAGCCTTCTCGTTCGTGATCGTCTGCAGGATCTCCGGATGATTGGAGTTCAGGAAGCGGAGCAGGCCCGACTCGAAGGCGCGGATCTTGGCAACCGGTACGTCGTCCGCGTAGCCGTTCGTCACGGCCCAGATCGACACGACCTGCTCGGCGACCGGCATCGGCTCGTACTGTGGCTGCTTGAAGATCTCGGTGATGCGCGCGCCCCGCTCGAGCTGAGCCTGCGTCGTCTTGTCCAGATCGGAGCCGAACTGGGCGAACGCGGCAAGCTCGCGGTACTGTGCGTAATCGAGACGAAGCCGGCCCGCGACCTGCTTCATCGCGCGGATCTGCGCCGATGAACCCACGCGCGAAACCGAGATTCCGACGTTGAGCGCGGGGCGAATACCCGCGTAGAACAGATCGCTTTCCAGGTAGATCTGCCCGTCGGTAATCGAGATGACGTTGGTTGGGATGTAGGCTGACACGTCGTTGGCCTGCGTCTCGATGATCGGCAGCGCCGTGAGGCTTCCGCCGCCGTGCTCCTTGTCGTACTTTGCAGCGCGCTCGAGGAGACGGGAGTGCAGGTAAAACACGTCGCCGGGGTATGCTTCGCGGCCCGGCGGGCGTCGGAGGAGCAGCGAGATCTGGCGGTAGGCCCAGGCGTGCTTGGTCAGATCGTCGTAGATGATCAGGGCATCCTTGCCCTGCTCCATGAACTCCTCGGCCATTGCACAGCCCGCGTACGGCGCGAGATACTGCAGCGCCGCGGAGTCGGTGGCGTTTGCGGCGACCACGATCGTGCGATCCATTGCCCCGTATCGCTCGAGTGTGCCGACGACCTGGGCGACCTTGGACGCCTTCTGACCGATCGCGACGTAGACGCAGTAAACGTCACCCTTCTTCTGATTGATGATCGTGTCAATCGCAATGGCCGTCTTTCCGGTCCCACGGTCGCCGATGATCAGCTCGCGCTGGCCTCGACCGATCGGAATCATCGAGTCGATCGCCTTGATGCCGGTCTGAAGCGGTGTGTTGACGGCTTCGCGGACGACCACGTTGGGAGCGATACGCTCGACGACACGGCGCCGCGTCGCACCAATGGGTCCCTTTCCGTCGATCGGGTTTCCCAGGGCGTCGACGACGCGTCCGACCAGCTCCTCGCCGACGGGAACGTCCACGATGCGGCCAGTCGTGCGAACCTCGTCGCCCTCCTTGATCCCGACCTCATTGCCCAGAATCACGGCACCAACGGTCTCTTCTTCCAGGTTGAGCGCGAGGCCGGCCACGTCGTTACTGAACTGGAGCAGCTCGCCCGCCATCGCCCCGGACAAACCATAGATCCGCGCGATTCCGTCGTGGACCTCGATCACAGTACCCACGTTGACCGCGGTAACTGGCAGACCAAACTTCTCAATTCGTTCCTTGATAATCGAGCTGATCTCGTCGGCTCGAACTGCCATTGCTCGTACCTCCTTACGCCATTAGGCTCGCTCGCAGCGCCGCCAAACGCGCGACCACGCTTGCGTCGATCAAGCGATCGCCGATGCGCGCGACGAATCCGCCAATGATCGACGGATCGACCTCCATCGTGACGATCACCTTCTGGCCAACCAGACCCTCGAGCCGGCGGGTGACGGCTGCGGTCTCCTCGCTTCCCAGCGGAACTGCCGTGGTTACTCGAGCGGTGACAATTCCTCGCGCTGCGTTCAGTTCGCCTTCGTACGCCGAGAGAATATCATCGATTAGACTGGTCCGCCGATTCTCTATTAATAATAGAACGAAGTTTCGTCGTTTGGGGGGAAGTCGCCCAGAGAGGATCCCCTCGACGATCTGTCGCTTTTCGTCGAATGAGATACTGGGGTTGTCGAGCAGCGCTGTCATCTCGGATCCGCGAAGCGCATCACGAATCACGCGCAGGTCACGAAGCCAGCCGTCGAGATCGTGCTCTTCGCGCGCAATCTCGAAGACGGCCCTGGCATAGCGCCGGGCTACTCCGCTCGTCGCCACGGTTCTCTCGCGTACTCCTTCCAGATCAATTTAGCCTCAGCTTTTCAGCTTCGGCGAGCGCTTCATCGACCAATCGATAGTGCGATGCCTGGTCGAGAGATCGACCCACGACGCGGCCGGCCGCGAACAGGGCGAGGTCCGCGACGTGCTTACGCAGCTCCGCCACGGCGCGCTCGCGTTCGCGCTCGATATCCTCGAGGGCCTTGGCACGAAGCTGATCGACCTCCTGCCGCGTCTTATCCATCTCTTCCTGGCGGATGCGGTCGGCAATCTTCTGGGCCTGGGCAATGATCTCCTGGCCCTCGCGCCGCGCGTCGGCCAGCCGACGGGCGAACTCTTCCTCGGTGCTGGCTGCCTGGCGCTTCACCGCTTCCGCGCGCTCCATGCTCTCGCGAATGCGCATCGCTCGCTCATCGAGCATGCGGATGATTGGCTTGTAGGCCACGGCGCGCAGGATCAGCAGAAGCAGAATGAAGTTGACGAACTGTGCGACGAGACCTGGCAGTGAAATTCCAAGAGCTTCCACGTCATCCTCTCTTCGCCGTCACAACCCACGGCCAGCGTCGGCCGCGAGCGGCGGGAGCGACCAGGCCGAACGCTCGTTCGTTCGACCTGGTCGGGTAAAGGTTTTACGTAAACTTGAGAATGAGCGCGACGACCAGCGCGTAGATCGCGATGGCCTCGGCGAACGCAAGCCCAAGGACCATGTTGAGCCGGATTGCTGGCTCGGCCTCGGGATTGCGGCCGATTCCTTCCATCGCGCGCGCGACAAGCAAGCCGATGCCGATGCCAGGGCCGATTGCCCCGAGGCCGATTGCTAGGCCAGCCGCGATCATCTTCAAGCCTGCATCCGTCACAGACCTTTCCCTCCTTCCGCCGCTACGGGCAGTGAATCGGTGATTGCTGACCTGATCGAATCAGGCCAGCAGACGATTATCCGCGTGCCAACACACAGTGCGCACCAATCGCCGGCCGAGTCAGCCCCCGACCAGGATCTGCCTCGGCATCTGATGCACGAGATAGACTTGCCAACCTAGGGAATCTTGCTGGAGGGGAGGAAGGCCAACCCGCTCCCATTAACTGGATCGCGTCCACGCGCCTTGGAGCGATATTCGTTCTCAACACGTGGCTGGCGCCTAGGAGCCCGGTCAGTCCTCCCGGCGGTCGTGGTCGCCGTGCGTCCGTCGCTGCTCGACCGCTTCCTGTATTGACGTCGTAACTAATCGATACACACCGATGGTTCCAATGGCGACGCCCAGCAACGAAAGAATGAGCGTCGCCCACGGTTTCGTTCCGAAGTGTGCGTCGATCCAGAGTCCCAAGACGAGTCCGAGCAGGATCGACCCAACCATCGTCAGTCCGAGCTGACTGATGAGCGCTATCGGCCCCCAGTCCCGTCGCATTCGCTGCTCCTGCCCGGCGCCGGGGGAAAGTATAGCATGGCCTTCCAGCACAAAGCAACAGCCGACCACCACGGCCGACGCCATTCAAAAGCCCTGTGCGTGTCACCGCACAGGGCTCTCCACCTTGGTTCGTACGCGCGGTCACCCAAACGTCAACCCGAGCGTGCGTCACAGTGCCGACGCCAGTGAGAGGTCAGCTCGCCGACCCCGCGGCCGAACGCAGGGCTTGCCGTCAGCTCCCGCGTGAGCATTGGCTAGTTGGTCGCGACCGGCTGAGGGATAGGTTCCTCGCCCTCGCTCGCGAAGCACTTCTCCAGCTCCTCGCCCTCGACCGTCTCGTCGCGCATCAGCTTTTGAGCGAGCCGGTCCAGAACGTCCCGGTGCTCGGTAAGAAGCTCCTTCGCGCGATTGTACGCCGTCGTGATGAGGCGCTGAATCTCTTCGTCGATCGCCTCCGCGCTCTTCTCGCTATAGTTCTTCTGTTCCGCGATCTCTCGGCCAAGGAAGATCAGCTCTTCCTTGTGCCCCATCGCCACCGGTCCGATTCGGCTACTCATGCCGTACTCGGTGACCATCCGGCGGGCCATCTGGGTGGCGCGCTCGATGTCGTTCTCCGCGCCCGTCGTGATCTCACCGAAGACGCTCTCTTCGGCGACCCGTCCACCAAGGGCAAAGACCAGCGTATCTTCGAACTGGGACTTCGTCCACAGGTAGCGATCTTCGACGGGGAGCAATCGCGTGTACCCGCCCATCATCCCACGCGCGATGATCGATACCTTGTGCAGTGGATCGAGGTTCGGCAGCATTCGGGCGACGACCGCGTGACCCGCTTCGTGATACGCCGTGACGAGCTTCTCCTTCTCGGAGATGATCCGCGATTTGCGCTCCGGCCCGGCGATGACCCGATCGATTGCCTCCTCGAGCTCCTGCATGCCGATCTTCTTCTTGTTGCGCCGTGCCGAGAGAATTGCCGCTTCGTTCACCAGGTTCGCCAGGTCAGCGCCAGAAAACCCGGCGGTCTGCTTGGCGAGCACCTCGTTGCTGACCGTCGGCTCGAGGGGTTTCCCTCGCATATGCACGTCGAGAATCGCCCGACGGCCGTTGATGTCGGGCCGATCCAGCACCACCTGGCGGTCGAACCGACCCGGGCGCAGCAACGCGGGATCAAGAACGTCAGGGCGGTTCGTCGCGGCGACGACGATGACGTTGGTATTGGAATCGAAGCCGTCCATCTCGACCAGGATCTGGTTCAGCGTCTGCTCGCGCTCATCGTGACTACCGCCCAGGCCAGCGCCACGCTGCCGTCCCACGGCATCGATCTCGTCGACGAAGACGATGCAGGGCGCATTACGCTTGGCCTGGTCGAACAGGTCGCGCACTCGGCTCGCGCCGACGCCGACGAACATCTCCACGAACTCGGAGCCGCTGATGCTGAAGAATGGCACCCCGGCCTCGCCCGCGACCGCTCGCGCCAGCAACGTCTTCCCCGTTCCCGGCGGCCCGACCAGAAGTACGCCGTGGGGAATGCGCGCACCAAGAGCGGCAAACTTTTCGGGATACTTGAGGAACTCGACGACTTCCTGAAGCTCCTGCTTCGCTTCCTCTACCCCGGCGACGTCGGAGAATGTCACGGCCGGTTTGTTTCCCATGAACATTCGGGCACGGCTCTTTCCGAACGACAGTGCCTGATTGTTCGAGCCCTGCGCCTGCCGCATCATGAACAGCAAGAACCCGGCGAGGAACAGGAATGGAAGGAACTGCACCATGAGCCCAAGCCAGTTCCCGAACTCCGGCGGCTTCTGGTAGACGATGTTGATGTTGTCGATCAGATTCTGCGGAACCTGATTGTCATGAAGAATCTGGTAGATGTTGGTATTCGGATCCGTCTGGGCTCGCGCCTCGACGTTGGTATCGTTCCGCTGGATGATCAGCGTATCGCCCTGAACCGTGATTTGTCTGATCTCGCCCCTTTTCGCCTGTTGAATAACTTCAGCAAGCGACATCGTTGTCGGCTGCTTGCCACCTCCCGTCTGGAAAAAGGACAAGAAGAGTGCAATCGCCGCGACGAGGATCAACAGATAGATGAAGCTGTGTTTCAGCCACTTTGTGTCCATCAACCGACCTCTGTCCCCCGTGCGGATTCGGCTCCTAGCAGGGATTATAACAGAACACCATCACTTTTCAACTTGACTGGTCTGATAGACCTCCGGGCGGAGAACCCCGACATACGGGAGGTTCCGATACCGCTCGGCGTAGTCGAGCCCGTAGCCGACCACGAACTGATCGGGTATCTCGAAGCCCAGATAATCGATCGTCGGGCTCGTCGCCCGTGCCTTCTGCTTCTGCAAAAGCGCGCAGATGCGGATGCTCGCCGGGCAGCGGTCCCGCAGATTGTCCACGATGTAGCGCAGCGTCAGGCCGGTATCGACGATATCCTCGACCACGAGGACGTCGCGACCGTCGATCGCGCGGTCCAGATCCTTCAGGATCCGCACCACCCCGAGTGACTGAGTGCTGGACCCGTAGCTTGAGACCGCCATGAAATCGATCTCAACCGCGAGGTCGATCTGACGTGACAGGTCTACCATGAACATCACCGCGCCTTTGAGAACGCCGACCAGAAGTGGCTCCTTGCCGGCGTAATCGCGCGTGATCTGCTGGCCTAGCTCGCTGATTCGGCTCTGCAGCTCGTCTGCGCCGATGAGGATCTGTGCGACGTCGTGGTTCAGGTCGGACACGCGACCTCCGTTCTCGCGACCGCAGCCGAGTCCCCCTCCGGCTGCGTGAAGTCAACGGTAAGACAGAAAACCTGCTGGCTACCGTGGTCCGCCAGGAATCGATGGTCGCGACGAAGACCGACGACCCAGACAATACTCTCCCCCGTGGCAACGATCGGCACCCGGTCGCGGTCGTCGCGCGGAATGTGGGCATCCACCATCAGATCCTGGACCTTCTTTCGCCCGACCATACCCTCGGGAACAAGCCAGTCGCCCGGGCGGCGAGGGCGCACGGCGAGCAAGCTGGCTTCCGCAATTTTCGCACCGTCGAGGTCGCAGTGCCAGCGGTCGCGCGCGCGCCCAGGACAGGGGGACGCGACACGACGCAGCTCCAAGACGGCGGACCGAGGGACGGTCAGCGCTTCCCGGCGGTCCGAGGCCAGCAGCGACGCGGGCAGTAGCCCGAGAGCGATGCGCTCGCCTTCGGGCAGCGTCTGCTCGATCAACGCCATCGGCTGGCGAGCACCTCTCCGACGGATGAGGATCTCATCGTGCTCAACGTGAACTTCGAGGTTTCCTGGCCAGCACAAAGTTCTGCCAGACGTCCAGGTGTCGGCGGCCTGAATTGCCTCCTCGACGTGAACGGCGCCAATGGTACCAGGTGTACCCGCCAGCGCACTTGCAGCTCTCTGAAGCAGCGCTCGCTTCAGCGCTGGATGCAGCGTACGCCAGCCGGCTCGCTGCACTGCCCAGTACGTCGTGTCCGCGCGGACGAGCGTGTCGATGCGCTGGTCGAGCTCCAGCTCGATGAAGTCGCTCGCGTCGGCAGCAGACCGGGCGAGGCGCTCGAGACTGTCGTCCAGCCGCGGGTTGACGGATCGCAGGGACGGAATGACGTCGAGGCGCAGGCGATTTCGGGTGTAAGAGGGATCGAGGTTGCTCGGATCCTGGCGGGGCGTGAGCCCCACGGCACGGCAGAACGCAAGCGTCTCGAGACGGGTGACATTCAAGAGGGGACGAATCACACGGACGGGTTCACTGCCCGGAACCTGGATCAGACTGTCCTCGGCCATTCCAGTCAGTCCGCGGAGACCGGCACCTCGAACGACGTGCATGAGCCGTGTCTCGGTCTGATCGTCGCGGGTGTGACCAACGGCGACGGCATCCGACCCGGTCTCGTGGCAGATTCGAGCCAGAAATCGGTAGCGCTCCTGCCGTGCCGCCTCCTCGAGACCCAGTCCGTCACGCGCTGCTACCTCACGAACCTGGGCACGGCCCACGGAGACGGGGAGATCCAGGTCCCTGGCAACCGCCTGGACGAACTCCGCATCGTCAGCGCTACCTGGCCGCAGACAATGGTCCAGGTGCGCAAGATGCAGCCCCAGGCCGAGCTCACGCTGGAGACGGGCTAGGCCGACCGCCAGGGCAAGCGAGTCGGGGCCACCCGACACGGCGATGACCAGTCTCTTGCCGCTCAGATTCAGTTTAAGGAGCCGCTCGCGAAGGAGAGTGATCAAGATCTGCGTCATGGCGCGACACGTTACCGATAAACAATTCGGCGATCCCGGGGGCACTCCAGGATCGCCGAACGATGGTAGCGGGGGTTGGATTCGAACCAACGACCTTCGGGTTATGAGCCCGACGAGCTGCCACTGCTCCACCCCGCGTCGACACTTTCATGCTACAGGAAAACTTCGTACATGTCAAACTAAATCCTGCGCGCCGCGCATCACGCATGTCCAGCATCGGAACGAATGACTTCCTGCCCTCCCATGTACGGTCGAAGAACCTCCGGGACGACGACACTTCCGTCCGCCTGCTGATAATTCTCCAGGACGGCGGCGAGGGTGCGCCCGACCGCGAGGCCCGATCCGTTCAACGTGTGGACGAACTCTGGGCGGTCGGTGGGCGACGGGCGGTAGCGAATGTTGGCACGGCGAGCCTGGAAATCGTGGAAATTACTGCACGAAGAGATCTCGCGATACTGGCCCAATCCCGGGAACCACGCCTCGGGATCGTAGCTCTTCGCGGAAGCGAAAGTCAGGTCTCCGGTGCAGAGCAGCATCACTCGGTAAGGTATGCCCAGACGTCTGAGCACATCTTCGGCATTATCGACCAGGCTCTCCAGCTCGTCCGCCGAGGTCTCCGGTCGAACGAGCTTGACCATCTCGACTTTGTCAAACTGGTGAACGCGGATCAGTCCGCGTGTCTCGCGTCCGGCGGCTCCGGCCTCCCGACGAAAGCAGGCAGAATACGACACGTTGTAGATGGGTAGCTGATCCGCGCTAAGAATCTCCTCGCGGTAGAGATTCGTGACGGGAACCTCAGCGGTGGGAATCAGATACAGATCGTCGGACGCGATCGCGTACGCATCGTCCGCGAACTTCGGGAGCTGCCCGGTTCCCACCATGCACTCGCGCTTCACCAGATAGGGCGTAAGAACCTCGGTGTACCCGTGCTCGCGCGTGTGCAGATCGATCATGAACGTGATCAGCGCCCGGTTCAGTCGCGCGAGGTCACCGCGGAGAACCCACGACCGCGCGCCCGAGATCTTGGCCCCTCGCGCAAAGTCGAATCCGCCGAGCCGCTCGCCAATCTCCCAGTGCGGAAGTGGCGTGAAGTCGAAGACACGCGGCTCTCCCCACCGACGAACCTCGACGTTGTCGCGCTCGTCCTCGCCGACCGGCACGGTCGGGTCGGGAAGGTTCGGGAGGTAGAGAAGCAGCTCATTCAGCTCGTTCTCGATGTGTGTTAGCCGCTGCTCCAGGTCCTTGATGCGGTCTCCGACCTCGCGCATCTCGGCAATCAGCGCGGGAGGCTTCTCCTTCATCCTCCCGATCTGCTGCGAGACTGCGTTCCGGTGTGCCCGAAGCGTCTCCGTCTCGGTGAGAAGGTGCCGTCGCTCCTCGTCGAGCGTGAGAATTTCCTCGATGGGAGCGCTCGTGTGTCGGTCAGCGAGCATGCGTCGAATTCGGTTCGGATCCTCTCGAATCAGTCGCGGATTAAGCACGTGGGTCTCCTTCCGCTGCCGAGCCACCCGAACGCGCCGCGGGCTTCTCGACGAGATCGAAGGCCACGGGACAGCGCCGTGGAAGTGTCTCAATCACTTCTCCGTCGCGCGCCGCCGCCGCGATAATGAACACCTTTCGTCCCCAGGAGAGCCCGAGGTCAGCCCAGGCGATGCTGATCTCCGCGGCGCGATCGCCGACAGCCGCCTCGGCGTGTGCTTCGGACAGCACCCAGCGACCGTTGCCATCCGCCCGCTCGGTCGTAATCCCCTCGCCAGGGGCAGGCGGCACGCGGATCTGCCAGGAGATACCGCTCAGCGCGTCGTCGTCGCAAACGTCGTGAATCTGTTGAGCGAGACGGTTGGTCGGAGCCAGATCTTCTGCGCCCAGGTAGACGACGATGTCGTGGCCAGCGAGCGGTGTGGCCGTTTCGAGCCGCGTGTAGAGATTGGTCGCGTCGTAGCCGAAGTACAGCCGCCGAAAGAAGGTGGCGCCCTGCTGCATCGCGCCACTCGATACCTCTGGCTCGACAAAGCCTGCACCTGCCCAGTCGTCCGATGCCTCGGCGCTTCCGGACAGCATCGGAATCGCGAGGAGGTCCGACACATCACGGCGTCGCTCCGGCGCGTGGCCATTGATCGGCTGGCTCAGCCATGGCGGGACGTCCTCGCCGATCACGCGGTAGACGTTCGCCAGGTGCTGGCGGAACGCCACGTCGAATGGATCGGCATATCCAAAGTGGTTGCGGCTGTAGTACCACCAGAACCAGTCACTTCCCTCCGCGACTAGGAGCGCGCGCCAGGCGCGCTCGCGTCGCTGATCATCCTCGGTGCAGCGCTGGGGGTCATTCTGCCAGCGTACCAGGCTCCGACGCGCGAGTGCGAGATACTCCCACGCCTGGTTCTGATCCGGCTCGCCGATCCACGTGTCGAAGTTGCTGCCGATCCAGGAGCCCGCGGGAAGCTTCTCCAGAACCGGAAGCGCCTCGAAGCGCTCCAGAACCTCACTCGGCGTAACCGCGCGCAATCTTGGCTCGGTACTCAGCCGCGTAAAGAGCCGACGAAGAAAGTCTTCTCCATTGTTCGGGTATGACTCCCAGCAGTTTTCGCCGTCGAGGATGATCGACACGACGTGGGGCCGGTCGTCGAACTGCAGCTTCTGCCAGATGGTCAACAGGCGATCGACAAGATCATCGGCCGCGTCGACGCTCTCCATGTGCTGGTAGACGAACCCAATCCGGTCGGAGAGAGTTTGATCGCGGAAGAAGATCGCCGTTGGGAGCCCTTTGATCCGATAGGGCTGGCAAAGTGGGGCCGGATCGAGGAGATGCCCGTAGCCATCGCGGTCGAAGCGCGATCCCAGGGCTCTCGCGAGCACGTGCTCGTCGGTCGCGACCCACTGGATTTCAGGCAGTCGACTTACGAGCTCAATCATTGCCTGGCTGACAGCACCCTCGGCAGGCCAGATACCTCGCGGTGGCCGTCCGAATACCTGCTGGTGCAGATCGAGTGCCCGCGTTAGGTGCTCCCACGCATCGTCAGGGTGCCGGAACGCAAGGCGCGGAAGCTGGACGTCAGGCCGAGCCTCGCTCGCGCTGTCGGTGCTGATGATCAACGGAAGAATCGGGTGGAAGAACGGCGTCGTCGAGAGCTCGATCTGTCCTCGCTCTGCGAGCCGGCGATAGGTGGGGAGAACCTTTGAGCACGCATCGCGATGATACGCGAGAACCGCCGCGACGTCCGCGCGATCGTAGACTTGCCCTTTCTCGACGAGCGCCCGCAGCGTGGGATCCTTTCGCCGCGCCGCCGGATCGATCCACGCGAGGTTGAACCAGACGATCAGGTCAGTCCAGAAGGTATCGCTCAGCAGATCGACGGCCCCGTTGGCGGCCTCGCGCAGCCGTGCCAGCTGTGCGTAGCGTGGGACCGGCCAGACAAAGCGGTCCCAGTTGATCGAGAAGAAGCTGTCGAGGAGGAAACGCTTATCTTCGAGCGTTAGATGCTCCTTCTGGCTGACGGCAAGCGCGGGATCGACGGCGCGACCCTCCGCGTAATCCTGGAGCTGCTCAACGAGCGACGGTACGACATTGATCGTCTGGTGAACGTCGGGAAAATCGGCGATGACCTCGGCGAGGTGCAGATAATCCTTGGCAGCGTGGAGCCGGACCCACGGCAGCGAATACTGGCCGGTCTCCGTGTCCTTATAGAAGGGCTGGTGCATGTGCCAGACGAAGACAACGTAGAGAGGGTTCGCCACGATCCGCTATCCGACTGGCCGCATATGCGGGAACAGAATCACCTCGCGGATCGAACGCTGGTCCGTCAGGAGCATGGTCAGCCGGTCGATCCCAATGCCAAGGCCCCCGGTGGGTGGCATCCCGTGCTCCAGCGCCTCGATGAAATCTTCATCGAAGACGTGCGCTTCTTCTTCACCGGCCGCGCGGGCCTCGAGCTGCTGGGCGAAACGAGCGCGCTGGTCCAGGGCGTCATTCAGCTCGGTGAAGGCATTTGCAATCTCGATCCCGCCGATGTACGCCTCGAAACGCTCCACCAGATCAGGGCATCCTGGCTTACGCTTGGCCAGGGGCGAAAGCTCGACCGGGTAGTCGATGACGAAGGTGGGCTGAATCAGGGTGCGCTCTACCCGCGTACTCAACAGCTCGTCGATAATCTTTCCTCGTGACGACGTGGGCTGAATCTGCAGCCCCATGTGCGCGACCCGCTGATAAAGCTGATCCCGCGTCGGCGCAGCGTCGATGTCGACGCCGGTCTCCTGGAGAATAGCGTCACGCAGCCGGATGCGTGGCCAGGGTGGTCGAAGATCGATCGACTGACCCTGGTAGGTAAGGGTGGTCGTCCCGAGGACTTTGTGAGCGACCCACGGAATCATCTCCTCGACCATGGCCATCACGTCAACGTAGCTGGCGTACGCTTCGTATGATTCGAGGACCGTGAATTCGGGATTGTGCGTCGTGTCGATGCCTTCGTTGCGAAACACCCGTCCGATCTCAAAGACCTTGTCGAAGCCGCCGACAATCGCCCGCTTCAGGTAGAGCTCGGTCGCGATTCGCAGGAACAGCTCGCGCTCGAGTGCATTGTGATACGTCTTGAACGGGCGAGCCGCGGCACCACCATAGAGTGGCTGCAGGACCGGCGTTTCGATCTCCACGAAGCCGCGGGCTTCGAGAAACTGCCGGAGCGCGGACACCGCAGCGCTGCGGATCCGGAAGATGCGCCGAACGTCCTCGTTGACGATCAGATCGAGATATCGCTTGCGATAGCGACTCTCGACGTCGGTTAGCCCGTGCCACTTCTCGGGCAACGGGCGCAACGACTTCGCCAGGAGCGTCAGCTGCTTCACGAGCACGCTGACCTCGCCCGCGCGGGTCTTCATCAGCGGGCCGGTCGCACCGACGAAATCTCCGATGTCATACAGATCGCGGAATGCCCCGTACTGCTCCGGCCCGAGGACGTCTTCCTTGAGGAAAAGCTGGAGTCGACCAGTCCCGTCCTGGATGTGACAGAAGCTCGCCCGGCCCATGATCCGTCGACTGATAATTCGACCGGCGACCGAAACGTCCTGTCCCGCGAGCTGATCGTACTGAGCGACTGCCTCGCCGTTCACGACGGTACGTTGGAAGGTCGTCGGATAGGGCTCGATTCCCCGCGCCCGGAGCGCCTCCAGCTTCCGGAGGCGCTGGCGAATGAGATCGTCGACGGATCCGTCGTCGGGTCGGGTGCCTTCTACTGACAACGAGTGAGTCCTCTCCAAACTGTGATGCTCTGCCGAGGGTCAGTCAGTCGATCGAGCTAACCTGCAGGCGGAGGGATCCCGCGGGGATCGTCACCTCGACGATGTCGCCGATTCGCTTGCCCAGTAGCGCGCGACCAACCGGCGACTCGTTCGAGATCTTGCCGTGCTGCGGATCGACTTCGGCGGACCCGACGATGGTGTACTGCTCGGTCTCGCCATCCTCGGTGATGACGGTGACATTGGAACCCAGCCGGACGGTATCATGCAGGTTGTGATCGGCGTTGATCGCGATGGCCCGTGCCAGCAGCTTCTCGACTGTCAGGATACGGCCCTCGACGAACGCTTGCTCGTTCTTTGCCTCTTCGTATTCGGCGTTGTCGTCGGTGTCGCCGAACTCTTTCGCCGCACGAATTCGTTCGGCAACCTCAGGACGTCGGACTTCGCGAAGATGCTTCAGCTCGGCTTCAAGCTTGGCTCTTCCCTCCGGCGTCAGGAACACCGGCTTATCGTGCATGCGCGTGTTCTCCTTCCCACGTGCGACGTATAAGATATGCAGTAGGAGCTCGTCCAGGTGCCGGGACCAAAAAGAACTGAGAGCCCCAGGACTCCCAGTTCACCAGGTCAAGCCAACTCAATTATAGCGAGCAAATAAGGGATTTGCAAATCCGATCGAGTGGTAGCTCGCTCGTACCGGCCGGTTGCCGGTTTGCTTGACGCGACTCCCCAGCTTGCTATAATGTGGAGCGAGTCGTTCGGTGAAGCGGCGCCCCCACTCCACGCGACACAGCGAGACCAGATATGAGCGAAGCGAGGCGCGCCATGTCGGAGCCGTCGCGAGATTCTCTTGCGGATAGCGCGGCCAAGGCATTGGAAGAAGAGATTCGCGTGCTCGAGCAGCGCCTGCGCAAAGGGGAAGAGATCCTGCGAACGCAGAAGGAGGCCGGGGGCGATCACGAGGTCCTGGCCTACTGGGAAACTCGCTGGATCAATATGCTTCGTCAGTACGAGCTGAAGTGCGACCGCCTCGAACGGCAGATGTCACAGCGACGACAGCCCGTCACCCCACCTCCGTCCCCGCAAGATCCGGCGAGCCAGTCCTCGACCGACCCGAAGCGTTCGACGGTCGCAAATCGCTGATCGCGCCCCGCGCGCCGGACGTCGTAGCTTTCCTCAGGTCCACCACTCGTGCTCGGACGTGCCCGCGCGACCCACGCCCGTCTGGGCGGAGGAGCCGGTGTTACCCGACCCGTAGCCGCCTCCGACGCTGGGGGGATAGCGATGTCCTGGGACCGTCAGCCCGGTCGTGGATCGGTCTAGGTAGCCCTCCGGCGCGTCGAACGCTTCGAGCTCGAGGCGACCCTCGCGCTCCAGGCGCGCGAAGTAGCTGAGGACACTCCCCGCGTTCGGAAATCGGAAGTCCGCGGGAAGGAGTGTCATCACCGGCGTCCGAAGCTCCGGAGATTGATTCATCATCTCGTCTCGGGTCAGACCGTCTCCCCACTTGAGGCGTGTGAGCGCCGCCCGCAAGCCGTGCCAGTCACGGAGACCTCGTTCGACTGCCATGGTCGGGACCGTTCTCCCTTCAGCGTAGCGCTCCCTACCCGCAAGTGCCGAGCCAGGCCGCTGCAGCCGGTTCTTACGCCCTTTCCAATGTACAGACCAGGCGACGTCGGTCCATGATTCCCGGTACTACAAGACGGAAGTACTACCGTGAAGCCAGCGATCCGCCTGGTCTGTACAGTGATTCTGCTGATCCTGACGGTCCGTCCGTCGTCGGCGACGGCCGCGCCGGCCCCGACGACGATTCCACTGGACTGGGATGTCCCCGGAGGGCATTTCTACACCGAGGCCAATGGCTTCCCCGTGGGGACAAGCCCGATGGGATACGCGATCGTCGACGACGACCAGGCGCACCTCTGGACGGCCTTCCGCGAGCACGGCGGAGTGAAGGTCCTCGGCTACCCGATCTCACGTCGATTCATCTGGGGTGGATTCGTTACCCAGGCAACGCAGAAAGCGGTTCTTCAGTGGCGACCGGACACGCACGACGTCGACTTCGTCAATATCTTCGATGAGCTGTCGAAACACGGGGCCGACGCGTGGCTCTCCAGCGTCCGATCGATCCCTCCCCCCTTGCCAGCGTCCTTCGACCAGGGCCTCTCCTGGGACCAGGTCGTCTCCCAGCGCCTCGCGCTGCTGCGGACTCATCCGTCCATCCTTCGCAGCTATCAGGCCGCGACGAACCCACTCGAGCTTTACGGACTTCCAACCTCACGCGTCGTCGACGTGGGCCCGATGTACGTTGTACGCCTGCAACGCGCGGTGCTCCAGGAATGGAAGACGGACCGGCCTTGGGCGCGAGCAGGACAGGTCACCGTCGCAAACGGCGGTGACCTGGCACGGGAGGCCGGGATCTTCCCGTGGAAAGCGTTTCTCCCGATGGCGCCGCCGGTGGGCACCTGGACAGCACGGTCGGAAGCGTACGTGCTGAGCGGCCACGCCACCTGGTACGGACCAGGATTCGTCGGGAAGACAATGGCGAATGGCCAGATCTACCAGCCGGACGATGCCACGACGACTGCCTCGAATGCTTTTCCCATCGGTAGCCAGCTTCGCGTCACCTCACCCAAGACGGGCCGCACCATCACCGTCGTCGTCCGCGATACCGGGCGATTCCCCTACCCGGACGTCCTTGATCTGAGCCCAGCGGCGTTTCAGCTCCTGGGAGCGTCGCTGGCCTCGGGCGTCGTCCCCGTCACGGTCACGCTGATCGGATCGGCGCGAGACGACACGACCTCCAGGACCCACGCGCCGCCGTCGGCGTAATCGACCCGGAAGAGGCCGCTTTCTCGGAGGAGCACCGGGTCCAGGTCGCCTCCTCGGGATCCGATGAAGACGTAGCGAACGCCATTTTGACGTGCGAGGCTGGCCAGTGCGGCCGGATTCGAGGCGTCGCGACTGACCGTCGCGGCGAGATGGCTGATCTGTGCGACCTGGTCGGGCGGACCCACCGCGTAGAAGAGAGGAGGAAGGGTGGTCTGACGGTGTGCCAGGACGGGTAGCCAGTATCCCGCGTCGGTTCCCATCCATACCTGGTCCATCCACCGGTATCCGTTGATCAGAAAGCGCGCATTCGGAGGGGTATTCTCGCGTACCCAGGAGATCGCTCCGAGATCCCCCGGGCGAATCAGGAGACAGCACGGATTCACGATGGTCGTCAGCGACGGCGCCTGTGTCAGCCCGCCGGCCAGGACCGCGCCCGCCAGTGCCCAGCGCGCGACGTTGGGCCATCTCTCGATCGCCGCGCGGTCCGAGACCATGGTGAAAAGATGACCGGTCAGGATCGACGCCGGCATGAACAGGGCGATCGCCACGCTGCTCCCATTGACGAAAAGGTTGAACGGGAGGTGGAACGTGGCCGGGTTCGCCACGGCGAGCACGAGTATCGACCACACGCCGAAGAGGACCGAGACCGCCGGTCGCCGAGCGAGCCCGATCACCCATCCGAGCACGGCGAGCTCGAGGACCCAGCGATCATTGCCCGCGAGCGCCAGGCCGAGAGGGAGATCCAACGGCTGCCAGGCGTACGTCGCAACGACCTGCTGCCGGTGCGCCGCCCAGAGCCGCGTCGCCCACGGGGCAAGCAGGACGAGGCTGATAGCGCCGACCGCCGCCAGTCGCACTGAAAGCATCCACGCTCGTCGAATGCTCCGTACCTCGATCGCGTTGCTGATGACACGCGCCACGCCGAGGCAGGCCAGGAAAACGCCAACGCGCGGGTGGACCAGAACCAGCGCCGCGGCAGCCACGGCCCCGATCCCCAGGTCGATACGCGCAAAGGCCCAGCGGGAGAACCTGGCGATCAGTCCGAGGAGCGATCCCTTTCCTCGCAGTTTTGGCCGCGTCGACGTGCTGCTAGCCAGTGAGGAGCTGACCGTCGAGAGCGTAATTGGAGTGACCCGCGCGTTCGGCGTGGTCCCGGCTGCGTTCTCTCGCTCCCATCCGCGAGGTTGTGACGGCACCAGCGCTCGACGAAGCGCAGCATACGCGGCCGGGAGGGCTGCCAGGGCCGCCAGCTCCGGATAGCGTCCCCACGTGACGAAGTACGACGGCTGCGTCATCACCATCGCGACCAGAACCGCGGCGACTGCGCCCGCACGGCGCGAGCCGACGAGATCGATCGCGAGCCGGTAGACCGAGAGGCAAACCAGGGCGTCGATAATCTGCCCGGTCGCGAGGATTGCCTGCGCGGGCTCGCCCCGGCCGAGCCACGCTGCGAACGCGGCGATGGTCTGAAACCCGAAGTGATAATCGAACACCTGTGACGGCAGGATCGAGCCGTACGTCGCGGGCACGCCGTGCGCTTCGAGGATCAGAGCCGCGACGTAGCTGTGCTGAACTGGATCGCCCCACATCGGAGCGACCAGCCCCTTGGCATCCACGGCGCGGATAGCCAGTGCAACCACGCTTGCCACGAGAGCCACTGCCGACCACGGAGACAATCGAAGTCTGGGGCGACGCCAGGCAGCTATGGTTGCCCCCGCGATCAGCAGCGCCAACCCCATGACCGGTCCGACGCGAACTGGCGTGGCGACCACGAGCGCCAGCGGAGCCAGAAGCACGCTCCAGCCAATCGACAGGCCAAGCAGCTCGGCCGCGTCCACCTGTCGCGGTAATTGGAGCGACGCGACGCTGAGACCGGGTACGATGCACAGGACAAGCGCCATCGGCCAGATCCAGCCCGCTCCGTTGATCGTGGAGAGGGTGCCGACAATGACGTCCCCCGGCGGCTCATCCCGAAAGACACGGTAGACAAGCGATCCCGGGGCCCACTGCCCGTCCTCGCTGCGCCGGTGCTCCGTGTTCGCCACGTGGCCGCTCGCCCACAGGGTGACTGCGCTGGTCGAGGTATCGGTCGTCTGCGCCTCGAGGAGGAATGTCCGTCCATTCGAGTCCGTAACTGGCGGAAACGTGAAGGTGATCCACTGATTCGGCTCGAGGGCTGACTCCGCGTACTCTCGGACGGCGATCAGCCGGGCGAGAGGGCGACCGAGAACCGGTGCCGACGGATCCGGTGACCCGTCGACGGCCCAGAGGCGCAGTCGAAGTAGCCCGTTCGACCGGGGAATCGTTGGGAAGATCGCGACCTGAACGTCGATTCGATTCATTCCATCGCCGTGGGCGACGAACGTTTGCGCCACGAAGCGCCCTGCACCAAGGAGGCCGGCCGGTTGATCAGCGCGATCTTGCAGGTTGTACGGGTCGACGAAGGGCCCGCAGCCGGTCAGGACGACGAGCAGGAACCCGGCTGCCACCAGCCAGATGCCGATCGTCGGCCTCGGCGAGCGTGGAAGAACGGTGAGCACAGATCTGGACGCTGCGCTGATTATGCTCCCCATATCCAACCGTGGAGCACCGCCAAGCCGGCCGCAAGCCGGCCGGCTTGGCTCTCACGGCCCGAGAGAGGCGCCACGGGACGCCGAGGGATTGCCCCGGTCGCGCGTGCGCCTTCTCGCGGATCCTCTGAACGTCTGGAGGCTTGCCATCGCCGCCAGCCACTCAATGAGCTGCCGGAGACGGATAGGGCTGGTATGGCGCGGGTGTTGGCGGAGCCGGATAGCCGCCGGCCGGAGTTGGCGTTGGCAGTGGATAACCACCCGCGGGTGACGGCGTGGCTGGCGCTGCTGCAGTGGGCGACGGAGTCGGCGGCGGTTGACTCGCTCCCGAGGCTGTCGGCGACGAGCCTGGCTCGGTCGTGGGCGTCGCCGTACGAGTGCCGATTACCTGGGCTGACGGTGACGGTGCCGCCGCCTCGGTGGGTGTGCTCGTCGCCGGTGAGGTGGATGGGCCGGATTCGGCTTGGGTGCCAGTGGGCGAAGCGGCACGTGATACGAGCGCGCCGACTGTCTGGGTGGTCGAAGGCTGGGCTGCGCTCGTGGCCGCGGCCTGCACGCCGCGCACCGGCGTCACGGCAGTAACGTTTCGCGTTGGAATCGGGCCGGCCGTCGTGCTCGCCGCGGTGGGCG
>CADDYW010000045.1 GCA_902810745.1 Chloroflexota bacterium | reverse complement strand
GGTGAGGGTGAGGGCCGGAGGCTCCGTGCGGCGCCACGGACTCACGCCCTCACCCCGGCCCTCTTTCAGAACGAGGGGGAGACAGCCACCTCCCCGGCCGCGCAACCTCGTCCCGCGCGACGTTCAGGAGCGCGCGTCCGACACCGCGGCGGCGGTGGGCCGGGTCGACCGCGAGGCAGACTTCGACCTCGCCAAACCGCAGAAGCTGGAGATACCCGACGAGCGCATCGCGGGCCGAGGCGAGGACGAACCCGACCACGTCGCGGCCAGCCGTGCTCTCGGGCGAGACGTCGAGTGGGAGCTCCAGTCCTTCGCATCGATTGCGCCGGTCCACCAGCCTGCTTGCCGGGCCTATTTCGTCCGCGTTGAGGCTTCGCCGTCCGACGATCCGCCAATCTGACGGGACGCCCATGCTCTACTCCCCGCTTTGCTTCGCGAATCTCCCGCGCACCTCGATCCTCTCGATTCGAGAAGGTGTTGGAGACATTCGCCACGGAGTAATCTTAGCCCGCAGGGTCACCAATGGGGGGATGAAGGCTCGTTTTCAGTGGAGACGCAGAGGATTCCCCGAGGACACGGAGATCAGGTTGACCTTGATCTCCTCCCATCTACCGGTCGAGACAATGAAAGGAGAATCTCTGTGTCCTCCGCGTCTCCGTGGTGATGGCCACCCGGCTTCTTCACATGAACCGAATGATGCTGCGGGCGACGTCGCCGCGACGCAGGGCGTCGAAGGCGTCGTTGATCTGCTCCAGCGGATATTCGCGGCTGATCAGCTCGTCGAGCTTGAGCTTGCCCGCCTTGTACAGGTTGAGCATGCGCGGCGCGTCGAGCTTCGGCTGGCAGGAGCCGTAGAGCGAGCCGCGAATCGTCTTCTCGTCGAGCATGATCGACGAGGCGTTGATCGCGACCTCGGCTCCCATCGGGGCGACGCCGACGACGACCAGCGTCCCACCGCGCCGAATCATCTGGTACGCCTGGGCGATGGTCTTGACGTTGCCGATGACTTCGAAGGCATAGTCGGCGCCACGTCCGCCCGTGGCCTCCTTGACCGCCTCGATCGGATCGACCCGCGAGGCATTGATCAGGTGGGTTGCGCCGAACTGCCGGGCGTACTCGAGCTTGTTGTCGAGCACGTCGACCGCGATGATCTTCTCCGCGCCGGCCAGCGCGCCGCCCTGGATGGCGTTCAAACCGACGCCGCCGCAGCCGACGACGACCATGCTCGCGCCGGGCTCGACGCGCGCAGTGTTGATCACCGCGCCGACGCCGGTCATCACCGCGCAGCCGACGATCGCGGCTTTCTCCAGCGGAACGCTGGGATCGATCTTGACCAATCCTTCGCGGGGCAGCACGGTGAGCTCGCTGAAGGACGAGACGCCCGCGTGGTGGCGGATCTCCTGATCGCCGCGCCGGAAGCGGCTGGTTCCATCGGCGAGACGGCCGGACCAGCGAATGCCCGCGCCTAGCTCGCAGAGCGCCGGTCGTCCGGAGAGGCAGTAGAGGCAGTTGCCGCAGCTCGCGCGCCAGAGAAGCACGACGTGGTCGCCCGGCCTGAACTCGTCGACGCCCTCGCCGACCTTCTCGACGACGCCCGCGCCTTCGTGTCCGAGCACGACCGGCAGCGGCGCGGTGAGGTCGCCGTTGATGACGTGCAGGTCGCTGTGGCAGACGCCACCGGCGGCCACCCGAACCATCACCTCGCCACGGTGCGGATCCTCGACCGCCACGTCTTCGACCTGGAGCGGCTGACCGGCGGCGTAGAGAACAGCAGCTTTCATAACGGTAATCCGTCCTCCTCTGGGTCCAGGATCTGTCCACCCTTGATCGCGAGTCGACAGTACAGCCGCTTTGTCCCGCGCCGGGCGACGAGATCCACGTCCTTGAACTCGAAGTCGCCCTCGACCAGCTCGAGCACCGCGACGTCGGCTTCGCGTCCGACCTCGAGCGAGCCGAGCGAGTCGGCGCGGTGAATCGCCCGGGCCGGGTTTATCGTCGCTCGCTCGACCACTTCGTAGACACTCATCCCCAGGTTCAGGAACTTGGAGAGCGTCGTTGGCATGTCATACATCGGCCCGCGGATGCTGGCCACGTGGATGTCGGTGCTGATGCAGTCGGGCAGCAGGCCCTGGCGGACCATCGCCTCGGCGACCGGGTAGCTGAAGCTGCCCGCGCCGTGACCGACGTCGAGGATGATGCCCGCATCCCAGGCGCGCTTGACGTCGTCACGAATCTTCTCGTCCTTGTCGATGATCCGATTGGTGTGTCCAGTGAAGCAGTGCGTGAGAACATCCCCGGGACGCATCCGCGCGATGATCTCCTGCAGCGGTGGCGGTGCGACGCCAATGTGGACCATGACGGGAAGACCGAGCGCATCGGCGGCAGCACGGGCACGGTCCATCGGGACAATACCGTTGTGGCCGATGGTGTTGTGGTCGAGGCGAACCTTGATCCCCACGATCACGTCGCGATTCTCGGCCGCGGTCTGTACGGCGAGATCGACGTCGTCATAGTACAGGTTCGCGTGCTCATACGTTTGGTGGGTCAGGCCAATACTGCTGATGTTGAGGTACGCGACGAGCCGCGACTTTACCCGCTCGACGTGGAAGCGACGAAATCCGCGCCAGTTGTAGGCGCCAGCGCTGCCCGCGTCGACAGACGTAATCACGCCCGTTCGCGCGGCCACCGGGTCCACGTCGATGCCCCAGTAGGTCGATCCCCAGTAGGCGTGGACGTGCAGGTCAACCAGTCCCGGCGTGACGTACCTGCCAGAGACGTCGACGGTGTGCTTGGCGTCCTCGGTCGAGATCGAGGGCTCGATCGCGGCGATTCGCCCGTTCTCGATCGCGACGTCCCGCGAGGCGTTCAATCCCTGGGACGGATCGACGACAGTGCCACCTTTCAAGAGCAGATCATACGGCATGGCTCCTCCTCGAAGGTGTCCCTAGTGTACGTTCGCGGCCGCTTTTCGGCAACGTGCGCCGCCCAGCTTCCGACGATCGAGCGCTCCGCAATCTCTAGTGCCCCGCCAACGGAAATATGAGGGGTAGCAATTTGGGAAAATTGGCCCGCAGGGCCAATTTTCCCAAATGCCTCCACCCATCAATTTCTGCTTGACACACCACTAGCGGGACGCTGCGAGGACGGCCACCGCGAAGACGCTGTCGGCGCATCGCGAATGCTCCGCTCACCTCCGTGTGCCCGTGGGTAGACGCCGCGCCTCCGCGGCGAGACGTTCCCCGGAACGCCTGCTTCAGAAATCTAGCTTCGGCGGCGAGTGATATGGTAGAATGAGAATGCGAACAGGTCGGGGGAGTGTCTGTTGCGCTTCGGCATCGTCGTTTTCCCTGGTTCGAACTGTGACGCGGATGCCTACCACGTGCTCGATCGGGTTTTCGGCGTGCCGGTCGAATACGTGTGGCACGCGGCTACCCGGCTACCCCCGGTCGATTGCGTTATTCTCCCCGGTGGTTTCTCCTACGGCGATTACCTGCGCGCGGGAGCGATCGCTCGCTTCGCGCCGATCATGTCTGACGTCGCACGGTTTGCTGCCGACGGCGGGCTGGTCCTGGGGGTCTGCAATGGCTTCCAGATCCTCTGCGAGGCCGGCCTCCTGCCCGGTGCCCTCCTGCTCAACGAGTGCCTGCAGTTCCGGTGTCAGTGGACCAACCTGCGCGTCGAGCAGACTGATACGCCGTTCACGTCGCTGGCCAAACCGGGCCAGATCCTGCATATGCCGATCGCCCACGGCGAAGGACGTTATTATGCCGACCCGGTGACGCTCCGCCGATTGAACGAGCGCGGTCAGATCGTCCTGCGCTACTGCGAACCGGACGGATCGCTGAGCTCGTCGAGCAATCCCAACGGGTCGGAGGAGGC
This sequence comes from Chloroflexota bacterium, assembly GCA_902810745.1. GTDB lineage: Bacteria > Chloroflexota > UBA6077 > FW602-bin22 > CADDYW01 > CADDYW01. The sequence continues at coordinate 27,321 of CADDYW010000045.1, read as the reverse complement.
GATCGCCGGTATCTGTAACGAGACACGCAACGTCTTTGGGCTGATGCCACATCCGGAGCGCTGCTGTGAGCCCGAGCTCGGCGGCACGGATGGACGGGTGATCTTCCAATCGATTCTACAGGCAGCGGTACCCGCCGGACCGGTGCTGGCTGGCCGGAGTCCCTCGTGATCGATGCCATCACCGTCGACCAGGCGACGCTCGACGAGATCGCGGTTACGCTGGACGAGTACAGGCTGATCGTTCAGAAGCTCGGACGGATCCCCAATGAGCTAGAGCTGGGGATGTTTGGCGCCATGTGGAGCGAGCACTGTGGTTACAAGAACTCGCGTCCGCTCCTGCGCCTGTTCCCCACGAGCGGACCCCGCGTCCTCCAGGGCCCGGGCGAGAACGCGGGTGTCGTCGACGTTGGCGACGGCCTCGCGATCGTGATGAAGGTCGAGAGCCACAACCACCCGAGCGCGGTCGAGCCCTTTCAGGGCGCCGCGACCGGCGTCGGCGGGATCATCCGCGATATCTTCACGATGGGTGCGCGCCCGATCGCGATTCTCGATTCGCTGCGGTTCGGTCCCATCGATGATGCGCGTTCGCGCTACCTGCTCGATGGGGTCGTCGCCGGTATCGCCCACTATGGAAACTCGATTGGCGTCCCGACCGTTGGCGGCGAGGTCTACTTTGCCGAGGCGTATCGCGAGAACCCGCTGGTGAATGCGATGGCCGTGGGCGTGATCGAGGCACATCGGATCGTACGCGCCCGCGCCAGCGGCGTGGGGAACTTGCTGCTGCTCGTCGGCGCTGATACCGGCCGTGACGGAATTCACGGCTGCTCCGGCCTGGCCTCGCGCGAGCTCAGCGACACCTCCGACGATCAGCGCCCGACCGTGCAGGTTGGGAATCCTTTCCTGGAGAAGCTGCTGATCGAAGCGTGCCTGGAGCTCCATCAGACCGGCAAGATCGTCGGGATGCAGGATCTCGGCGCGGCCGGCATCACCAGCGCGGTCGTCGAAGCGGCCAGCAAGGGCGGAAGCGGCGTGGATATTGACGTCCAGAAGGTGACACGCCGCGCGACCGGTATGACGCCGTACGAGGTCATGCTGTCGGAGTCCCAGGAGCGCATGCTCGTCGTGGTTCAGCCGGAGCACGTCGAAGCGGTCCAGGCCATCTTCGACCGCTGGGGCCTGCACGCCGATGTCATCGGGCAAGTTACTGACGACGGGATCGTCCGCGTGCGCGACGGAGATCGGGTCGTGGCCGAGATTCCCGCGACGATCCTGGCCGAGGCCCCAACCTACCGTCGGACCGGTCGTCGGCCGTCGTGGCTGGATGCACCCGCGCCGGTTGTTCCTGCCGACGAAGCCAGTCTGGATGAAGCACTCCTGCGCGTTCTCCGTTTTCCTGACGTCGCGAGCAAGCTGGCGATATTCCGACGGTACGACTGGTCGGTGCAGACGAACACGCTGGCGGGTCCAGGGGCAGCGGATGCTGCTGTACTCCGGCTGAAAGGGACGCGCAAGGCGATCGCTCTTTCCATCGACGGGAATGGACGCTACTGTTACCTGGATCCCTACCGCGGGGGCGCGATCTCGGTTGCCGAGGCGGCCCGTAACGTGATCTGCGCGGGCGGTGAGCCAATCGCCGCGACGGATTGCCTGAACTTTGGGAATCCGGAAAAGCCCGAGGTGTACTACCAGCTCGAAGAGGCGATTCGCGGGATGAGCGAGGCGTGTCGGATGCTGGGCACGCCCATCGTCAGCGGCAACGTCAGCCTCTACAACGAGTCTCGTGGTACGGCGATCTACCCGACGCCGATCGTTGGGATGCTCGGACTGCTGGAGGACGCGCGCTACCGCGTCTGCGCAGGCTTCGTGTCGGAAGGAGATCGCGTTCTCCTTCTCGGAGACGACGGTGGGTGCGGACTGGGTGGGAGTGCCTACCTGGCTGCGCGCGGATACGTCGTTGGTCCGGCACCGATGCTCGACCTCGATCGGGAGCGTCGCGTACAGCGACTGTGTCTCGATGCGATTCGACGTGGGTTGGTCCGGTCCGCGCACGACGTGAGCGATGGTGGTCTCGGAGTGACGCTGGCCGAATGCTGCCTGCTCGGCGGTATTGGTTTCGTCGGAGCACCACCCGATACCGAGGATCGATTCCGGTGGCTGTTCAACGAGGGGCAGTCACGCATCGTGGTCAGCGTGCGACCCGAGGACGAGGCGGCGCTGCGGATACTGGCGAACGAGGCCGGCGTGCCCTGCGTGCCACTTGGTACCGTGGGTGGTGACCGGTTTGTGATCTCGGGGTGGCTCGACGTAACGCTCGAGAGTCTGGTCGATGCGTGGGGCTCCCTGGCTGATCCGGATGGGGAATAGTGCCGAGGCAGCGATTCGGAACGAAGCCCGCGATGCGGAGCATGGCGAAGAACGTCCGCGTTGGTGGGTGGAAGGGGATGGTGGCGTATGGGTGAGCTTGACCACGACGATCTGCACCAGTCCTGTCACGAGGCCTGTGGCGTGTTCGGCATCTTCGGGCCGGGCGAAGACGTTGCGCGCATCACCTTTTTCGGCCTGTACGCACTGCAGCACCGGGGGCAGGAGAGCGCTGGTATCGTGACCGCGGACGGGGAGCGCCTGACCTCACACATGCGCATGGGGCTCGTCGCCCAGGTTTTCACCGAGGAGGATCTGCTCGGCCTGCGCGGTCACATTGCCATTGGCCACACGCGGTACTCGACGACCGGTAGCTCGAAGATCTACAATGCCCAGCCGATCATTGTGCGCAGTCCGACGTGCGAGCTGGCCGTCGCGCACAATGGAAACCTGGTCAATGCCTCCGCCTTGCGTGAAGAACTGGTCGAGCAGGGCTGCCAGTTCCGCACGACGACCGATACCGAGGTCATCGCGCGGCTCTTTTGCGAGGGGCCCGGCACGCATCTCGTCGATCGGATTCGCCTGGCGATGTCGCGTTTACAGGGAGCCTACAGTCTGGTAATGACGACGAAGGACCAGCTGCTCGCGGTGCGGGACCCACTCGGGGTCCGTCCGCTCTGCCTCGGGCGCTTGAACTCGGCGTGGATCGTGGCCTCGGAATCGTGTGCGCTGGCGACGGTCGGCGCTGAGTACATTCGAGAGGTCGCGCCCGGGGAGATTGTCAAGATCGATGAGCGTGGTATCGAGAGCATCCAGGCGGTGACATCCGAGCGTCAGGCGACCTGCCTTTTTGAATACATCTACTTCGCACGACCAGATAGCGTTCTCAACAACCGCCTGGTGTACCAGGCGCGCCAGGAGATGGGACGCGAGCTCGCGCGAGAGCACCCGGCCGACGCGGACATCGTGATCGGCGTGCCCGACTCAGCAGTGCCCGGTGCCATTGGCTACGCCGAGGAGTCAGGGATCCCGTACCGCGAGGGACTGGTGAAGAATCGCTATATCGGGCGGACGTTCATCCAGCCCGACCAGCGGCTACGGGACATCGGAATCCACCTCAAGTTCAATCCGCTCCCCGAGGTGCTGGCGGGTCAGCGCGTCGTGGTCGTGGACGATTCGATTGTTCGAGGAACGACGAAGCGGCCAATCGTGAGACTGCTCCGGGATGCCGGAGCGCGAGAGGTGCACGTCCGCATTCACGCACCGCCGATGGTGCACCCGTGCTACCTTGGCGTGGATACCGCGCGGCGGAGTGAGCTCGTCGCGGCGCGCATGTCCGTTCCGGAGATCTGCGAGTACCTCGGCGCTGATTCTCTTGGGTATCTTAGCCTGGAAGGACTGGTTCGTGCGGTCAGGGTCGCGGGGGGAAGCCTCTGCAATGGTTGCTTCACCGGTAACTACCCGGTACCGGTGCAGCTCGATCTGGATAAGTTCGCCTTCGAGCAAGCGAGGCTCGGGGAGCGCGAGGGCGGCGAGCGCAAGGCGCGGGTGAGCATGGTATGACGTCGCCGACCTCGATCCTCGAGGGACCAGTGATCCCTCTCGCTCCAACCGACTGCCTGCGACTCGGGGTTCTGGCATCCGGACGTGGGACGAATCTCCAGGCACTGCTGGATCTGGCCGCGGCCGGTCAGATTCCTGCTCAGGTCGTCGCGGTGGCGAGCAACCGACGCGACGCGATGGCGCTCGAGCGCGCACACCGGGCCAACGTTCCAACCGCTGTCTTCCCGCGGGCCGATTACCCCTCGCGAGTTGCCCAGGAAGAGGCGTTGATCGCTTTCCTGCGCGAGAATCGGGTCGAGCTGGTCGTACTGGCGGGCTACGTACCCGTACTCGGCCCGACCATGCTCGAGTCCTTCCCGAATCGGATCATCAACATTCATCCCTCCTTGCTGCCGGCTTTTGGCAATACGCTGCACGCCCAGGCCGATGCCCTGCGCCACGGCGTCAAGATCAGCGGCTGCACGGTCCATTTCGTTACGTCCCAGGTCGACGGCGGACCGATCATCGTGCAGCGAGCGGTGCCGGTTCTGGAGGACGATACCGAAGAGACGCTTGCTGCGCGCATCCTGGCCGAGGAGCATCAGGCCCTGCCCGAGGCGATTCGTTTGATCGCGGCCGGCCGCGTCGTCATTGAGGGTAACCGCACCCGGATCCGATCAGCACCGTTACATTCTTGACGGTTCTCCGGCGACCGCGAGAGGCTACCTCCAGGATCGGCCGCCCCGCGAGCCTGCACCTGAAGAAAGTGTTTCCCTCCTATTGACTCCTGGCCCACATCGTGCGACGATAAGTACAGGAATGAACTTGTACTTAATGACGAGCCTTGATGGGCGATGCTCGGCCGCGACAGCTAGTCCCGGCGTTCGACACGGACCCAGGCAGCTAGCAGCCGCCCGGGGCATGGGTGCCGGCTCGTTAGCCTGCTAACGATGGAGTTGAAGGACGTTCTGCGGCAGATCCCGGGCCTGAACAAGCGACTTGTCTACTACCTGGAGAGTCAGGGATTCATCCAACCGGTTCAGATCCAAAAGGAGAGAATCAGCCGCCGCGATTACCGCCCGGACGACATTCGTCGGATCAATCGGTTCTGGGCGTATTACCAGCGTGGATATTCGGTGCGCAATGCGGCCGAGGCGGTGCTTCGCGCGGAACGGTCGACGGTGTTTGCCCTGCTGCCCGTTCCGCCACGGCAGCGGCGGCACGTTCTCGATCTCCTGCGAGGATTCGATCGCGTCATCGAGGCGGCGGTCGTCTACGGTGAGACCGGCGACGTGATCTTGCGCCTGCAGGCCGCTGATCAGCGGGATGCTTTCGACATCCTCGATCGAGTCTTCGAGGAAGCGGGCGTCAGCGGTGTGCCGCGCGTCTGGCCAGTCGTCGAAAGCGTAGCATCGGGATGGGAGACCGGGCGTTCGAGCACGGCTCCCGTATCCACGGAGGACGGCATGCTGGCGTACGTTCTGATCAAAGCTCCACCAAAGCAGGTGGGCGCGATTATCGAGGAGCTTCGCCAATACCCAGGTATTGTCGAGGCGTCGGCGCTATACGGCGAGAGCGACGCGCTCGTGAAGATCGACGTTCCATCCCAGGATCAGCTCGACGATCTGGTGATGAATCGCATTCACTCCCTGCCTTCCGTCGAATCCACCCGGACGTTCATCGTCGTCGGCGGGATGCACTGGGAGCGGACCAGCACCCAACGAGGAGGTTGACGGTGTACACAGTACAGAGGACCCCGCTCGCGAAGCTGCGAGCCTATCAGGGCGAGCTCACCAGTCTCTATCAGGCGGCGCTGCGGCGCCACGATCAGCGCGAGGCCCGGCGGCTGTACGAACTGCGTCGGCGTGTTCGCCGTGCGATGCTGATCCGTCAGGAGTGGGGAGAGTCGTTTCTGCCCGACACGGTGCAGACCGCCGCGTGATCACGATCCCGCGTGCCTGGATGCCGTTCGTCGTGTATCCTCATGGGTGGCGTGTCGTCAGCCTGGTCGACGCGAACAGAAGGGCCGCGATCAGGCCCAGGACGAAGCCGACGTCCGTCGTCACGGTGTGTGCGAAGCTATCGGAGGTTGCGAGCGCGCCGACAATGTACCCGGCGATGGAGCCGGTGATCGCGCCGCCTGCGCTCCAGGCGACGGCGCTCAATCCCTTCTGTCGCGCGCGCTGATAGAGTTCGCGACGTTCGGCGTCGCAGTCGCTGCAATACGGCCGCTGTCCTCCCGGCAGGTGCGTGTAGTCCGTGACGGTGTGGTCCGGACAGAGCGCACGCCCACACTTTGTGCAGCGCTGCGTCGCAACCTGGCTGCACGTCCCTATCTCGCACAAGCTTGCATTCCCCGTTTCGTGCTCGGCCATGATCAGTCGTGACGTACTCCTGACATCGCGGATGATGGCGGTCGTCCTCCCTCGGTTCCCGGGGGACGATTCGAAGGACAGCGATCCGGCGGGCGACCCGATGCCGTTTCTGATCTCCTTCCCTGGATAGCCTCCGTCTGAGCGAGAAACCGCGTGGAATCACGCTCGGTCGGGTCTCACAGGTCCCCTTTGTCCCTGGCACGCCAATGGCGTCAGCCCAGTGTTTTCTCCAAGTATAGCATCACTGGCACGATCGAGAGATACCGACCGCCTGATAGGACGGTGGGTTGACAGCTAGCCTCGCGCTTACTAGAATCCCATCGCTACTGACGACGACCTGATACGGTTGAACATCTCGTAACTAGGCGGGAACAACATGCTTAAGGTAGGAATGGTTGGCTGCGGTGACATCGCCCGTGCGCACGCCAATGCCTGGCTGACGCTGGCGGATAAGGCGACGATTACCGCCGTTTCCGACGTTGCCGAGGAGAGTGCCAGGGCGCTGGCGCAGCGCGTTGGTGGGGCGGTGGTCTATACCGATTTTCAGCGGATGATCGAGGAAGCAGATATCGATGCGATCGACATCTGCTTGCCGCACCACCTGCATCGTGATGCCATCGTCGCCGGGGCGCGTGCCGGCAAGCACATCATCTGTGAGAAGCCGCTGTGTCTGTCCCTCGACGAAGCCGAAGAGATTGCTGGCGCAGTACGCTCTGGCGGCGTGACGATGATGTGCGCCCACAATCAGCTATTCGACCCGGCGGTCGAGAAGGCGCGCCAGATGCTGGCCGAAGGAGCGCTGGGAAAGATCTTCCTGGCTCGAACCTGCGATTGCTTCCGGCACACGAAGCCTCTCGCCGAGTGGGGCTGGCGCGCGGCCTCCAAGACCATGGGAGGTGGGTGCCTCATCGACACCGGGTATCACCCGAGCTACCTGCTACTTAACCTGGTCGGACAGGAGCCGGTCGAGGTTGCGGCCGTCTCTGGCCGCTATCACATCTCGTCCCTTGAAGGCGAGGATAGCGCCCTGGTGATTGTTCGGTTTGCCGACGGCGCCATGGGAGAGGTTCTGACGAGTTGGGCGTGGGACTGGCCCGACGGGTCCTGGCAGTTCCAGATTATCGGCGAGAAGGGGCAGCTCTTTGGTCGCGGACGGAAGCTTCTCTTCAAGCCGATTGGCTGGCAGCCGGCAACCCTTGAGCTTCCGGAGCGCAACAGCTTCGCCGCCGAGCTCGGGCACTTCGCGGACTGTATTGCCAACGGAAGGCAGCCGCTCAACACGCACGTCCACGGGACGCAGGTTTTGAAGCTGATCCTCGGCGCTTACGAGTCGATCCGTGAGAAGCGCCTGGTCTCGCTTGCCTGATCGTTTCCGGCAGCGGTTCGATGGCGGGGAAGCAGGTCGACGAGACGTGACGCGGTGGCGCCGGACCGGTGTCCGAGGCCTGCCCACGGGCAGCTTCGGGACACCGGTCGGAACGTCAATCTAGGCCGCGTGAGTTCGACGATGAAGTTTTCGCTTGTGCCGATGGACGAAGGCGCGGCGCGCGCGATCTGTAGCTGGCGGTACCCCGAGCCGTACTCGATCTACGATGGGAATTCCCGCAACCTGAGATACATTTTGGATCCACAGAGCTTCTACTACGCGGTTGTCGACGAGAACGGCGATCTGACGGGGTTCTTCTGCTTCGGCGTCGACGCGCAGGTGCCCGGCGAGCTGGACGACGCCGAGCGGAACGATCCTGACGTTCTCGACGTCGGGCTTGGCATGCGCCCGGATCTGACTGGCCGCGGATATGGTCTCGACTTCGTGCGAGCCGGTCTGGCGTTTGCGCGCGAGACCTTCGCGCCGGCGCGGTTTCGGCTGGCAGTATTCACCTTCAACCGGCGTGCCATTCGCGTCTACGAAAAGGCGGGATTCCGCGCCATCAGGACATTCACGACAGAGACGGACAGTGGCGAGCGCGAGCTCCTGCTCATGCTTCGCGACGAAGGCGCGTCAATCTCCGCATAGTGGCGCGAGGAGATCAATCGCGCGGCGGATGTCGGCAGCCTGCCGCGGACCACTGATCTCGCGCTCGATCGTCAGCGCCCCTTCGAAGCCGAGAGAACGTAAGCGGCGAACCAGCATCGGAAAGTTCACTCGCCCCTCGCCAAGTGGCCTCTCGATCCCGAGCTCGCGTCCATTCGTCGGGTACTCGCCATCCTTCGCGTGAACGCCACGCACGAAACGTCCAATCACGTCGAGGGCGTCGACGGGGTTCGCCTTGCCGTACATCAGAAGATTGGCGGGGTCAAGATTCACGCCCAGATTGTCGGTGCCGACATCCTCGATCACGCGCAGGAGGGTTGTCGGGGTTTCCTGACCGGTTTCGAACCAGAACTGGAGACCACGCTCCCGGCAGTACCGGGCAACGTCGCGCAACGCGTCGACGACGCCCGGATAGAGCGGATCGGATGGATTCTCCGGGATGAAACCGGCGTGCGTTGTGATGCTGGGGACGCCCAGGGTTCGGGCAAAGTCAGCACCGCGTTTCAGCGCGCGGACGCGTTCATCACGGGTCTCCGGGGGCACGATGCCGATCGTCGTGGGGCCTTCGACGAAGTTCCAGACCTTCCGGCCGGGCCAGCCCGCCCAGAGCGTCGTGATCTCGATCCGGGCAGCCTGTGCCGCCGTCCGCAGCTGATGAGCCCGTTCGTCAGTGTAGAGAGCGACGTCCCAGCAGGATACCTGGCAGGTTGGCAGGCCGTAGCTGGCGACCTTCTCGATCGCGCCCTCGGGGCCGTCGGTCAGGCTGACGATGACGCCAAGCTTGAGAGCCATGAGATAAAATCCTCGGTATCAGAATTTGACTCGGGAGACAGATCGGGGCTATAATACCTGATACGAAGCGCGGGCGGTTAGCTCAGTTGGTTAGAGCGCCACGTTGACATCGTGGAGGTCACTGGTTCGAGTCCAGTATCGCCCACCCCTTCTTCATGACTTCTCCAGCTTCCGAAGTCGGGCAGCGACGAGCTGGTACGCCTCCTGAAGAGCCTCTCTGAGATCACGAAGACGAAAAGGCTTTTCCAGGATCACGTCCACCCTGCTACGCTCGTCTGATGCGTCGGCAATCTCCCGTCCCCAGCCGGTGCACAGAATAATCCCAACGTTAGATTGTCGTCTTCTCAGCTCTTCCGCGAGTCTCCAGCCATTCATCGTCGGCATGCTCAGATCGATGATGGCCACGTCGAGCCGCTCTTGCTCAGCCAGCGCGATAGCCGTCGACGGATCGCAGGCAGAAACGACCTGATGTCCGTCAATCTCAAGGAGTCCCCGTAACATCTCGACGAATCGCGTCTCGTTATCGACGATGAGAACGTGGAGGGCGTTGCCGTGCGAAGTCGTCTGGGAGCAGGATCTGTTCAGCTGGTGGGCGTCGAGAGCGTCAGGAGCACTGTTCTCGGCTCCGGACATGCGTTCCTCCACGATCGGGGGGTCTGGAATGGATTAGCGTACTTCGGGGAGCGCAATGACGCGTCCGACCACATCCACGAGCTCCGAAGGCTCGGCCGGCCAGTGGATGAAGTCATCAGCGCCGAGACGCAAGCACTCGATGATCTCGGTCTCGCGGTCGTGCTCGGCCAGCACGACGGTGCGAACGGCAGTGTGGCTCCGCCTCAGGGCGGCCACGATCTTCGAAGCCGCGACCTCATCGCTCAGGTCCGTGTCGAGGAGTAAGACATCCGACTCGTCGAAGGGCCGATAGCGGCGGTTGGCCGCCAGATGGAGGAGCTCTCGTGCTGTCGCGCACGTCCGCACCTGGTAGCCAGCCTGCTCGAGCATCCTCGACAGTCGCAAACGCCGCCACTCGTCGGCAGATGCACAGATGACCTCAGGCTCAGTTCGCATCGTCATTGGTGCCCTGCTGCATGATCAAAGTATGGAGAACAATCCGAGCATCGCTCCGCCAAGACTGACGAAATCGCCAACACTGGCCAGACGCTGTATTCCCCCTGGCAGGGTCACGACGTACTGGTCCTGGAGCGGTGCCAGGAACGTGGGAGTCCGATCGCTCACAATCCGATCCTTCGACCCGGGGGCAAGTCGTTCGGTCGTAGCGCTCGTCACGGCAGGCTGGCTGGTCGCGAACCGCGCGGGTGCAGGCATCGTTCCGCCATTCGTCACCATAACGGCGAGGTTGAGAGCCACCCCGACCGCGATGACCCGCGCCCAGGCAAATCGCACGTTCAGGACGATGAACCAGATAACCGGCGCGTAAGACAGGGGCAGTATCCACGAGAGACCATGTGCAGCCGGTCCGAGATGTGAGAGCCAGTGCGTCCAGATGATCTGTGGCAGGAGTGCGAACAGCAGCAGCCACGGCTTGCGCGGGAGCGATGGAATCCGATCAAGGGAGCGCCGCCGCCAGCGTGCGCTCACGACGACGACCAGGCCGAGCACCGTGGCGGCGGCGAGGAACGGGATGATCATCGCAATACCTTGCGATTGCCTGGAGCGGAGACCGCCGGTCTCGATCTTCGCCACCCGCCGTCCTGCACAGCGCACTCTTTCCGACCATTACGAGGGCGGCCGGCAGGACGACGGAACCGGGCAAGGACCATACGAGCCTGTCTCAGAACGGAAAATTGACATCCGCCAGCGCTGCTGCCAGCAGACCAGCGATGATCAGGGCATACACGGCATAGTTGTACAGACGAGCGCGCATCTCATACCCTCCAGTGTCACAGGTTCTATGACCCACCACGTGTCGGTCCAGTCGAAGCGAGATAACCAGTGAGACAGCGGATGGTCGGCTTCGCGTCCGGCGTGTGCCGCTGGCGACCGCTTCACCAGACCGTGTAGCCACAGCTTAGTCCGTGGATTTACAACGGATTTACAATGGCAGGACCACGGGGCGGACCGTGGCTATTGCCCGGAGGCCACGCTTGTCACGGTCCGGGCCAGGTCCACAGGAGATCGGGAACGGCGCCGTTTGTTGGGCGGCCGTTCATCGACTCCAGGCACCTGTCGGCTCCTACCGTGTCGGAGGGAGGGCGAAGTTTCGCGTCGGAGCTGCGAATCTCGAGATCTCTACGGCCGTCGCCCGGAGCCAACGTTGGACGAGTCAGCCCCGACGAGCTGGCGGTAGAGATCTTCGATCTCTTCGTTCGGCTCGGCGTCGAGCTCATCGCGCGAAATGCGCGTGTAGAGCCACATCTGGGATTCCACGGCCTGGCGATCACCAGCCGCGTGGTACAGACGCATGAGATCTGCGTGGGCGGATTCGAGCGTCGGATCTACCTGCAGAGAGAGCTCCCGGCAGCGAATTGCCTGCTGGAGAAGGCCCTGCCGCGCGTAGCGATCGGCCAGGGTGCCGAGCGTTCGCAAGTACACCGACATCCAATACCGGCGAATCGGCTCGATCCACTCGGCAGTGAGCCCGGCCAGCAGCTCTCCCCGGAACAGCTCGGGAACGGTACTGGGGAGTCGCGCGCGACGGTGGAGGCGAAGCTCTTCGGCCAGAGATGCGAGCACGCGGGTCTCGACGACGATTCCCCCCGGTGTCGCGTCCAGACGTAAGCGGAACGTGCCATTCGCATCGCGAACCAGGACCTGATCGCCGGGTACCCCCAGGATCTGGGAAAGCGCGGTCCGCAGATTCGAAATCGTAACCTGGAGAAGCTTCAATCCATTCGTCGCATCGCGCTCGGGGAAGAGATCGGCCAGAACCTGATCGCGCGTGAATCCGTCCAGGTGCAGCGCGCTGTACCAGAAGAGCTCGATCGACTTGTGACGCAGCCCGTACGGCCAGGCAGCCTCCTGACCGTCGACGAGCACACACGGCGGCCCGAACAAGCGGACCTCGATCTGGTGATCCTTACCAAACGCCGCCCGATCGATCGACGTGACGGCGTGAATCAGCTTCGGAGCGGCTGGATCGGCGCTGGTCAGCTTCAGAAGATTGGAGAGGGACGCGTTCACTCGGCGTTGGGCCAGCGACGCGAGGATAGGTTGAATCGGCCGCAGTACCCACAGTCCGACAGCCGGCATGACGCGCTCTCCCTGAGCGGTCAGGTAATCTTCGATCGCTCTCTCGGCACGCGCGTGCTGACCCTGTGCAACGTAAGCCTGCGCCTCGAGGAGAACGGCTTGCCAGGCATCCTGAAGTCCGCCGATTGTACCGTGGACTTCGCGCGCTCGGGCGAATCGCTCGGCTGCGACATCGGGAGCGCCACTCACCAGCGCGGAGACGCCCTCGGCAATAAACAGGTCATAGCGGGCGCCCGGGGTATCGAGACGACGGAGCTGGGCGAGGGTCGTTTCCGCCTCCGCGTTGAGGCCAAGATAGCAGCAGCAGATAACCAGTCCGGCCAGAGCACGGCTGAAGCAGCCATCGCGGTCACCCTCGCGAAGCATACTGGCGACGGCCCGGTAGCGCTTTGCCGCTCCGCGGAAGTCCTGCACGTCGGCGAGCGCGTGAGCTGCCTCGAGGGTCAGGAGCATCTGCTCCCGCGCTGGAACCAGCGGCTCCCGCAGCGATTGCTCGAGAAAGCTGAGCGCACGAATGAACTCACCGCGGCAGCGGGCCGCTCCGGCCTGACAGTGCCAGAGGGCGGCACGCTCGGCGATGTCGGCGGCGTCGGCCAGGGAAAGCGCTGCGCTGAAGTGCTGATCTGCTGCTGGGTAGTCGCCGACGAGGACCATAAACGCGCCGAGCACGTGGTGGAGGAGCTGCTGCTCGACCCGCGTGGTCGCTGGACTGAGCGCCGCGAGCGCGAGACCACGCTCGGCAGTCGCCATCGCGCGCTTTGTATCACCCAGGTACCGCTCGATCATCGCCGCGCGGCACAGCATCCCCGCGGTCGTGGCCGGCGGAATCGAGGGATCGCGGCGAATCTGGTCGAGGACATCCAGCATGGCAGTGTATGCGTCCCGCGCCCTTTCAAGATCGCCCAGTGCGATGTGCGCCCGACCCAGGACATAGTGACCCCAGAATCTTAGCTGCGGCTCCAGCATCGCGATCGGGATTCGGGCCAGAATTGCTGCCGCCTCCGCTGTCTCACTTTGCCAAACGATCATCTCCCACGCCCGAGCGAGCAGCAGGCGAGGATACGAGGCCAGAGCGTCCAGCGGTAGCTGGCGCAGGAGATCGTGAATCGGGCTTGACGACTGCGTTAGCCATTCCGGCAGCGGAATATCGGCGAGCGACCGTACCGCTTCCTCGCGTTCACCGCACGCCAGAAAGCACTCGGCGCTCTGGCGTCGATCCAGGCGGCGCAAAGCGAAGCCAGCCGCCCGCTTGGCCGCGTCGAGCTCGGCTGGACCGAGCATATTCGCGAGGATGTCGCGGGCTGTTTCGCTGAAACGGTAGGTTTCCTCACCGATACGCTCCAGCAGTGGCGTCTCGCCGCTGATCTGCTCGAGCAGTACCCGAGCCTCGGCTTCGGATATGCCAGTTACCGCCGATGCCAGGAACGGATTGAAGCTCGGCAGGACCGTCAGGCGGGCCAGGCGGTCGACGAGGGTCGAGCCAAGTGGCGCGAGGACTTCGGTACGCAGGTAGCGGGCGAGATCAAGGCCCTCCGGGTGCGCCCAGCCGAGGATCCAAGCACCCGACGATTTCGACTTGAACACGCTGACCGCTTGCGCGCGCTCCTCCTCCGACAGCTGGAAATTGTCCCAGGACAAGCTCGCGAGCTGATTCTGCGCGGCCAGCCAATCCAGAATTCGCTCGAGCCCACACGGGACGCTTCGTCCGATCAGGATCAGGCGCGTGGTAGGGGGCAGGTAGCGAATGAGATCGGAGAGGGCCTGGACTGCCGACGCGTTCGTCAGACGGTGCACATCATCGATAATCAGGAGACTGCGCGGCGAACTGTTTCCGAGCGCCTCGACGATCTGGGCAAGGTATCCGAGTCGATCCAGCGTACGCGTATTCTTGCAGCCGACGGCAATGGACAGGCCGTGGAGAAATGCCTGGCTATCGTCGTCGAGGTCATCGACGGTGTACCACGAGTAGCTTTGCGCGGACGAGCGGACGAAGTCGGAGACAAGCGTCGTCTTTCCTGCCCCGGCAGGCGCACACAGAAGCGTCACGCGACGGCGACTGATCTGGCGAAGCGCCCCGATCAGCCGAGGTCGTGCGAGGTGTGGCCGAGGTAACGCCGGTGCCTGAGTCTTGCTCACAAACAACGGGTTGAGCGCAACGAGTAACGACTCATGGCGTCCACGGGCCCGCTGTAAGGGCCTTGTGCCCATCCTGTCTTTCCGTTGCGACCGCCACGAACGCGAAGCGGAGGGACTAGCCGATCCGCGAGCCCCCACCGTCCCGGTCTCGGCGAGCACCGAGCCTGTGGATCAGGCCTGACCTACCACGCTTCCCCCGCGCACCGATCGCGCCAACTGGCGGAGCGGTCAGCCACGCTCCGAGGGAAGGTCTTGACTCCCAGTCTGACCATCACGGTCATTATGATTCGATTTATCCGGAAAGTCAACATGTGGTAGTTACTTGGTGAGCAAGAGACGCGATGATCCGATCAGCGCGGAATCAGGCGTCCCGGTGCCAGCCCCGATCCGGACAAACGTCTCCGCTTTTTGAGCTAATGGTGTGTCAAGGAGAAATTGATGGGTGGACGCATTTGGGAAAATTGGCCCGCAGGGCCAATTTTCCCAAATTGCTACCCCTCATATTTCCGTTGGCGGTGCACTAATGGCTAATGACCGAATCCCCGCCGCGCGTGACTGACGGGCCACCGCCGTAACGCCGTGGGAAGACGCGGCAGAAGGAGACGCGACACGGACGCGGCGACGACGAGCATCGAGTCGCGGCGCGCATCCCAGGGAAGACCGTAATCGGAGCGAATGGGCTCCGGGAGCAGTCCGACAATAGGAAGCGAGAGGAGCGCCGCGAGGGGCCGGCCCAGGGGCGCGCGAGGAGGCGCCAGAAGGCTACGGGCGAGAGCTCGGGCGGTCTCTCCTACCGCGATCTGGCCGCTCGCGATCGTGTCCCGCAGGTAGGTTCGCAGCTCTTCCCGCGATGTTGGGAGGAAGCCGTCGGGAATGCCCAGGAGTGGGCCAAGGGTGGTTGCCTCCTGGCAGTACTGATCCTCTTGCGCCGGTGTCAAAGGGCCGATGAAGAGCTTGTAGGTTATCAGGGCCGTGTCGACGAGCGTCGCGTGTACCCAGCGCAGGAGGTTCGGATCACGCGCGTAGTACACCGTGTTCGCAGGGAATAATCCGACGCTCTCTCGGAGCTGGCCGGTGACGCGCCCGTGAATCGCGTCAATCCTCCGCGCAGTTCTCGTCGCTTGCTCCCGGGTGCCAAAGGTCAGGTCGAGCATCGCCTCGAGGGTTCGTCGAAATCTCTCGAGGCGCGACCCGTGACTACTCTTGAAGTAGCTGTGGTCGGCCACGGCGGCCGCGACGAGCGGGTGGGCGAGCTGGAGAAGAATCGCTCGCCCCCAGCCGATCACCATCACGATCTCCCCGTTGACGTGCCAGGTGATGCTATTCGGCTGGACCAGTGCGTCCAGGTCCACGCCATCCTTCTGCGGCCACCGCGGCGTGACCCGGCCAGGGACATTCGGATCATCGCTGGAGCCAGCGAAGGTGTTTGAACGATCGAAACGAGGAGATGAGATGCTCATGCCTGGAGACGTTCAAGCTGGCTGAGTGGTAGTGGCGGGCTCATACGCTTGGAGAAAGCGAATGACCTCGCGCGTGATGTCGCTAGGCGTCGACGATCCCGCCGTCACCGCGACGGTGTGGACCCCCTCGAGCATCTCCGGGCGAATGTCGTGCACGCTGTCGATGAGATAGACCGGGCGATGGGCCTGTTCGCGGACGACGTCCACAAGCCGATTCGAGTTGCTCGAGTGGAGATCGCCGACGACGAACACCGCGTCCGCATCGGCGGACTGACGCACCGCGGCTTCCTGCCGGAGCTGGGTCGCCTGGCAGATCTCCGTGTGGACCTGAACGCCGGGATAGCGCGCGCGAATCCGCTCGATCAGCGCATCGGTGTCCCAGCGCGAGAGAGTCGTCTGGGTGGTTACCGCGAGCTTTTCGGTTTGGGGCAGAACGAGCCGCTCCAGATCCTGGGCATCCTGGATCAGGTACACGTGGTCAGGTGCCTCGCCGATCGCGCCTTCGGGCTCTGGATGTCCCTTGCGCCCGATGTAGAGGATGTCGTAACCGTCGGCGACGAGGCGCCGGATCAAGACGTGCGTCTTTTCAACGTCAGGGCAGGTCGTATCGACGCAGTTCAGCCCCTTCTCGCGCGCTCGTGCCTTGACGGCGGGCGAGACGCCGTGGGCGGTGAAGATCACCGTTCCGTGGTCGATGGTTTCCAGGAGCTCAAGCCGGCTCGACGTGTTCTCTAGCGAGATGACTCCGTACTGTGCCAGGCGTTCGACCATGTGCCGATTGTGCACGAGCTGGCCAAGAATGTAGATTGGTCGGGGCGTGCTCGGATCCGCGGCGACCCTCTTGGCAATCTCCACGGCGTCGACGACTCCGTAGCAAAACCCGCGCGGTGTGATGCTGATGACCTTCATGACAACCCCCCGCATTGCTTCCAGTATAACCCGCATTCGCGCCCGCGGGTAGCATAGAAACCAATTCCCGCACAAGGTTCTCCCAGCCGGGGGCGTGTGCAGGCACAATCCCGTCGTCGAGGGTGCCGGTCGCCCCGCGGCCACGCAGGGATGTCGAGGTGCAGGCGAGCTGCGCCCGCGCCTGCGGCCTTTCGCGTGGAACATTTCGTGTTATAATCCGGGAAGATCGATTAGGAGAATCACCCGGGAGCATACCCGGGTGGGGCAGCAGAAAAGCACATCGCAGGAGGTTGTTGCTGGACTCTCTGGCTCTGGCCCGGCAGATCACCGACTGGGTTGCCGAGGCGAAGGCTGAAGATATTGTCCTGCTTGACGTGCGACGTGCGACCTACCTGGCCGATTACTTTGTCGTCTGCACTGCCTTGAGCGAACGACAGATCGCAGCGCTGAGCGAGCGGGTTCAAGAGCAGGCTGGCGAGCTAGGAATTCGACCAGACCACGTTGAAGGAACTCCTGATTCGGGCTGGCTTCTCATCGACTATGGAGATGTCATCCTCCACCTCTTTTCTCCAGCACTGCGAGATTTCTACCACCTCGAGCGGGTCTGGAGCGAGGCGACGACCGTCGTCCACGTCATGTGATTTCGAGGGAGAATCGACCACTTGAACCGTCTGCGCATCTTCAGCGGAATGTCTCATCCGGACCTGGCGCTGGGAATTGCTCGCTCCCTGGAGCTTCCACTCGCGGTCGCGCAGAGCCGCCGTTTCAGTAACGATAATCTCTACGTCCGCCTCTGCGAGAACGTTCGCGGGGCGGACGTATTTATCGTGCAGACCTGCGCGCCGCCGGTGCAGGATCACCTGTTCGAGCTCCTGATGCTTCTCGACGCCGCGCGCTCGTCCTCCGCCGAGCGCGTGACCGCCGTGCTGCCGTACTACTCCTACGCACGCTCCGATAAGAAGGACGAGCCCCGGATCTCGATTGCTGGCCGTCTGGTTGCGGATCTGCTCGAGACCGCGGGCGCGAATCGCGTGCTGACTCTGACCCTGCATTCTCCCCAGGTCCATGGCTTCTTCCGCGTCCCGACCGATCACCTGAACGCCGAACCGGTGCTGGCCGAGGCGCTCCGAGCACGGGATCTGGGTGACGCTGTCGTCGTAACCCCGGACATTGGCAACGCGAAGCGTGCTGCTCATCTGGCGCGCCGACTGAATCTTCCGGTCGCCGCGGGAAACAAGCGACGGATCGACGACGAGCACGTCGTGATCGACGGCATCGTGGGAGACGTCCATAAGCGCGTTGCCATCGTCTACGACGACGAGATTGCCACGGGCGGCTCAGTGATCGAGATGCTCAATCACCTGCAGCGCGAGCACGTCCAGCGGGCCCTGGTCGTCTGTACGCACGGCGTGTTTTCGGATCGCGCACTCGAGCGTCTGAACGAGCATCCCCTGGTGGAGGAGATTATCTCGACCGATACGGTTCCAATCGATCCACGCAAGCCGGTGGGGAAGCTGAAAGTCGTGTCGGTCGCGCCCCTGCTCGCCGAGGCGATTCGGCGTATCCACTGTGACGAGTCAGTGAGCGCGTTGTTCTCCTGACCGGCGTGCCGTTTTCACGGAAGAGCTATCCGTTGGGCCGTGGCGAAACGTCGGCAATGATCAACGAGACCGTTCCGCGTGGCGTCGTGGCGATCGTGTGGTGAGCGACAACCGGGGCGTCTGTCGGCTCGTGATAGGAAATGTCGTCCTGGCGGGCAAGAGTGCCCCAGGCGCGCTCAAGGATGCCTGGCCAGAACCGTGTGTTCGATCGTGCTTCCTCGACGATGACGATACGGCCCCCCGATCCGGTGACTCGCACTGCCTCTTTCCAGAATGCCGGGTCGCGGACGAACGGTGGAGGGAAGGTGAGCACGACGGTGTCGAACGTTCCGTCGGCGAACGGCATGGCGCGTGCATCTCCCCTGACCAGGCGTCCATTGCATCCGTGCTGACCGAGCAAGCTGGCCGCGCGTCGCACCATGAATGGGGAGAGCTCGAGACCGTAGGCGGCATAGCCAGTCGCCAGCACTCTCAGAAGCAGGTGGCCCGGACCGCACCCAACGTCAAGAATCCGCCGCCCGACGAGGAACGGTAGTGCCGAGCGCTGCCAGTCTTGCCAGCGCCCACCAGAGACGAGCCAGCTAACGACGTCGTATGCCCAGGCGAATTCACGGTAGAGTCGATCCAACAGCCAGCCGAGCAAGATCGTTCTCGGCCGCGCGTGTGGTCGTGGCATCAGCTCCGTGTCTCGCCCCGGATCTCGGCTCCAACCGTGCCGGTGAGAGCGTGGATGATCTTGTCGTGGACTGCCGCGACCTCGGCGTCGGTCAAGGTACGATCCGGGGCCTGGTAGGTGATGTGGTAGCCGAGGCTGATCTTGCCGGCCGGGATGGGTGGTCCTTGATAGAGATCGAATAGCTCGATCGACTTGACCAGCGGTGCGCCCGCCCGCCGAATGATCTCCTCGATCGAGGCTGATGCCACACTGGTTGGGACGACGACGGCGAGATCCTGGACGACCGGCGGAAAGCGCGGAATCGGCGTGACGGTCCGCTCGCGCGTCGCCAGGGTCAGCGCGAGGTCCAGGTCCAGCGCGAACAGCCAGGCGGGCTCGTCGATGTCGAAGGCGCTTCGAACGTCGGGCTCCACTTCGCCGATCACGCCGATGAGGCGCTCGCTCGGGCCCGGGATCACGATCGCAGCAGATCGCGCGGCGTGGAAGATCGGATGACCGAGCGGCCGGTACTGCCGGTCGCGGATGCCGAGCTGGTCGAAGACGGCTTCGGCGACCGCTTTGAGCCAGAAGAAATCGTTTGGCAGCCGCTCGCCCCAACGTGAACCGGAGCGATAGGCACCTGCGACGACGGTCAGGATGCGCCTTTCCTCGGGAAGATCGTTGATCCGTGGAATGTAGGTTCGGCCAAGCTCGAACAGCGCTACGTCACGGTCGGTGACCCGCAGATTGTTGCGAAGGGTCTCCAGCATGCTGGCGAATGTCGTGGTCCGCAGGCATTCGCTGTCTGCGCTCAGCGGATTGACGACCTCGACCGGTTCCACGTCGAGGGGCGCGAATCGGGCGGTGACCTCCTGGGCCAGGTCGAATGACCCGAAGCCTGACGCGACCTCGGGTGGTGCCATGAACGCGCTCGCGCCGGCCATTCGTCCTTCGCGCCCACGGAGACGCCCGAGCCGCTCTCGACTGGTCAGCGAGTAGGTCACGACCTCGGAGAGCCCAAGGCCGGCCAGGAAATGGCGAAGCGTCTCGAACCAGCGCCAGTCTTCGTTGATGGTCGGCTCCGGCTGACGACCGAGCGGTAAAGTCGACGGGATCTGCTCGTAGCCGAGCATCCGCGCGATCTCTTCGCAGAGGTCGGCCGGGATGTTCAGGTCGGTGCGCAGCATCGGCGGGACCACGGTCAGACCGCCGTCTTCTCGCGCGACCTGACAGCCGAGCCGCTCCAGCAGCCCCGCGATCACCTCGAGCGATAGCTCCATTCCGAGGACGCGCCTCACTTCCGACTGGGTCAAGAAGATCTCGGGGAGCTCGGCCGGCCGCGGGTACGCGTCGACGATTCCGGTCGCGGCGACACCACCGGCGACCTCGAGCAGGAGCTGGACGGCCCGTTGCAGTGCCGGGAGCGCGAGCAGCCGGGGCAGACCGCGTTCGAAGCGATAGGCCGCGTCAGTTCGCAGCTTCAGCGCACGGGAGGTACGCCGCACGCTGACCGGGTTGAAGTTGGCCGACTCGATCAGGATGTTCGTGGTCGTGGAGGTGACTTCACTGTCGGCGCCACCCATCACGCCCGCGACGGCGACGGCTCCTTGAGCATCGGCGATGACCAGATTCTCCGACGTAAGCTCACGGACCGACCCGTCGAGGAGCGTCAGCGTCTCGCCATCCCCGGCGCGCCGCACGATGATCTGCTGGTCCCGAATCTTATCGTAATCGAACGCGTGGAGTGGCTGGCCCCATTCAAGCATCACATAGTTCGTCACGTCGACGACGTTGTTGATCGGACGCAGCCCGGCGGCGGTCAAACGATCGCGCATCCACTTCGGCGACTGTGAGACGGTCACTCCTTGGATGACCGCCGCCGTGTACCTCGGACAGAGATCTGGATCCACGATTCGAACGTCGATGAGCGTGCCGACCGGCGGGCCAGACTCGACGTGCTCGGCCTGGGGAATCGTTAGCGGCTCATTGAGTAGCGCCGACACCTCCCGCGCGACGCCAACCATCGAAAGGAGATCGGGTCGATTCGGCGTGATCTCAAGATCCAGAATGACGTCGCCAAGCTCGTCCGCCAGGGGAGCTCCGGTCCGTGCCGCGGGGTCGAGGACAAGGATGCCGCTATGGTCGTCGCCCAGGCCGAGCTCCTTTGCCGAGCAGACCATTCCCTCCGAGAGGATGCCTCGGATCTTTGCCGGCTTGAGCTCGCGTAGCTCCGGGGTCGGGAGGTGCGTGTCGATGAGCGTGGCGCCCGCGAGTGCCAGCGGAACCTTGTCGCCTAGCTTCAAGTTGGTGGCCCCGGTCACGACCGTGATGTCGCGGCCATCGCCCCAGTTCACCG
This sequence comes from Chloroflexota bacterium, assembly GCA_902810745.1. Taxonomy (GTDB): domain Bacteria; phylum Chloroflexota; class UBA6077; order FW602-bin22; family CADDYW01; genus CADDYW01. The sequence goes on along the minus strand of CADDYW010000045.1, from coordinate 5,892 downwards.
TCACGAGGAGGAGGCGATCGGCGTTCGGGTGCCGCTCGATCGCGGTGACCTGACCGACGTAGACGTTATTCCAGGTCTGGCCAATGTGATAGATGTCGGCTACTTCGACGCCGGCCATCGTGAGGCGATGAGCTACCTCCGAGATAGGAGCTGTCACCGGCGTGTAGCTCCGCAGCCACTTCAACGACACTTTCATGAAGCTTCTCCCCCAGGCCGCCGATCGAGCGTGTCAGAGACGGGATCCGGGCACCTGGACACGACGCGGTGCGCGGGCGCACGTGTCATCCCGGCCGTGACCATGATCCTCTGGCGCTCCGTGAACGCGCGGCGTTTATCGGAACTGCTGCAAGAATCGCAGGTCGTTCGTCTTGAAGAGACGGATATCGTCGATGCCGTACTTGAGCATGGCAACGCGCTCCGGCCCCATACCAAAGGCGAAGCCGGTGTACTTCGCCGGATCGTAGCCGACCCCTTCGAGGACTTTCGGGTGGACCATCCCAGCCCCCATGATCTCGATCCATCCGGTGTTCTTGCAGATCCGGCATCCGCTGCCTCGGCAGGCGTGGCAATCGATGGCCATCTCGGCTCCGGGCTCGACGAACGGGAAAAAGTCGACACGGAAGCGTGTGCGCCGTTCTGGCCCGAAGACGGCATGAGCAAACGCGGTCAGCGTCCCCTTCAGGTCGGCCATCGTGATGTGCTCGTCGACGGCCAGCCCTTCGATCTGATAGAACTCGCTCTCGTGAGTCGCGTCAGTAGCCTCGTAGCGATAGGCGCGGCCGGGCACAATGACGCGAATCGGCGGGCGACGCGCCTGCATGACGCGAATTTGCATCGGCGACGTGTGAGTCCGGAGGACGACCTGGCCCTGCGGGATTCCATCCGTCGTCTTGACGTAAAAGGTGTCCCAGACGTCGCGGGCCGGATGCTCGGCAGGGATGTTGAGCATCTCGAAGTTATATTTATCCCATTCGACCTCGGGCCCTTCGACGACGTCGTAGCCGAGTGCGCGGAATGCGGCGACGATCTCTTCGGTAATCAGCGAGAGGGGATGGCACTGGCCGCGCGCGATTGGGCGCGGCGGCAGGGTAACGTCGACGCGCTCGCGGGCGATCTCTGCCTCGCGGGCGATCTGCTCGAGCTGCGCGCGTCGGGCAGCCGACTCGCCTTCGAGGACACTCTTGACGTCATTCGCGATCTGGCCGACGGTTCGTCGATCGGCAGGGGCGAGCGTCCCGATTCCACGGAGGATCTGGTTCAGCTCGCTACGCTTGCCAAGGTAGGTAATGCGCCACTCTTCGAGACGGTCGAGATCCTGAATCCGTGCGAGCTCTTCGAGGGCGCGCGTCTTCAGCTCTTCCAGTTGCTCAATCACGTCGTCCCCCCAGCCCGGGCTCGGCGCACGCGGGCCGCTTCGAATAGCAGTATCGTCCCCGCCATTGCCGCGTTAAGCGATTCGACCGGTCCGGCCATCGGAATCGTGATCCGCCCACTCGCGGCGGCAGTCGCTTCCGGGCCCGCGCCCTCGGCTTCGCCGCCGAGGATCAGCGCGCAGTCTTTGGTCCAATCGACCTGATCATAGCTCGTGCCGCCGTGTGCCACGGCGAGCCACCGCGGCCGGTCGGCTAGCAAGGGCAAAAGATCGCTCCAACGCGCGTCTTCGATGATCGTCAGGCGAAAATGCGAGCCCATCGCGGCGCGCACGACCTTGGGCGCGTAGGCGTCGACCGAGTCGACGAAGGCGACGGTGTGCACGACACCACTCGCATCCGCTGACCGCAGCAACGTGCCCGCGTTTCCAGGATCGCGAACCCGATCGAGAACCAGGACGATCGGCCCGGTCACCGGTCGGGATGGGAGCCGAGGCACCGGGAAGAGCGCAATCGCCCCCTGGGGTGTTACGGTATCGCTGAGAGCCCGGAGAACTGTCTCGGTCACTGGCCAGCAGCGAAATGCGGCGAGGCGCTTGAGCAGGTCACCGCCCCGTGGTGTTCGCTCGAGCTGCTCCGGTGCGACCAGGGCCAGCTCGGGTCTGGCCCCGGCGAGCAGCGCTTCTTCGATGAGGCGCACCCCCTCCACCACGAACAGTCCTTCCTTCTTGCGTACAGACGTTCGGTAGAGAGACCGAACGTAACGGATGCGCTCGTTCCCGGGACTGGTGATCGTCGGGACAGAGAAGCGTGGCCTGGTGGTGTCGGGCACGTTGGAATCTTTCAGGTTACGGCGAGTGCTTCCTTGGCCGTTCCGACAAGCCGTGTAAAGTCTGGCGCGTTGGCATAGGCCAGCTCGGCGAGAATCTTTCGGTCGACGCTGACGCCCGCGAGCTTGAGCCCGTGCATGAGCTGACTGTAGGTCAGGCCGGCGAGGCGCGCGCCCGCGTTGATTCGCGCGATCCAGATGCGGCGCATATCGCCCTTGCGCTCCCGTCGATGGGCGTAGGCATAGGAAAGCGCCTTCAGCATGGACTCGTGGGCGCGGCGGTATAGCGTATGCTTCGTGCCGCGATGCCCCTTGGTCAGCTTGAGCACTTTCTTGTGGCGGGCGTGAGCCGGAACGCCTCGTTTCACGCGTGGCATGATCGGTCCTCCGTTGCATTTCTCATTCGGATCGGTATCCGGATGAGATTACGATGACCCGTATGGAATGAGGCGGCGCAAGCGCTTCTCGTCAGCGGGCGAAACCTGAAGCATCCGATCATAGAGCGCCTTTGCTCGCGGTGAACGCTTGCGACGGAGGTGGCCGCGCAGGCCCTTCATGCGCATGATCTTCCCGGTTCCGGTCGTCTTGAGCCGCTTCGCCGCTCCTTTGTGGGTCTTGAGCTTCGGCATGGTGATGACTGTTCTCCCCTCGTCCAGGTCCAGACACACCTAGCCACCGGCCCCCAAAAAGCGGCCAGTGGCTCACAGGCAATCGAGGGGATTATACCAGATGCCGCGGGGTGGCGCAAACGCGACGCCCGAGGCGGACGAGAGGCCAGGAGCATCGATCTTCGCCGGTATCCCGGCGACGCTCGCCGCGGCGGCGTTTCTTGACACGTCCGATCGCCGACGCTATACTATAAGTGTTCAGCAGTCCGCGAGGGACTGCTTTTGTGTGCCCGGGCCATTAGCTCAACTGGCAGAGCAGGCGACTCTTAATCGTCTGGTTGCAGGTTCGAGTCCTGCATGGCCCACCCGTTGACTCCGCGTTTCCCAGGCCGCCGGCGATGCCGGTGGCCTTTTCTTTTTCCTGCGTCGCGCTTCATATCGGACTAGGCACAGGAGTGGTATTCAGGGGCTTCCTCGGAGGATATCTCGCGCGTGAGAATGGCGTAAGTGCACGTCGTGCTCGTGATCTGGTGATGGCGGGGCGGGAGTAGCCCACCGTCGCGCTGGCTGGATTCTCCTCCTGCCCACGGGCGCGGTGCTGTCAGCGTCTGACCGATCCAACACGGGCGCTGGACCGTGACTAAGGTCCTCTTGCTCGATTCGCCCAAGATTGCGATACTCGGTCTATGCGGGTGCGAGGGTGGCCCTTACAGCCTGCCACCTCGACCGGCGAAAGGACGCCCGGTGGACGGCTCAGACCGAACTCTACGTCAGAATGCGAGGAATGCTCATGGTCGATGATGCCACGAAGAATGGTCCACGCCAGTTCGTCCGACTTCCGGGTCTGGCCGCTGCGCGCGAGCGGGTTGGCTTGCCGCTGGCTGCGCTGGCTCGTCGGGCGGGCGTATCCCTGGAAACGGTTCGTCGCCTCGAGCGCGGCGAGCACGAAGCCTATTTCAGCACGGCGCAGAGGCTGGCAGAGGCGCTCGACGTGCCGGTCGAGGATCTCATCCAGTAGGCATGATCCTTGGTCCAGCGCTGGACCGGGCCTCCTGATCGCGTCGTGTCGCGGCTGACGGCCGTGCCAGGGGGCGGTGCCAGGTGAGGAGCTTCACACCGGCCGAACGGGCGATGTATAGGGGTTCTGTGTGTCTCATCCTGGCAGGCAACCTCTATCTCTACTGGCCGTCGGCACGAAGTATGCACCGCACGGCAACCTCCGATGATGCCTGCTGGTATGACTGAAAGTCGTAGACGCACCGATCTCACGGAGGTTCCTCATGCTTCAGCGCCTAATACGCTCGTTCGTGCGTTCGACGGTGGGCACCGCGCTGGTCGCCAGCCTGATCGGCATCAGCGCGTTCGGAGTGACTGCCGTGCCCGCGTTTGCTCAAACCCCGACTCCAACCCCCACTCCCGCGGCACCGGCGCAGCTTCGTGCGCGGGTGCACCCGCTGCCTCCGGAGCTGCAGTTTCTGCGGACGATGACGCCGACGCAGCGCTTCGATAGCTTCATCGGCGCGCAGCTGACCTGGCGAAATCCGCAGGGACAGGAGGTCGTCCTCAACGTCATTCCGGGCAAGATCGACTCCGTTGGCACGAACGCGGTGACGATCACGCCGAACGGCACAACCCAGACGCGCACGTTCAACGTGACGCAGAATACCTACATCGTCGCGCGTCCACGCCAGGGGACGCTGAGCGCGTTCAGTCCGGGCGACCGGGTGATCGTGACGGCGGTGGGTAACAGTAGCAGCGCGGCGGCCATCGTCGAGTCGGGCTATGGGCTGCACATGATGCCGTGACCGGACCTGCTTATCGTCGGGAGCGGGGCGGGGTGACGTCGGCGTCGCAGCGCCACCCCGCTCCCGACGACGTTCGCGTGGATGAGGCTCATTCAGCGCACGCTTCCTTCGGGCTCCCGACGACCTGCACCGGACTCCCCGCCGGTCAGTTCATGATCCGTGCACGTGCTCGGCGATCACCCGCGGCGACGGGTGGTGTCTCCAGGGCGAGCAGGCGACCGGCTGCAGTAACGTCGTCAGTCACCGCGCACGGATCCGTCCAGGAGCCACCTATTCCTTTCGCACCGCCAGGGCGATACGCGTGCCGCGTGGCACTCGAGTTCCTGGTGCCGGACTTTGACTGAGGACGGCGCCGACGGGAATCGAGAGGAAAAACTTGCGATCGGGAACGTCGTTGATCGTCTGGTAGTTGACGTAGGTCGTCATGAGTGCTGATTCGTTGATGACGCGTTGTGCCACCGCCTCGGGCAGACCGACAAGGTTTGGCACCACGACCATCCCCGGGCTGCCCGGCACGGGGATCGGCGTGGCGATGATCGATTCGGCTCCATTCGGCCTGGGGGTCGGGCGCTGCTCTGGAGGGACCGGGGTGGCCGTCGGTGTGATCTCAGCCGGAGTATCCGTCGCCCCCGACGCCGGGCTGCCCGCGTCCGGTGCCCATACCCCGAATTTGAGGACGCCCTCGGCGCTCGACGGAGCCTCCGTATCCTCATTGGCCGGGACCGTCAGGTCGGCCTGATCTGTCCCTAGCTCGAGCACGATGTCCGGCGAGTCGCCCGAGCTGCTCGTCAGGCTGATTAGCCCAGACGTGTTCTCGGGCTGATCGATGATCGGCAGGTCTGACAGTCCGAGATCCTTCTGGAGCTGTGCGATCAATGGTCGGGCGTTTCCTCCGGTTCGATCGATCACGCGCGTCTGGCTGATCGTGGGGCCGGAGCCAAGCGTATCCACCCGGTAGCCGAGCGACGCGAGGCCCGTGCTCACTCGCTCGGCCAGCCCGGGAGACCCACTGCTATTCTGGACGATCACCGTCGTGGAGGCCATCTGCACTCCTGCCGACGGATCACTCCACAGTCGTCGGACGAAGGCACGGACCTGGGCCCAGCTGTGGTCCGGCGCGCTTGGCACGAGCAGGTAGGCTCCATCCAGGCCCGTGGCGACTTCGAGGTAGTTGTCGGTGGTGAGCGCGGTCTGGTAGAACTGCACCGTCTGCCAGTCGGTCAGCAGTGCACTCAGCTTCGCCACCGCGGGGATCGCATAGTTCGTGTCCACGTGCTGGC
>CADDYW010000044.1 GCA_902810745.1 Chloroflexota bacterium | reverse complement strand
CGGGAGAGGGGATTGGACGGCTGTCGGCTTATTCATCCCGCCCGGTGCCCGAAAGGCGCTCCCGACCGAGCAGGCGCGTGCCTGATCCCGGTGTGGGACCTTGCCGAGACAATGTCGACGACCAGGGGCCAGGGAATCGAGCTCGGGCGAGAGATGGACCGTGCCGATTAGCGTGTAGATTTTTGCCTGCCTATCAGTTCGGCGTCTGGCGGTGACTGGCCGGCGCGGGATTCGCGATCCGGCCGTCGTCGACCCGCTCCTCGGCGCGCTGCGCGATGCCGACGCCGAGGTCCGCGCCGAAGCGGCGACGAGGCTCGCCGCCTTCGACGACCCGCGAATCGTGCCGGCGCTGACGCCGGCGCTTGCCGATCCAGATCCAGAGGCGCGTCAGAAGATCGAGCGCGCTGGAGAGCACGCCGGCGCACGTCGTCCGGCGACCTCGCCGCAATCGACTCCTTCGGCTGGGTAGTGCGCTTTGCGTTTTGCGGATTGCTCGACCGGTCTCGCCTACACCGGCCACGTCTGCCGACGATAGGCTGTGTCCCAGAACCACCACTCGTAGCGACTGCTGATCAGGTAGTTCTGCTCGCAGCGGGCGAGCGTCGCCTCGTCGGCGGTCGCAGCCAGGCGATTGTAAACGCCTTCCAGCGCGACGATCCGCGGGCGAAAGCCGTCCGGGCCCGGGCTGTAGAAGTCGATCCAGTCGGCGTATATCGGATTCGGACAGCGCGGCCCTTCCGAGAGCACCTTCCCCACGTGGGAATAAACGCAGGGGCAGGGCAGGAGCGCCGCCAGCGCCTCGGCCGTGCTCCCGGCGTGCGCGGCCGCGAGCATGTGCCGCGTGTATGCCCAGTTCGCCTCGTTCATCTGCCAGTCGATCCGATCAAAATCCAGTTCGAGCTCAGCAGCGTGCTTCTTGTGAAAGTGGTACTCCATCGAGACGAGCGGCTGGACCCAATCGAGCAGGAACTTCATCAGGTCCGGCTCGGGACACCGCCCGGCGATGATCGCCGCTGTCCGGGTGAACTCCTGCAGATAGAGCCAGTCCTGCTGGACGTAGAACCGGAACGTCTCGATTGGAAGCGTGCCCGCCTTCAGCTCCTTCAGGTAGGGATGCTCCAGAATCCGATCCCAGACCGGTTTGGCAACGTCCTGCAAGTGCTGCGATGGTTTGACCGTGGTTTGCCGTGCCAATTCCTTCCTCCTGGATTGCTGTAGCTAGTGCACCGTCAACGTGAAGCGGCCCGCGTCTTCGGAGCTGTCGCTCCCGGGTACGTTCGCCAACGAGACACAGAGAGCTCGGAGGAAGCACAGAGAAAATTCTCTTCTCCTCTCGGTGTCCTCAGTGTCTCCTCTGCGCCTCCGTGGTGAAGGTATCCTGGCGTCTCGTCACCACGGAACGATCTTCGCGCCCAGGATCCAGTGGCCAAGCACCAGCGCCAGGTACACCGCCACGACGACGACCAGAATCACCAGCCAGCGCTGGGTCGCGCGCTCCACCTTCGATCTCCTCCTTCCTCACCCCAGAAACGGCGGGACGAGCCGTCCCAGCCATCCCAGGTAGCTCAAAACTGCCAGACATCCGCCGAGAATGGCCCCGCTCCCGACGACGAACGCGACGTCCTCGCGGCCAAACGTCGAGCGACGGTAGAACGTGCGGGCTGGATAGGCGCCGAAGCCCCGCGCGTCCATCGCCAGCGCCACGCGCTCGGCACGACGGACCGCACCGGCCAGGAGCGGTACGAGCAGCCCGACGAAGTAGCGGTATCGCGCTTTCAGGCTGCCACCCTCCCTGACGCCCCGTACGCGGTGCGCGGCGCGAATCGTCGCCAGCTCGCCGTCGAGCAGCGGGACGAACCCGTACGCCGCGTGCGCGCCGTAGCCGAACCGGTAGCCGACCCGCAGCTTCTGCATCAGTGCTTGGACGAAGTCGGTCGGGTCGGTCGTCAGGACAAAAAGCAGCGATGCCGCGAAGAATCCGAGCATGCGCAGCACGATCACCAGCCCGTAGGCGAGTCCTTGATCGGTCACCACGAGCGGCCCGAGCGTCCAGAAGACCCGCGGATGGCTCGTCGGATCGGCCACGTAGAAAAGCGCCGTCGTCCAGATCACGCCGAACGACAGCAGGGCCACCGGCGCGAGGATGCGCAGAAGCGACCGCAAGCGCACACCCCCGAGCAGCCAGATCGTCAGCGTCGTCGCGAGGACCGCGATCAGCGATGAGATCGGATCGACGATCACGGTGAGGCCGATCATGATCAGCGCCGCGAAGGCCAGCTTGGTCAGCGGATTCAGGCGGTGCAGAAACGAGTCGTGCTCTTCGAACAAGATCGCTTTCATCGTCCGACCATCCGGATCCTCATCGGATCACCGCCACGGAATCCCGCTTCCGCCCAGACGTGCCTCGTTCGAGTCGATCGGACAGCGCATCGACGAAGCGATCGAGCGTCACCACCGGCGGAAAGGTCGGATCGACGCTGGTCAGGCGGCGGCTGAGGTCCAGCAACGGCGGCGCGACCAGCCGCGCTCGCTCGAGCAGTGCCGCGTTGGCGAAGAGACTGGCCACGTCCCCAGAATAGGCGACTGATCCGTCGATCAGAACCGCGACCTCGCGTGCGTACTCGGCGACCAGCCGCAGGTCGTGAGTGATCATGACGATCGTGCGGCCGTCGCGGTTCAGATCGGCAAGTTTCGCCATCAGCGCCTCCGTGTTCCTGCGGTCCTGGCCGAACGTCGGCTCGTCCAGGACCAGGATCTTCTGCCCGAGAATCAGCATCGTCGCGACGCTCAGGCGTCGCTTCTCTCCGTGGCTCAAGGTGAATGGATTCGCGCGGGCGTACGCCGCCAGGCCGAAGTCCGCGAGCATCGCCTCGACGCGCGCCTCGACCTCGGCCTCGGGCAGCCCGCGGAGACGCAATCCGAACGCTAGCTCGTCGTAAACCGTTCCGGCGACGAACTGGTGCTCCGGATTCTGGAACACGTAGCCGACGAACGAGGGAATCTCGGTCGTCGCGATCTTGCGGACGTCTCGTCCAAACAGTCGCACCGTGTTCGCCGGGGGGCGGATGCTTCCAATCAGGTGCGCCGCCAGCGTCGATTTCCCCGCGCCGTTCGGCCCGACAATCGCAAAAAAGCTTCCCTCGGCGATGGTGAGCGACACATCTCGAAGCGCAATCTGTCCCGACGGATACCGATAGCTGAGGTGCGAGATCTCGACGGCCTCACTCCGTCGGCCACCGCCGACGCCACTCTCCATTGCTGAGAAATGCTGAGTGACCGGGGGTGAGGCATCCACTTCCCGCTTCCCCGAAGAGAGGCCAGGGGTGAGGGTCGATGCCGTGGCGCCGGTCTCATCGCTCGCGGCGGGCGCGGGCGAGGTACCCGTGCACGATCTCCCCGCCGGTTCATCACCGTTCGGTGCCACGTCAAGAGCCTCGTCGCCTTCGCCTCCGATCAATCGTCCGAACGTTCTCACCGCCTGCTCGATCGTCAGTGGATAGGGCTCTACTGTGACGGATCGCCGCGCGATGCGGTTGGAAAGCTCGCAGACCTGCGGAATCCAGATTCCGAAGTCGTCGAGCTCGGCAGCGTACTCGAGTAGCACCTCGCGAGGCCGACCCAGTGCCAGCGCCGATCCATCGGGCCCGAGCACCAGCAAACGATCCACCAGGGAGATCAGGTGATCGAGGCGGTGCTCGACGATGACGATCGTCCGGCGGCGATCAGCTTTCAGCCGGGCGACGTTCGCGAAGACCTCCTCGGCGCCGGCCGGATCCAGGTTCGAGGTCGGCTCGTCGAAGATCAGAATCTCTGGCTCCATCGCCAGGATGCAGGCAAGCGCCAGGCGCTGGCGGCCACCGCCGGAGAGCCGATCGATGCGCGCGCGCCGGGCACCGGCCAGGCCGACGCGGTCGAGAGCACGATCGATTCGGTCGTCCATCTCGGCCCGGGGCACGTTGAGATTCTCCAGCCCGAACGCGACCTCGTCGTCGACGCGCAGCATACAGAACTGCGCGTCCGGATCCTGAAAGACCAGCCCGACCGTTCGCGCCAGCGTGGCCACGGACGTCTCACGAACGTCGTGCCCCGCGACGACGACCCGGCCCGACAGCTCGCCTGGAACACTGTGCGGGATCAGTCCGTTCAGGCAGAGCGCGAGCGTGCTCTTGCCGCAGCCGCTCGGACCGAGGACGAGCAGCGTCTCGCCCGCCTCGATCGAGAACGAAAGCTTCTGCAACGTCGGCCGGCGCCGGCCCTGGTAGCGGAAGGACAGGTCCTCGACGACGATGGCCGCCGCGGTCATTCAGATCTCCTGCTTCCGGTGCGCGGCAACCGCGAATCCGTCGAGCACGCCGGTCGGCACCAGCGCATCGCCGATTGCCTTGCCGAGCCAGCCGGCGACGCCGCCGCTGATCATCTCCAGCACGAGGAATCCCAGGACGGTCAGCGGCGCTAGCTTGAAGACCGGCGCGCCGTTCGTGAGGGCAACGTATCCGCTCGTCCAGACGACATAGGTCACAAAGAAGAACAGCGCATCCACCGCGCCCGCCACCGCCATCACTTTCCAGCTAAAGCGGCGGTAACCGGTCGCCAGGAAGACGACCTCGGCGCCGATACCTTCGAGCACGCCCGCGACGATCACGCCGATGCCGAACGGATTGAACGAGGCTTCGACAATCGCGGCGATCAGCTCTCCGAACAGCGCAGATCCGGGCCGGCGTACGACGTAGGGTACGAGCAGCGCACCGAGGAGCCAGAAACCCTCGGCAATCGATTGGGTGATCGGACCGAGGACACCACGTGCCAGGATGTAGATCCAATCGTAGACGATGAACGAGATGCCAACCGCGACCGCCAGAGCGGCGGTGACGACGATATCACGCGTCGACCACGCCCGCGACGTCAGCCCAGAAGATGCCATTGTCACTCCTTTTCTCTCACCTGCCGTCGGGAGGTAAGAACGCCTTCTCTATCCAGCGGCACTCGTGCTGAGCCCTCCAGAGCGACGGGAGATGCGGTGCCAGGGAGGAGCGGGATCGGAGGGACGATGCGATGTCTCGGGGCTAGCGGAGGTAAATCGGTGACGCATGACGCGCGGGCATGATCGCCCGTGCGACAAAACGAAAAAGACCATCGCACGCACGACGGCTACGCGATGGTCGCACACCCGATCGGCACGACGCTCCAGTCAACCGGGCCGTTGCTCCTGGAGGACCAGGAACCGTACACGACCGGAGCGCCGATGGATCGGCGACGTTCCCGCTTCCCTACGCTCGTGCTACCGAGATCAGGTTCAAAGAGTTGGTGGGCTTGATCCCGCCTCTCAGCTACTCGCTCCCCCGCGGGTTTGGACGGTATTCACTTTTGCCTGCCAGACTGAATCTACTCGAAGACGCCTATAATGTCAACCGCTGAAAGGACGAGCTTTCAGATTCGCTGCGCTTGCCAGGCTCGCGCTCTTCGGCTGGAAGACGGCTCAAGACGCCTTTGATCCGATCGACCACGTCCCCTTCGTCGTGGCTGAAGCTCGCCAGAAATTCTTCCAGCGCCGCCCGGATCAGCCGTAGATCCGAACGCGTGATCGTGATACTGATGTCCTCCGCTGCGTCAGTGACTTCATTCGGGTTCAGCATCGGTGCTTTCCCCTCCACTTAGTATCCCCAGATCTCATTGTATCACCGTGGTCCAGTCAGGATGCCGATGGCGTCGGAGCAGAGGCGACCTCGTCCAGCAACCGTCGGTGGGGGGTGGCCGGACAGCCGTTCTTTCTCATTGCGTGGCATCCGCTACCTGTGCTACACTGCAGCCCAACAGACAAGGTTTTTTGCCGCTGGTCCATCGACCTGGACACGCCTCGGCGGAAAGGCGAGTGGGCGATGCTTCCAAGCATCCGATGACGGCGAGCAAGCAATGAGACTCGAGCTTCTCCGTTCGGTGTCCCTTGCTCTTGTCATTGCCTTTGTCGCTGCCCCACTGCTTACCAGCCGCTCGTTCGCCAGCGGTACGGGAATAACCGAGGCCAGCGCGACCTCGTCTCCGCGGCCTACGACCGCACTCGATACGCCGACCCCAACAATGACCGCCGTCGTCTCGACCCCCGTGCTCACCCCGACCACGACTGCCCCCGTACCTACCCTCACGCTCACGCTGACTCCCCCGTCGACCCTGGAGGCCACGACCCCGGAGTCCTCGCCCGCCGCGACGATGTCGTCCACGCCCACCGCGTCGGCATCTCCTCCCTTGCCCGTGACGGTCTCTCCAACAGCGACGTCGACCGCATCAGGTTCCGCGACCGCGAGCGCCACCCCAGGCGTCTCCGCATCACCGCTCGCGACCGGGACTGCGAGTGTCACGCCGAGTGCGACGGGCTCCGCCACGGCCACGCCAACCGACACCAGCTCTCCAACCCCGAGCCCGACTGCCAGCCCCTCGGCAACCGCCACTGCAACAGCGACCTCGACACCGAGTCCGTCGCCAAGCGCGACGAGCAGCCCCACGCCGACGCCAACGGCGACCTTCCTGCCCACACGGACTCCGTCGCCAACGTGGACGACGATGCCAACTCCTTCTCCCACGCCGACGTCAGCGACATCACCGACCGCGACCGTTGCGCTATCCGCGTCGCCCTCTCCCACGGTACCGTTATCTTTTCCACCGCCGTCGTCCAGTCCGGTGCAGTACGATGGGGTTCAACCGCTGGCGGACGCGAATGGAGCAGAGAGCTTCATTCTGAACGTTCCCTACCGGAGCCAGTACGATGGCAGCGCGTACCAGAACTCAAACTGCGGCCCGGCCGCTCTCGGGATGGTTCTCCAGGCGTACGGCATCCAGGCCACGAACCAGCAGATTCGAGACGTCGCCAACCAGTTGCAAGGGACCAGCGACACGGATACGGGCATCGCCCTGGACTACCTCCAGGCCATCGCGGAGCAGGTGGGATTGCGTACCGAGGGACTGACCTCACCCGATGGACGTTACCACACCTGGTCGATGGCAGATCTGATCCGAGAGATCCGGCGTGGCTACCCGGTGATTACCCTCGTCCACTACGCAACGTTACCCGAGCACAGTGGCTCTCCGTCCACCAGCGATCACTACATCGTCGTGATCGGGGTCACCAGCCAGGGCTTTGTCGTGAATGATCCCGCCTTCACTGGCAACGGCGGTTTTCGCCAGCTCCTTCGCCCGGATCAGCTGATCGCGGCGTGGCGCGATGCGAGCATTCCCGAGCAAGCGGTGGCCTTTCTCCCGCCCATCGGGACTCCCAGCCTGGCGCTCCTGAATCGAGTGGGAAATACCGTTCCGCTCGCTCCCCTCGCGCGTCAGTCGATCCGTTCGACGCCGGCTCCGGCGGTGAACCCGTCCTCGCTGTCGGCCGTCCCGCCCGCTACGCGATCCGGGGACGACGGATCGACCACGTCCGTGGTGACGGCGGCCAACGCTCTGAATCCGCCGGTGACCGCCAGACTGGGCCAGTGGCAGCACAGCACTGCTTCCGTGAACGCGCGCCCATCGCCTTCGTCCTCACCAACCGAGGAGGCGCCGCCGGTCGTGGCGGCCACGGTGAAGGAGCCGAGGTCGGAGAGCAGCGTCCCACTGACGGGACTGGTCATCATCGCCGTGGTGGCCGGTGCCGTCGCGATTCTTCGCTTGCCCGGCCAGCACTCCCAGTAGCGTGTGCCGGCGCTGACAGGAGAAGGTGATGTCCTTGGAGCACTTTTCGGTAATCGTCCTCGGTGGCGGAACGATGGGATCTGGCGCAGCATGGGCACTCGCTCGGCGTGGTGTGCGGGCGCTGGTTCTCGAGCAGTTCTCGCACGTGCACTCCTTCGGAAGTCACAGCGGTCGGATTCGGATTATCCGCCAGGCCTACGCCGAATCACCCGAGTACGTCCCGCTTGCTCGACACGCCGACGCCCTCTGGGGCCAGCTCGAAGAGGAGGTGGGGCGTCAGGTCCTGTTCCGCACCGGCGGCCTCGACATGGCAGCGCACGGCTTCCCGCAGGCACGCCATGCTCGCGCGTCGGCGGAGCAGTTCGGCCTGCCACACGAGTGGCTCACCGGCGAGGAGATCCGCCGCCGCTGGCCGGCATGGACAATCGGCGACGATTGGGAAGCCTGCTACAGCCCGGACAGCGGATTCCTCCTCGTCGAGCCCGCGCTGCAGTCTCTGATGCTGGCCGCGACGCGGGCGGGCGTCGTTCTGCACGAGCACGAGCCAGTCCGCGAGTGGCGAACCGACGGATCAGGCGTGCTGGTCCGCACCGACCGGGCAACGTACGCCGCTGACCATCTGATCGTCACGGCCGGTGCGTGGTCGGAGCGGGTTCTTGCTGCGCTCGGGTTGCCGCTGACGGTCCTGCGCAAGGTCGTCTGGTGGTTCGCGGTCGAGGACCCATCGATTTACGCCATCGGTAGGTTCCCCATTTTCATCGCCGAGAGCGTGCTGGGCACGATCTATGGATTCCCGATCCAGACGGGCACCGGACTGCGCATCGCCAACCACGCCGGAGGCCAGAGAGCCAGCCCCGATACGCTCGATCGGACTGTCCACGACGCCGAGGCTGACGAGGTTCTGCCTTTCGCCCGGCGGTATCTTCGAGGCGTAACCAGCCAGGTCGTCGAGAGCGCTGTCTGCATGTACACGATGACGCCCGACGAGCACTTCATCGTCGATCGGACGCCGGATTCGGCGCAGGTGGTCCTGGGCGCAGGATTCTCCGGCCATGGATTCAAGTTCGCCCCGGTCATCGGCGAGATGCTGGCATCCCTGGCACTGGATCCATCATCACGGCCACGACCGCTATTCGCGATCGAACGTTTTCGCCCGGGCTTCCCTTCCGAGAACCCCAGGCGAGCGGCGAATCGTGAGTCCGCCGACCATGCGTGATCTCGCGTGGCGCGTGGCGGGTGAGCCGCGAGCGCCAGCGGAGTCGAACGCCGGGGTACTGCACAAGGCTCGCGCCTGTCGACAGAGCCAGATGCCAGTGGCTACCGTGCGCTTCATCGTGTCACGATCGCGTCCAGAAGAGGGAAAACTCCCAGGGATATGGCAGAACTACCCGCGTCTGCCCGTCGAGAACTCGTCATCGCGGTGGTACCTTTGTCCCATTGAGTGTTCGCCCGCGTCGTCCTACGCTGCAGGTGGATAGAGTTACGTCGATTCGCGTGGAGTGACGACTTCCCGAGGGACACCGAGCGTGGCAAGGGAGCTGCGGTCGCGACGCACCGCCCACACCGGCCAGCACTCCACGGGCGCGAGGAGAAGGAGACTTGGGGCTTGATCTGTACGTTGGGACGTTGACACGGTATTACGCGGGACGGTGGGAGACGTCGATCGAGCGGTGGGGACGCGAGCGGGGCGTTCCCGTCGCGGTCATACGCCAGAATGAGGCGACGGCCGGCGTAACCGACGCGAGACGTGTGCGCGAATCGGTGGTCAGCTGGCGTGCGCGTATCGATAGCCAGATCCGAGCGCGCACACTGCGGCCGGCTCCTATCCCCGGTCTCGAGGAGTGGTATCCGCTGTACCTTCGCGAAGGGGAAAATGGACTCTCGCGCCCGCTCGACTGGGACGAGTCGGATGAAGCCCCGTATTTCACCGACACCCCAGATTGGTACGGGTACGTGGCCTTGCTGCTCGTGGCGGCCTACACGGAGCATCCAGAGATCGAACGCCCTCGACGGCTGCCCGAAGCGTGGAGCCAGGATCCGGCGTGGCGCGCGTGTGCCCGCGACGGGTTTCAGCACAGCCGGTATTCCCAGATCCTCCAGCCGGAGCTCTGGCTGCCTGCCGATTTCGACATCACGCTCGAGACCAGTGACCCGTCCCGGCAAAGCATCGTGATCGGGTCAAGCGCGTGTCTTGTCGCCCAGCTGCGCGATCTCGACAAACGTGCCTTCAGCGGAAGCGCTGCCGAGTACCCGGTTGGGCAAAGCTTTGACACCGAGCCGTGCGAGGGGCTTGACGGGCTTGCTCGCCCCGCCCTGGCGATCTTTCTGCACCTCGCCCAGACATCGCTTCGCCACCGACTTCCGATGAAGCTCGACTATTAGCCCGGTCACGCGACCTTGCCCTTTGCGCTCCTGCCAGGTATGCTCTTGGTACCAGTGTAGGAGCAAGAGCCGGTGGCAGCTTCAGACGTTTTCGTCATCGTCGGCGCGAGCCTGGCAGGAGGGCGAGCAGCCGAGACCCTTCGCCAGGAGGGCTTCGACGGCCGAGTTATCCTCGTCGGAGCGGAGCCCGAGCGGCCCTATGAACGCCCCCCACTATCAAAGGATGTCTTACGAGGCGAAGCACCAGACGATAAGGTCTATCTCCGCCCGCCCGATTTCTACGAGGAGCAGGATATCGAGCTGCGGCTGGGGGTCCGCGCCCAGCGCCTCGTCCCAGCAGAGCATTCGATCATTCTCGGGGATGCTGAGCATCTGCGGTACGATCGCCTCCTGATCACCACCGGAGCGAAGGTGCGTCAGCTGAATGTCCCGGGCTGCAATCTGCCCGGCGTCTATTACCTGCGCACGGTCGCCGACGCGAAGGCCATTCGCGCCGCGGCACGCGCGGCCACTCGAGCAGTCGTCATCGGCGCGGGCTTTATCGGCGCCGAGGTTGCCGCGTCCTGCCGCGTGATGGGCCTCGACGTCACCGTTCTCGAAGTCTTACCGGTACCGCTGCAGCGCGTGCTCGGCGAGGACGTCGGAAATCTGTACGCGCAGATACATCGCGAGAACGGCGTCGATCTGCGTCTGGGCGAGGGGATCGCGGAGTTCCGTGGTGCAGGTCGCGTCGAGGAGGTGGTCACCTCTTCGGGCACGCGTATCACGTGCGACCTGGCCGTTGTCGGCGTTGGCGTGCAGCCCGAGGTCGACTGGCTCGAGGGCTCCGGCATCGAGCTCCAGAACGGGGTCGTCGTCGATGAATTCTGCGCGACGAGCCTGCCCGACGTGTACGCGGCGGGCGACGTCGCCAACTGGTGGCACTCAGGACTCGGCGAGCGCCTCCGCGTCGAGCACTGGGAGAACGCGCAGAATCAGGGGATTGCTGCCGCGAGAAGCATGCTTGGCAAAGGCGAGCCCTACGCACCAGTCCCGTACTTCTGGTCCGATCAGTACGACCTGACGCTGCAGTACGTAGGACACGCCAGCGGGCAGGATGAGGTTATCATCCGTGGTCCTCGCGACCCCCGCTCCTTACTGGCGTTTTACATGAGGGATGGACGATTGCGGGCGGCTTTCGGAGTGAATCGTCCCAGGGACATCACGGCGGCGCGTCGCCTGATTCGTAACGGAGGCGAGGTCAGGCGCGAGCAGCTAGCCGACGAGCAGGTGGATCTACGAAGGCTGGCGAAAGGTGGCTGAAGACGCTGACGGCGTGATGCACGCGGATCTGTGCCGAGCGCGCGGGCCGGCCGGACGTCGAGAGCCCCTGGTGCCCCATCCCTGGCTCGAGGAGCATTGCGAGATCATCACCGGCCAGGGACAACTCTCGTGACCGACTCACGCCATCGCGAATCCCGTCGGCCGACTCCCCCGCCGTCGATTCGCTTCCGTCTCCCGCTTCCCCCCAGCGTGAACACGCTGTACAGCACCGTTCGCCATCCCACAAGTGGCTCGACCGGCACCCGACGGGTTCTGTCCCCGACGGCTCGCGCGTTCCGTCGGGGTGCTCTTCCAGCCCTCGACCTCATCGATGGCTCTGGCATCCACGACGCCACGCTTCGACTTGCGCGGTCGTCCTACTGGGGCCTCGCTTTAGCCGTCTACTTCGCCACGCCGCGCCGCCGTGACCTTGACGACGTCCTCAAAATCACCATCGACGTGATCTGCGAAGGGCTCCGCCTCGCCGATAGCCGGCTGGTCGACCTGCACGCCAGCAAGTACCTCGCGCCCCTGGATCCTCACGTCGACGTCGAGATCGACGCTTTCGCCGACTGGTCATTCGGCGACGAGCGCATCGTCCTACGGCCCGGCGAGAGCGGAAGGTAACCCAGATTCGCCGCGCCGTGCCTCCAGAGACTCTCTAAGGCGGCGAGCGCTCCCTCGCCCGCCGGAACGCGAGCAATCACCTCGATCGCATCCCGCTTCAGAACGACGGCCAGATCTCGAACCTGGCCGCGGTGGATTCCGAACGACCTCAGGACCGCCTCGAAGGTCGTCGCGCGCACGGGAAGCACCGTGCTCCGTTCCACCACCCGAGCCAGGTCGTCAAGCGCCGCCTGTGCCGTGGTCACCAGCTCGAACTGAGCGACGACGATCCCCACGTGTCGGGCGCGACGTCGCGAACGCGGGCGCAGTCGATCCACTGTCGCCGATGACCGAGTCGCGCGGCTACGTCAGCAGCGCCCGAATATCTTGCACGAGGTCGGAGGGAGCAAAGTCGATGTCGAGGATTGCGCGTTCCTGCCCGGTTCGATCAATGATGAAGATCGGGGCCGTGTGATCGACGAGGTAGCCATTTCCTGGCACCGGCGTGGGGGTCACCGCTGCGGCTGCGTTTGCCTGGCTGGCCAGGAGATCATCGCGCGCAGCACCAGCACCGTACGCATCCCAGACTGGTTTGACCTCGGCCATCGATCCCACCAGGAAATGCCATTTGTTCAGCATGTCCTTCTCGGCCGAGTACTGGCGGACCTGCTGCACCGTGTCGCGGTCGGGATCGACGGTTACCGCTAAAATCGCCAGGCGTGAGGTGTCTGGGCCAAGGAGGTCATAGGCCTGGTGCAGCTTCTCCGTGATGAGCGGACAGGCATCAGGACAGTGCGTGTAGAGAAACGTCAGAACTACCACCTTGCCGCGGAAGCTGCTCAGGCTGATCGGCTCGTCGAACTGATCGTGTAGAGTGAAATCCGCAGCCGGCACGGGCGGATCGATCACTGCACCGGCCAGGCCGGACGCCGGGGATCCCAGTCGGACGATCCTCAGTGCGACCAGAACTGCGACGACGAGCACGATTCCCACGACCACCATGGCCACGGCCACGGCCCGAGAGCGGACTGACGACCACGGAAGAGCCAGACTGGGCCAACCTGTGCCGCGCGGGAGGCTTGGACGTGATGCACTCACCAGACTCTTCTCCTGACACACCGCCCCATTTGACGGGGGGTCGGGTCGCACCGTACAATTAGTAGGTGCTTCTGCGGAAGTGGCGGAATGGCAGACGCGCGTGGCTTAGGACCACGTGCCGCAAGGCGTGAGAGTTCGAGTCTCTCCTTCCGCACCTCTTTCCCACCTAATTGTACTCCTCTCCTAGCACCCGTGGCAGGAATCGATGGGTCTGCCTCGGTAAGCGGCCGTGGCACACACCTTGCGCAATGCTCCCCCCCACTAATCAGGCACAAGGGAGGATCAACGCCATGGCCCAGATGCAACCGATCAGTGGCGGCAAGATCGAGCCGATGAGCGACGTCGTCTACGATCTCGCGACCGTGCTCTCGAACTGTGGCGAGGCAGTGGATGCCCTCAACCAGTACATCAACGACGCGAAGAGCGCGAATGACCAGGATGCGCTGCGCCTCTTCGAGCAGCTACGCGATGACGAGATCCGTCATTGCGACATGACACGGAGCCTGATCAGCAAGCTGGCGAAGCAGGGCGCATTCTAAACGTCGCAGCTGAGAGCCTGAAGCCAGGAGTCAGGAGGACTCCGCCTCAAGCGAGGAGTCTGCACGCCCACGGAGCGCAAACTCGGGCAGGAGTTCTCCCGCTCCTGGCCTCCATCTGCTTTCGTCTCGACTAAGAACCCACGTCTCCAGCGCCTCCGCGACGCCGTCGTGATCGTTGTCCGCGACGATAGCCCGGGCCACGGATTTCACCGTGGCAACTGCATTCCCCATTGCGACGCCAAGACCAGCCAGCTGGACCATACTCGCGTCGTTGTCGTAATCGCCAATTGCCATGGTCTGGTCGCGCGCGATGCGCAGGTGATCGGCAAGCCAGATAAGGGCCTGCCCCTTGCTCACTCCCGACCGCCCGAGCGCGACGACGGACGCGCGATAGCCAGCTGCCCACGGTCTCCAGAATACCGTGCTCAACTCCTGCCGTTGCTGAGTCTGGCCGACGAGGCACGCGAGACGCTCCTCTGGCCCCATCCCCAGCACGGATACCACGCGAGGGATACGCGGCAGATCCTCCATCGGAACTCGAACGACCGTGTTTCCCTGCCTGGCATACCGCTCCAGATAGACCGCGGTCTCGGGGTTGTCGAGATCGCGAGGTCCGGCGAAGATCCGGGCATCGGCAGCAGGCGATTCGAGCAGGATCGGCGGCAGGTCAGCGCCGCGGAATAGCTCCACGGCGCTTTGCTGCACCGATGGCGCAAGACACCATTCGCAGAGAGCAGTTTCGGCCTCGAGGTCGTAGATCACGGCACCATCGACGAGAATCAGCGTCGAGATCCCGAGCTGCCGGGCGAGTGGCCGAGCCGATTGGAGGCGGCGTCCAGTCGCCAGGACGACCAGGCAGCCGGCCGACCTCGCAGCTTCAATCGACCGCGCCACTCGCGGCCGGATCGTGCCGGCCGAGTCCAGCAGCGTTCCGTCGACGTCGATGGCGACCAGCCGCATACCCTCGGCCACCTCTACTGCCCCGCCAACGGAAATATGAGGGGTAGCAATTTGGGAAAATTGGCCCTGCGGGCCAATTTTCCCAAATGCGTCCACCCATCAATTTCTGCTTGACACACCACTACCGGTTCTGGGCGAGTGTAACTGCGCGTGACAGCCGCTCCAGACGCTTGTCACGGTCCTTCACGAAGCGCTCGATACCCGCGAGAATCCACCGTGGCGACAGATGCGCTTCTTCCAGGACCTCGGCGACGTTCCCACCGGTTCGCCAGCGATTATCGAAGTCCGACGAGAGCGAGTATTCCTCGGCGATCCGGCTCGAATACCAGTCGTGCATCAATCGGCGCGCGCCATTCGTGATGCACATCGAGTCGATCCAGTCCGCCTCGGAAATCACCTCGTCGCGGTACTCCTTCGGCTGCATCCGGAAGAGCTCCGGACTCACCGCGGCGACCACCTTGACATTGAGGCCCCGAGCATCGAGCTCGGGTAGGATCTGGATCACGTTGAACGTCGTCATCGTTCCCTGGACGAAAACGGTTCCCTGGGGCTTCTGATCCGGGCGGTACGGACGGATGACGTAGGCGCCGCGCGCCGCCGCGAAGTGGGAGGGTATCCCGAGTGCGGCCCGATCGGGAACCTGGATGGGCGGCCGAGTCAGGTGCAGCACGACGATCGGTACGTCGGTGCGGAACGCCGCCGCGAGCATGACCGGCACCTCGTTGTGCTCCCAGGGATACAGGTTGATGATCCGACCCTCCGGGAAGAGCTGCGTTACCCCGGGAGAGAAAATGCCGAAGTGGGTCCGAGAGTCGTCAGCTGTTTCGGGTCCAGAGTGTCCGGCGATCCAGAGAACCTTTCCGACCTTGATCTGGCAGTCCTGGGCGAGCTGGCTGAAGAGCCGCATCTCGCCGTATTTGAGGTAGCTGAACGATCCGTAGGTCGAGCACGCCCCATAAAACCCGTCAAACTCCTTGAACGGCTCAGGCGAAAAGTTGACGGTTGCGATTCCGCAGCTAATACCGGCGTTGGTGAATTCGGTGATCTCCTGCGGCAGTAGCGCGCCATCGTGGTTGGTGTTGCGGTCCCAGCGCCCCCA
Organism: Chloroflexota bacterium; assembly: GCA_902810745.1. Taxonomy (GTDB): domain Bacteria; phylum Chloroflexota; class UBA6077; order FW602-bin22; family CADDYW01; genus CADDYW01. The sequence goes on along the minus strand of CADDYW010000044.1, from coordinate 16,027 downwards.
GCCCTTCGTCTCCCCGAAGCCGTGCGCGAAACCGGCGATGTTCGTCGACTCGGCAAGGTCTGCGGAGCAGGCGATGAACAGCGGCCGGTTGTAGTAGCGCCGGCCAAACGAGTTGATCCACGCGCCCCACTTCGCTAACGCGGCGCGGTTCGGGACGTTGCTTCCCGGAGCGACGAACAGCTCACGCGGGTACTTCTCGTAGTCCCAGAGCCGCTCGTCCTTCCACGGATTTCGGCTCGTATCGATCTTGAGCCCGGGAATCTCCTCGGGTACTGACTCGCCAATCTCGATCAGGCGGTTGGCGAGGTATTCGCAGAGCTCGCGGTCCTCGCGCATCGTATCTGCAACCGCCTTCAGGTTCGCCAGGCATTGCTCTCTGATCGCTTCATCCGTCGTTGGCGCCGGCTCGTCCATGCCGACCCACTGCGTCCCGTACTTTTCCGAGAACTGCTTACGAAGCTCCCAGAAGAGCTCACTGTTCATCTTGTGTGGAACGCCGTGCGACTTGTAATCGTAGACAAGGTAGCCACGCCCCTTCCGTGTCTTGAACCACGTCATGCTTGGGACGTGCTCGTCGTTCGGGGTCAGGTGGGTTTCCAGGATCGCCCGGGTTACCGGGCCGAACTCGTTCCCTTCCTCGGTTCCGAAGACGCGCCAACCGTACGGCTTGAACCACGTCTCCGGCGTTCCGTTCACCACCGTGCTGGCCGAAAAGTCGTCGATTCCGTAATCGTTCCAGTCGACCAGGTAGTACAGATTATCGAGCCCCAGTCCCCAGGCCGAGTTCTTCGTCTCGTGCGCTGCGCCAGGCGTCAGTCCGCCTTCGCCCTCGACGGTGAATACCTTCACGCCCTCGGCGCCCGCGCGCTTGAGCGCCATCGCCTCCCCGGCCGAGGGTGGAGAGCCATGCCCCGACGGGCCCGTGTTAAACTTGAGGAAAAGCGTTTTGCCCTCGTACTCGGCGTGGCCGGCGAGCCCTTTGTTCCGGCGCAGCTTCGAAAGATCCTCCCAGATAAGCTGTCGTTCGTGCGCCTCCGGAACGAGGTAGCGGGGATCGTGCGTCCAGTCGTACATGGCGCGCAGCGCCTCGTTGAAGCAGGCGAGCGTGGCGTAGACCAGTGGTACACAGTGGCCCGCGGAAAGAATGAAGCGATCTCCAAATCGCTTCTCGGGATGGCGAATATCCCACCGCATCACTCCCGATAGAAGGGTCGCGACCATAAGGTGCACCTTGGAGCGCGACCCGCCGGGATGCCCGCTCTGGCGGTAATTCAGCGAGATATCGATAAACTGGTCGATGATGTCAGCAATCTTGTCCCACTTCGGGAAATCGGGCTCGAGCTGACCGTATCGCTCATCGACGATTGTTGCGGCGATTGATGACACCCTGTACCTCCTGCTTGATTGACCACTCTTCGCCTGCATTGTATCAGACGTGACCAGCCAGACACACACCTTGTCTGGGCCGTACTCGCCAAGTATACTGGCTCGCGGTATGCAGTGCCATGGCGCTCGTTAGAGAAGGCGGCGCCGCCACCTGGGAGATGAATGATGCTGATGGAAGGTGAACTCGTCGGAACCGAGCTGCCCCTGGTAAAGACGGAGATACCGGGCCCTCGGTCACGTGAGCTGGCCAGTCGCCTGGGGGAGCACGAATCGCCCGCCGCCTCGGGGATCAGCGACGGCGAGATTCCAGTATTCTGGGATCAGGCCCGGATGGCCGTGATCGTCGACGTCGATGGGAACCGCTACGTGGATCTCACCGCGGGATTCTGCGTCGCGGTTGCCGGTCACAGCAATCCGCGAATCGTTTCAGCCATCTCACAGCAGGCGGCACGGCTGCTCCACAGCCAGGGCGTCCAGAACCCGAATGAGCCCCGCGTTCGTCTGGTCGAGAGGCTGGCAGGCCTCGCCCCGGGCCCGCTCGACGTGGTCCACCTCGTGACCACCGGTGGAGAAGCGATCGAGACCGCCCTCAAGACGGCCCGCCTGCATACCGGACGCCACACTATTATCGCCTTCCAGGGAGGCTTCCACGGGAAGATTGGTGGAGCGCTCGCGGCAACCTCGCAGACGTTCTACCGCGAGCCGTTCGTGAGCGTCCTGCCGGGGGTCGTTCACGTACCGTTTCCGGACGAATATCGGAATCCCTTCGGTGAAGGAGCGGGCGACCCTGCCGAGCTTTGCGCCCGCTACCTCGAGCGCGTTCTCACCCACCCCGCGTCTGGCGTCTGCGACGTCGCCGCGGTGATCATGGAGCCAGTTCAGGGACACGGCGGCTGGATCATTCCTCCCGCGCGGTTCGTCCAGCGCGTTCGCGAGCTGTGCACCCGGCTTGGTATTCTGCTGATCGCGGATGAGATCATCACCGGCTTCGGGCGAACGGGTGCATGGTTCGCCTTGAATCACGCTGGCGTCGTACCGGATATTCTGGTCTGCGGCAAGGGCATGGCGAGTGGCTATCCCATCTCCGCCGTCATCACCACCCGCGAGATCGCCCGCTCCTGGCATGCCTACCAGCAATCGACGACGTTTCTCGGAAATCCGGTTGGGGCGGCAGCAGCGCTCGCATCCATTGCCGAGGTCGAGGAACGGGGCCTGGTCGAGCGATCTCGGGTCGAAGGTGCCTACCTCAAAGAGCGGCTGCAGACCATCGCCAAGAGACACCCCCTAGTCGGAGACGTGCGGGGGATCGGGATGATGGTCGCGATCGAGCTCGTCAAACCCGGCCAGTCCAAGGAGCCCGCTCCCCAGGAAACCAAACAGGTCGTGGCCGCGTTACTTCGCCGCGGTGTGATGTGCACCAACTACGGTGGAACCTACCACAACGTTCTGAAACTTTCGCCTCCACTGGTCATCACGCGAGAGCAGCTCGACGTCGCTATCGACGCGATCGACGACAGTCTCGCCGAAGTGGAGGCGGCGAGCACGTGACGCCATGCGCATTGCCCTCTTTTCCGACATCCACGGCAATCTGGCCGGACTCCGCGCCGTTGCTGCCGCACTGCACGATGAGGGACCACTGGACCACGTCGTCGTCGCGGGTGACCACTTGCAGGGCGGGCCGCGGCCGCGCGAGGTCTGGGAGCTTCTCACCTCGCACGGCTGGACGCTGGTCCGTGGCAACGAAGACGACTCCTTGATCCACGGCGACTCGGACGACAAGCCACACCCTGCCAACTACCGGCAGGCATTCAAGGCCCAGATTGCCTGGACCCGTGATCGAATCGGGCCGGACGTCCTCGCCAGTCTTGCTGCCCTTCCGGATTGCTGGCGGATCAGCACGCCCGATGGCGACCTTCTCGTCGTCCACGCCAGCCCCCGGGCGATCGACGACCGCGCGGGAGGTATGCACAACACCGCCGCCGAGGTACGAGAAGCCTACAGTGGGACCGGCGCGTCGGCGATTGCGTTCGGCCACTACCACCGTAGCTTTGTGCGCCTGACGCCATTCGCACTGCTGGTCAACGTGGCCAGCGTCGGCCTGCCCGTGGATAAGCGCCCCCTCGCCGCGTATACGATTCTGACGGCAACCGGCGAAGGATGGATCGTCGAGCAGCGCAGTGTGCCCTACGATCTCTCCGAAGAAATCACCGCTGCCGAACAGACCGGGATGCCTCCCTGGTCGACAGATCCCGCGTGACCTACCCCTCTTCGACGTAGCGTCGTTCACCCGTTCGCGGATTGTATTCGACCCGGATCCACTGACCAGTCGTCGGATCCTGGAAGCGCTCGGCTGACGGCGACCACGGCCCATCCGAGGTCCCCGGTTGGTAGCGGCCGCGTTCGAACAGAATCGCGAGGAGAAGAATCGCCGCCTCGATCCCCAGCCAGATTCCGATCGCCACCATCCGAGCTGCTCCGGTGGCCAGCAACGCAATCGCGATGAGAAGCGTCACCACGGTGATTGCGATCACGGTTTTCTTCAGCACGACAGTACACCGTTCGCGGTCTCGTCCCGTCTCGAGGTCTAGCCCCCACCCGCTTCCAGCGGCTCAACGACCACCGCCGTTCCATAGGCGACGACCTCTGACATCGTTCCGCCGAGTTCGGATGAATCGAAGCGCATGGTCAGAATGGCATTCGCTCCCATCCCCGTCGCATTGTGGACCATGCGATCGATAGCCTGGCGACGAGCGTCTTCGAGAAGCTGCGTGTATTCGTGAATCTCTCCGCCCGCCAGTGAGCGGAGGAAGGCGATGATATTTCCACCCAGTCCCCGACTTCGGACGACCACGCCGAAAACTTGCCCTTTCGTCTCGACAACGCGGTGGCCAGCGATGAAATTCGTCGTAGAAACGATCATTCACTCCCCCATCCCGATTCCTCGCCGCGACGAGGCCGACCGGCGCCCGCCCACGGAGCGCTCGAAAGTCGACCAGTGAGCCAGCCTACTCGCTCATCTCCACCGGCTCCTGGGCCTTCGGGCTCGGCCAGATTCGCACCTGCGCGATGCGCAGTCCGTCGACCGCCTCGACCTGGAAGACGGTTCCATCGTAGGTGACTTTATCCCCCACCTCGGGGCGACGTCCAATCTCGCCTAGCACGAATCCGCCGATCGTATCGTAGATGTCGCTGGTCAGGTTGAGGCCCGCCCGCTCGTTCACGTCGTCGAGGTTTGCCAGCCCATCGACCAGGAGGGACCCGTCCTCGCACACCCGAATTTCCGGTGGAGCCTCCTCGAACTGATCCGGTATCGGACCGACGATACGTTCGAGGACGTCGGTCAGCGTGACAAGACCCGCGGTCCCACCATATTCGTCCACCAGAATCGCGATGTGCGTCTTGTGCTGACGCATCCTTTCGATGAGGACGTTCACCGGAATCGTCTCAGGCAAAACCAGCGGATCACGGACGAATCGTCGGATCGACGCCTTGTTCAGATCGACCTGACCATACCGACGCAGCAGATCGATGAGGTAGACGACCCCGACGATGTTGTCGACACTTTCACGAAAGACCGGGAAGCGGGTATGGTGCGTCTTCGCCGCGAGCTCGACCAGCCGACCAATCGTCGCGGTCAGCGGTACACTCACCATCTCGGTGCGTGGCACCATGACCTCGTGCGCGTGCACTTCATCGAAATTGAAGACACGCTCGATCATATCCTCTTCGTTCTCCTCAAGCACCCCCGCTTGACGGCTCGCGGTCACGAGCATCTTCAGTTCGTCGACCGAGTAGACCAATCCGTGCCGAGGCGGAGCCGATAGCCCGAAGAGGCGCAGGCCAAGCGTGCCCGCGCTGGTCAGGAGCCAGACGAACGGGCTGAATATCGTCTGGAGGATTGTCAGCGGCTCGATGACGATGAAGGCGACGCCCTCCGGGCGCTGGAGCGCGAGGTTCTTTGGAATGAGCTCGCCGAGGACGATCGAGATCGAGGTGATTAGCACGAACGCCAATGCTGCAGCGACCGAGTGCGCACTGACGTGAGCCACCGACGTAGGCAGAAAGACGAGGGCGCGCTCGATGACCTCCGCCAGTGTCGGCTCGCCGATCCAGCCAAGCGCGACGCTGGCTGCAGTGACGCCGAGCTGCGTTGTCGCGATGAAGGGCGTGGGATTTCTGACGGCGCGACGCAGGCTCCGACCGAGCGGATGTCCAGCCGTAACAAGCTGCTCGACGCGGGTGGGGCGCATGGTGACAATCGAGAACTCGGCGGCGACGAAGAACGCGTTGACGAAGACAACGAGGAGGACGACGAGGATGCGAAAAACGGTGTCGACAATGGGCCCGCTCACTGCAACCTCAGCTTTCGACGGGACGCACGGCGCAGGCTCAGCGCGATTATACTGCCCTGCCAGCAGCGCGTCAAAGGAGCCGAGGCTGAAAGCGCAACTAAATCTTTACCAATATTTATCTTGACAACAGACTCGATCCTGGATTGTAATGCGGTAGCGTACTCGCTGTGGTTGGTGCAATGCTGCAGAAGTCACGGATTCTCGTCGTCGACGATGATTCCTCGATTCGCGAGATGATCTCTGATTTCCTCGAGATGGAAGGCTACGCCGTCGCCACGGCTGCTGATGGAGCCGAAGGCCTCGATGCCGTGGAGACGACAAACCCTTCGCTGGTGCTCCTCGACATGCGTATGCCGGTGATGGACGGCTGGGGATTCGCGCAAAAGCTGAAGGAGCGGGGGATCGATCTTCCCATCCTGGTGCTAACCGCCTCCCAGAACCCTCGACACTGGGCAGAGGAGATCGGCGCTCGGGGGTATCTGGCCAAACCATTCGATCTGCTCGATCTACTGAACGCGGTCGAGCAGGTTGGCCTGGCCGCGAAGTAGCGCACGAACGAAGCCGCCGATTGATTGACAGCGAGATCCTTGTCCACCGTGAGCCAGGGCACGAATGGAACCCGCCGGTGACCTCCTGCTGCCGATAGCAAGTGCAAGCCACCGGCCCGGGCCACTCCTCGGGCCCGCGCGCTGAACGCGCGGGCCGTCGGTCCCGAGCTCCGGCCGAAACAAGGTGACGCGCTCGCGGCGCGAGGCTTATCCCGGTCGCGTCTGCAGGTCGAGCGCGCGCTGGAAGTCGGCACGGGCGCTGTCATACCGACTCATCTGCCAGTACACATCTCCGCGGACCGCCAGGGCCCAGACATTGTCCGGATCAAGTCGCAGTGCACGGTTCAGGTCGGCCAGCGCTTCGTCGTATCGCCGCAGCCCTCGGTAGGCACTGCCCCGCTCTGCCAGGATCCAGGCCTCGTCTGGCGCCAGGGCTACGGCCCGATCGAGATCTGCCAGGGCGTCCTGGAAACGTTCGAGCGCCAGATAGAGCCTTCCTCGGCCCGCGAGAACCGCAGGGGACTCCGGGTCAAGGTTCAGAGCACGAGTAAAGTCCATCAGGGCCTGGTCGTAAGCCTCCATGAGGCGATACGCCTCGCCGCGATTCGAGAGCGCCACTGCATTGTCGGGATCGATGGCCAGCGCGCGACCGAAATCCTCGATGGCCTGGGGATAATGGCCAAGCCGCGCAAGCAGGACGCCCTTCTCGATCAGATAGCATGCGTCCCGCGGAAACGCCTCCACGAGATGGGCGTACGCCTGCAGTGCCTGCTCGATCCGGCCCGCGGCACGCAGCACACGTCCGTGCCAGGCAAGGACCTCCGGCTCGCTTTGAATGCTCGAGCCGAGCATCGGAATCAGCTGTTCGAACAGATCCGCGACCTCCGTGTAGCTCCCATCCACGTAGGCGTCGAGGCTCGCACCCAGCTGCCGTCCCCACGTGCGGACGGTTTCATCCCCGGCATCTTGCCCTGCCTGCTCGATCGTCTGGCACCACCGACGGGCAAAGGCGACCTGACCGTCGAGTGCTCTGATGAATCCGCTTACAGCCTTCGGCAGGACCGTACCTGGCGATTCGCAGAGCCGGTGGTATAACGCTTCAAGCGCGTGATCCTGCTCGTCCGTGGCATTCCGCGCGATCGTCGGGGCGTGGTCGAGACTCTCCGCGAGCCCTTCATAATAAGCAGCCAGGCGTGCATGCGTTGCCGACCACCTCTCCGGCATCTCCTGGCGCTGGCGGTGCACCAGGGAACCTCGAATGCCCGCACGATAGGCCCACCCTCCCACGCGTGTCTCGACAAACGGCAGATTGCGGAGCCAATCAGCGAGAGCACTGGCATCCGGCCGATCGATGAGGTAGGTCAGCAGATCAATGTCGAAACGACGTGGCAGCGCGGCATCCAGTACGATCGCGCGTCGTATCGGATCGTCCAGGGAGTGGACCAGGTAATCGGCCGGAGTCACGTCAGCCCTGGAGCTGATGCGCTCGAGACGGTCGACGCGGCCTAGCGTTACCGTCGCCAGCAGCATGGGCAGGCGACCCGATACGCGCATCAGCTCGTTGCTAACATCCTCGTCCATCACGCCCTTCCGCGTCAGGAAGGTCCGTGCTTCCTCGTCCGTAAACCGTTCAAGCGGAATCCATTCGATCACCGGCTCGAAGGTCGCCCATCCGGCACCGGCCAGTCGTTCCCTGCCCGCGATGACGAGAATCGTCGACGCGGGGAGCTCGCCGAAACGTCCCTCGAGCATTGCCTGCAACCAAGCATCGAGGAAACTACCGGTAAGCTCGAAGCCATCGAAGAAGAGGCCAACGGGAATATCCTGAGCGATCGCTCGCAACGAACGGACAAACGTGGCCGACAGCGATCGAAGCTGTTCGTCACTCGCAGCATCTTCTCGGTTCGGTCGGCCACGCTCACGTACGTCTGCACCTGCCTCCTGCCAGCCTTGCCCCCGGGTCCACTTTCGCGGCGACCTTCCGCCGTGATCGACAAAGCCGAGCGGCGCGCGCTCGATCGGCGCACGTACAAGAGTGATCTGACTATCGAGCAGACTGGGGGACGTTCGTAAGGGTGACGGTGAGGCCGTCTCGGCGTCGGTCCGGGTGGCCAGGGAACACCGTCGGTAAGCGCGGAGGCTTTCGGAGAATACCGCCATCGATCGCCCGTGCGCCTCGATGCGCCTGGCAATCTGCTCCAAGACGTCGACCAAGTCGCCCGGCGTGTCGTCCGCCCAGGCCGGAATCATCCCGCACTGCTGGGCAACGACGGCGAATCGACGCAGAAGCCAGGTCTTTCCGACGCCGCTTTCTCCGTAGACGTCGAAGATGAATCTCCGCCGCTCGTCGTCGAGTGGGAGCGTGAGGTTATCGCGGAAGCTATCGATAAGCTTATCCCGCCCGATGAACTCGGCCTGCTGTCGCCGCTTGATGATCTCCTGAAGACTACGAGTCGGCCGAACCTCTACCAACATGTGCCAGCCCCTCTCCCAAGCCGAATCGTGATGTGCGCATAGGAACCCGTGATTGCGTAATTATCTCGTTGTGCGGTCGCTCTGGCAGCCCGACCATCTAGGGGGGATCAGTGTGGCCTAGGTGGAGAACGAGGGCGCCGGTGGTTCTCGCGACTAACCGACATCGAGATGGTAGCACCCACGTTCTCGCCAGACAAATTCGTGCAAGGTCGAAGCGTACGATGCTTCCGCTTGTCGCGGCAGATTCTCAGTCTCGTCGGCTCAGGATTTCGGGCGTACCGACGCCATTTCCGGACATGGCACGCGCACCCTGGCGGCTTCGGGCGTGCGTGGATGCGAAAGGTCGTGCGTTAGAAGACCGGAAGAGTAACGTCGCTCCGCGATGGGGAGAGATCAAACAGGCCAGATTCATCGGGCGGAGACCCGGTGGGTAGACAGACGCTCGCCCTTCGAAACAGTGCAGGGGAGGGCACACGCAGGTGCAAGGTTCGCGCAGGCACGGGGTGGGGGAGCACGAAAAAACAGAACCCCTCGACATGCGAGGGGCCTTCGTCGGCACGAGTGGAGGGACTCGAACCCCCGACCGGCGGTTTTGGAGACCGCTGCTCTACCAACTGAGCTACACTCGTAGGACGATGTAAACTATAGCAGATAACGTGGCAAAATTCAAGTCTCCGAATCAGACGTTCCGAAAGGCAGTAGCTCGCATGATCTTTACCGGACGACTGCTCGCCAGCAGCGACAGCTTCTCATTCTGGCAGGAAGACCAGGACGGTTCGATCATCCTCCATCTCATCAGCCGTGGCCTCGTCGTCAGCTTGACCCGTGACGACCTCGCCGCGCTCGCTCAGGCCAGCGCGGACGCGCTCTCAGCAGTACAGGCGCCCGAGGATCCCAAGGACCGTTCCCGGCGCTTGCAGATTCTCCAGGCGCGCGTGAACGATTACCTGAGACGCGAACGGGCTCCGCAGCCGAATGCCGCTGCGCACGCGTCATCGGAGCAGACATTCGACGTCTGATCGCGTCTCCCGCGCCCGCTTCGTTTCTGACGCCGCGAGCCTTGACGGATCTGGTCGGGAACGCGTTACAATACTGTCCTGACGGTACGCACGGTGTCCCCGACGCACGAGGAGCACCGGCTGGTTGGAACGCCCGAAGTGGGCTGAGAGGAACGCGGTCAGCTCGGAGAGCTGGCTACCTCGGTCCTTCGGTCGGTCCGTGGCGGCCGTCACGCCCGAGTTTGCTTTCGAGTGCGAAAGCGCCCCGGGCGGCAGGAGCACCTGGTTAGGAGAGTGAGGAACACCTTGGTGCAAGCCAGGACTGAACGTTGGCCACGCGGACTGATGGATCCTCCGGAATGCCCGGTGTGCGGTGGGACCGAGCGCGACCCGGAATCACTCGCCTGCTGGCATTGCCGAAAAGGACATTACGCCGATTGCCGATGGATCCGGAATGTGGCTGAAAAGCTACCGTACCTGTCAGATGAGGATAGACGCGTCTGGAAGCGACTAACCGAGCTTCTTCCGGACGACGAGGTGCTGCGCCGTCTCGGGACGCCTCGTCCGCGCTGACCAGCCCCGTTGACACGGGCGGCTACCCGATGCTAGAATGCCTCTCGAACTGCTGTTCGGCAGAACCGAACAAGGAGGGTTCGAGCCGTGGAATCTCGTCAGCTATCGACACGTCAGACCCAGATTCTGGAGTTCATTCGCCAGTACGTGCGCGAGCACTCCTACCCGCCGTCTGTCCGTGAGATTGGCGATGGAGTCAACATCACCTCGACCTCGGTTGTCGATTACAACCTGAGGGTGCTGGCCAAGCGAGGCTATATCCGCCGTGACCCGGACATCTCACGGGGAATCGAGCTGCTGGACAACGACGGCGAGCGCTTACCCGAGCGCGTCAGCGTGCCCGTCCTCGGACAGATTGCGGCCGGCGCTCCCATCGAGGCAATCGAAGACCGCACCGAGCACATCACGTTGACCCACGACCTCGTCCCGACCGAGGGCGTCTACGCGCTGCGGGTTCGCGGTCAGTCGATGATCGAGGATCTGATCGCCGACGGCGACCTGGTTATCATTCGTCCGCGTGAGACTGCCGAAAACGGATCCATCGTCGTCGCTTTGCTGACGGATGGACCCGGAACGGAAGGACAGGTCACGCTGAAGCGCTTCTACCGCGAGCGGGATCGCATTCGTCTGCAGCCGGCTAACTCGTCGATGCAACCGATCTATGTTCGACCGGATCAGGTGAAGATTCAAGGCGAGGTTGTCTGCCTGATTCGGCAGATGAGCTAGCCAGCCAGATCTCCTCACGGGCTGACCCACCCGGGCTCGCACCACGGCCGGGCGTCAATCAGGAATACAGACATCCGGATGGCTCTCCCGTGATCGGCAGCACAATGCGAACGCGGCTCTAGCTTTCGGTCAGCTCGAGCAGCAGCAGCTCGACCGCGAGCTCTTCGTCTGCCTCACCCATCTTGATCGCCTCATCGACCGCGGCTAACCGCCGGTAGGCGGCGAGGCATCGCTCGACCCCAAAAGCACGTGCCTGCTGGGTGATCTTCTGCGCGACGCGCGGGTGAATCTTCAGCGATCGTGCTACGTCTTCGTTCCTCTCCCGCGCCTCGTGCGCCAGCAAGAGCAGACGCACCTGGCGGGTCAGCATCACCAGCAGATAGATTGGTGACACGTTCTCTGCAAGCAGCCGCCGATATGCCTCGAGCGCGGCCCGACGATCTTTCGCGCCGACAGCATCGACCAGGTCGAATACGTCGACCTCGTGGCTGAGGTGAACCAGGGCGTGCACGTCGTGGGGACCGATTGGCTGCCCATCGGCATAGGTGACCAGGCTGTCGAGGATCAGATCGAGCTGTCGCAGATCATCGATAGGAAATGACGAAAGCTCCTGAGCGGCAGCGCGGGTGATCCGACCGCCCTTCTGCTGCACGCGCCGCTCGATCCAGCGCGCGAGCTGATCCCAGCGCGGCGCGGCCGAGAAGGCAACTTCACCGCCCATCGCCGCGATAGCCTTCGCCACTGGATGATCCGCGCGGAAATCCTGATCCTCGACCAGGACCAGGTCGGTCGTCGGGGGGAGTAGAGGGAAATAGCTGAGAAAGGCCTGCTCGCGTTCGGCGTCCACTCGGCTACCCCTGCGCGGCGCAGCGGTATCCGGGGTGGAATCCGCCTGCGCTGTGGCTCCGAACAGGCGGCGTACAATGACCAGGCGCCGCTCGCCGAGAAATGGAAGCGCGTCAGCTGCGCTGCGCAGCTCCGCCACGGATAGGCGCTGTCCGTCCAGAACAGTGACGTTGAGGCTCTGCGCGTCCGGCGACCCGACACGCTCCCGTAGCTCGGCGAGGCGCTCTTCACCGAACAGATCGTCTCGAAGCAGGTAGATCATCGTGGAAGTCGGATGGGACGAGACGACGTTGGAAGCTTGTGCGTGCGGTGAGACATCCGCACCCGAAATAACGCGGGGGGAGGGCCCGACATCCGTCCGACGTGGGCCACTCGACCCCCCGCCCACTGCCGCACCGGTTAGACGAGCTCGACGACCGCGCCTGCTGCCTCGAGCTTAGCCTTCGCGGATTCGGCCTCGTCCTTCGGGACCGACTCCTTCACCGGCTTTGGCGCGGCCTCGACGAGATCCTTGGCTTCCTTCAGACCAAGAGTGGTGAGCTCACGGACTGCCTTGATCACGTTGAGCTTGTTCGGACCAACCTCCTTGAGCACCACGTTAAACTCGGTCTTCTCCTCGACGGGCGCTGCGGCTGCCGCGGCGGCCGGTGCAGCGGCGGCTGCCGCGACCGGAGCGGCGGCTGCGATCGGAGCAGCACTCACGCCCCACGATTCCTGCATCAGCTTCGATAGCTGGGCGATCTCCAGCACGCTGAGCCCGTTGATCTCTTCGAAGACCTTCTGGACACGTTCGGATACTGCCATCGACGTCAACTCCTAAGCAATCAGATTCTTTTACGCTGGCTGAAGCTGCTTCTCCCGCTGCTCCAGCGCGTAGACGATCCCGCTCAAAACGTTCGTCAGAACGCCAGCCAGGCTGGCCATGGGCCCCTGCACCGCGCCGACGAGGTTCGCCTGTACCTGCGCCCGCCCGGGCAGCGCCGCAAGCTCCGAAACTTCCTCGCTGGAGATCGCGCGTCGCCCGATGATGCCGCCCTTCAGGGTCAGGATACGCGACACGCGCGCGTACTCCGAGAGGGCGCGGGCCGCCTCGATCTCGTCCGCAGCGGTAAATGCGATCGCGGTTGGCCCGGTCAGGTACGGCTCGAGGCCGGTTAGCCCGACGCGCTTCGCCGCAATCTGGATAAGCGTGTTCTTCGCGACACGATAGTCGACGCCGGCCTCGCGAAGTCGACGACGCAAGGTCGCCAGATCAGACACCGTCAATCCTCGATAGTCGGTCAGGAAGGCGGTCGGGTGACGGCGAAACCGTTCTTCGAGCTCTGCAACCGCCTTGACGTTTCGTGCATTCGGCATAGGTCACCTCCTTTCGCCCAGAGTCAAGCTTACGCGAAAAACAAAACGCCTCCGCGGCCAGAGATAGCCACGAAGGCGCAAGGTCAAGCATTCTCGGAGGCAATGCGTGAACGCATGCCCGATGCGAAAGCTCGTCCGTACCTCGGCAGGGTTGTCGATTATGAGCCTCGCTGTCGGACCGTCGTCGGCGTGGAGCGCATCTCCACCGCGTCCCCTCGGTTCGGCAGACGGGCTACCCCTGCTGTCTCTGGCGCGGTTCGAATCTGCAGCTTGAGAATAGCATACCCAAGCTGGTTTGTGAAGTTACGCGGCACTCATCGCGAGCGCCTGCTGCAATTCGACCGGAACGCCCGGCCCCATCGTCGGCGCAAGCGTGATCGAACGGACATACTGTCCACGGGCGCCCGTGGGCTTTGCCCGCTGAATGGCATCCACCAGCGCCGCCATATTCTCGATCAGGGCAGCGCTCTGGAAATCCGTCTTGCCGATCGGCACGTGGATAATCGCGGTTCGATCGAGGCGGAACTCGACGCGCCCCTTGCGAGCGTCACGAATGGCGCGCTGCAGGTCGGCCATCTGCACGACCGTGCCCGACCGTGGGTTCGGCATCAGGCCACGCCGCCCGAGAATACGGCCAAGGCGGCTGACACGTGGCATCATCTCCTGGGTCGCGAGAGCAACGTCGAAGTCGAGCCAGCCCTCTTCGATTCGCTTGATCAGATCCTCGCCGCCGACGTAATCCGCGCCGGCTTCCTCGGCCAGGCGAATTCCCTCGCCCGAGGTAAACACGAGAACGCGGACCTGCTTCCCTAGACCGTGCGGGAGCAGGGCGACACCGCGTACCTGCTGATCAGCGTGACGCGGGTCCAGCCCCATGCGGAGATGCATCTCCACCGTGCCGGGAAACTTGCTGTACGATACGCGCTTGACCAGATCGACGGCCTCGGCTGGAGTGTACTGCCGACCGCGCTCGATCAGCTTCGCCGCTTCAAGGTATTTCTTTCCGTGATGTTTCATCGTCACTCCTCGTGGTCATTGCGGAGCTCGAGCTCCTCCCACTCATTCTGGATAGAGCTTCTCGACTCTACCCTTTGATTACGATACCCATGCTCTTCGCGGTTCCCTCGATCATCCGCTCGGCAGCTTCGAGGTTCAGCGCGTTGAGATCCTTCATCTTCAGCTGGGCTATCTCACGAATCTTTTCTCGAGAGATCTCGCCGACCTTCGTCGTGGACGGCTGACCGGATCCTTTCTCGATCCCGATCGCTTTCTTGAGCAGATCCGCCGCAGGGGGCGTCTTCGTCACGAACGTAAACGAACGATCTTCGAAGATCGTGATCTCCACCGGGACGATAGCTCCAGCCTGCGCCGCGGTGCGCTCGTTGTACTCCTTGACGAATGCCATGATGTTGACGCCATGCTGACCGAGCGCCGGCCCCACCGGCGGGGCGGGCGTGGCCTTGCCGGCCGGGATCTGCAGCTTGACAATCGCCTTGACTTTCTTTGCCATATCTTACCCTTTGGTCCCGCTATCCAGAGGCGTGCCCCCGCGTGAAACGGGACGTGATCTCACAACTTTTCGACCTGCAGGAAGTCCAGCTCGACGGGCGTCTCTCGACCAAAGAAGGACACGAGCACCCGAACCTTGCCACGCTCGTGGTTGATGTCGTCGACCACGCCGATGAACTCCGCAAACGGGCCGTCGATAATCCGAACGCTTTGGCCCTTCATGAAGGCGATCTTCACGCGCGGTGCCTCGGCCTTCATCTGCTTGAGGATGGCCTTGACCTCGTGCTCGGGTAATGGGATAGGCGTATTCCCCGACCCGACGAAGCCGGTCACGCCCGGCGTATTGCGCACCACGTACCACGAGTCATCGCTCAGGAGCATCTGCACCAGCACGTACCCCGGAAAGACCTTCCGCTGTACGGTTCGACGCTGTCCATCCCTGACCTCGACCTCATCCTCGACCGGAATCACGACCTGAAAGATCTTGTCCTGCATATCCATCGAGGCGATTCGGTGCTCGAGGTTGGTCTTGACCTTATTCTCATACCCGGAGTAAGTATGAATGACATACCACTCCGCGCCTTCCGGGACGGCCGGAGCGGGCGCGGCAGCCGGTTCTTCCACGGCGTTCGTCGGCTCGGTCACCTCGTTGACGGCATCTTGTGCTTCTCTGACCATACCTATGCCCCACCTAGTAGCGCTACGAACAATTTCTCCACGATCAGGTCGATCAGCCCGATGAAAGCCGCGACTGCGACAGAGACCGCGATAACCAGACCCGTCAGGTTCACTGCCTGCTCGCGCGTAGGCCAGACAACCTTCCGCAGCTCCGCTTTCGTGTCGTAGAAGAACTGGCGGATGCCGTCGGTCAGGTTCTTGCCAACCCGAGTTGGCGAGACGGTCCGGGTGCCTCGAGCTGCCCGGGTCTGACGCGCAGGCCGAGTAGGCTCCGCTGGAGCCCGGCGTAACAGTCTCATCGACCCCTTCTCCTTCTTCTAACCTACCGCTGTCTCGGCCTGGGAGAGCGCGTGCCGGAAGGTCAGCTTGCCCGCACGCCTTCTGAGAGGTGAGAGGAGCGGCGAAAACTCCCGGACCTAAAGAAACGCGGCACGTCGAAGGCCTCCCTTCGACTACCGCGTGCTGTCTCAATCATAAGCGAAGCACCCCAGAGATGTCAAGCAAGCAGCCGCGCTCGGCCCCTGACGCGTTCCGCCCCGGCCGACTCGCGCACGGGCAACCCCACCGACCCCTTGACAAA